>NZ_JXAC01000030.1 GCF_000814685.1 Sphingobacterium sp. T2
GACCAGTGCACAAAAACGAGTAATCAAGGAAAATAAAGGACAGACAACCAAATAACGGGAGCGACAGACAAGCCGACCTCGAGCTGCAGGGAGATGTCGGTTCCGCGAAAACATGGGTCAGTCGCCGTTTGATGAGTATGCTGTCTGGCCGTAGACAATGGCTAGCGTCAGGCCTGCATGATGGCACCGACTGAAATTCTTGCTACCCAGCATTATAACGGCCTCAAAGAACTCTTGGGTAATGATATCTGCAACATCAAACTGTTGACCGGGTCTACCTCCGCCAAAGAACGCCGTATCATACACCAAGAGCTGGAAGACGGAACCTTAGATATTCTAATAGGAACACACGCCCTCATTGAAGATAAGGTCAAATTCAAAAATATAGGCTTCGTCGTCATCGACGAACAACATCGCTTCGGCGTAGAACAACGTGCCAAGCTCTGGCGCAAAAACAGCATTCCTCCGCACATGCTGGTCATGACCGCTACACCTATACCACGGACTCTGGCCATGACCTTGTATGGCGACCTCGACATTTCGGTCATCGATGAGCTGCCGGCAGGACGCAAACCCATTAAAACCATACATTTCTCCGAAAACCAACGACTGCGGGTCTTCGGCTTCATGCGACAGGAAATAGCCAAAGGACGACAGGTATATATTGTTTACCCTTTAATCAAAGAAAGCGAAAAGATGGACCTGCTATACTTGGAAGCAGGACTAGAAAACCTTCAGAGGGAGTTTCCGCTACCTCAATACAAAATCAGCATTGTACATGGCAAAATGCCGGTCAAGGACAAGGATTTCGAGATGCAACGCTTCGTGAAGGGAGAAACACAGATCATGGTAGCCACCACAGTCATCGAAGTGGGCGTCAACGTGCCGAACGCCACAGTGATGATTATCGAAAATGCCGAACGTTTCGGACTGTCTCAACTCCATCAGCTGCGGGGTCGTGTAGGTCGCGGGGCCGAACAGTCATACTGCATCCTGATGTCGGGAGACAAGCTCAGCAAAGAAGGACGCACACGCATAGAAACTATGGTGCGTACCAACGACGGCTTTGAAATCGCCGAAGTGGATTTGGCCCTTCGTGGTCCCGGCGACATCTCGGGCACCCAACAGTCCGGCGTGCTCAACATGAAAATTGCGGACCTTACACAGGATCAAAACATCCTTCACGAAGCTCGCAACACCGTCATCGACATCTTCAAAAAAGACCCTACCCTATCCCTGCCGGAAAACAGACTGCTGCTCAATTACCTCAACCAGCATAATTCAGGAATATCGTGGGATAAGATTTCGTAGAAAAACTTTTACCTTTGTCAAATGTTGTTTTAGAATAGCTGACCTCAGAATATCAAGCTATTTAACAACTTTGCAAAACACATTTTATGGCAAAAAGATTCAAACTTATAGATACAGCTCCTAAGCAAGAAACCGCTATTCTGGTTTCGGTGGTTACACCCGACATTACAGACCAGATAGCACAGGATTACCTTACAGAATTGGAGTTCCTGGTAAGGACCGCCGGTGCCCAAACGGTGAAGGTTTTTACCCAGAAACTGCCAAAGCCCGAACATGCTACCTTCGTAGGAAAAGGTAAGTTGGACGAAATCCGCGAATACGCAGAAGCGGAAGAAGTAGATATGATAATCTTCGACGATGAGCTTACTCCTTCGCAGCTGCGCAATATCGAACGTGAGCTGAAACGCAAAATATTGGACCGCTCTAATCTTATTCTCGACATTTTCGCCAAACACGCCAAAACGGCACAGGCAAAAACACAAGTAGAGCTGGCTCAGCTCCAATACCTCTATCCTCGACTGACACGCATGTGGACCCACTTGGAACGCCAACGTGGAGGTATAGGTATGCGTGGTCCGGGAGAAACACAAATCGAAACGGATAGACGTATAATCTTAGATAAAATCGCTTTACTGAAAGAAAAGCTTAAAGCGATAGATAAACAGAATGCTACCCAACGCAAAAATCGTGGTGAACTAATCCGTGTAGCATTGGTAGGATATACCAACGTAGGAAAATCTACCATCCTCAACATGCTTTCCAAAGCGGATGTGTATATAGAAAATAAACTTTTCGCCACCCTAGATACTACCGTAAGGAAAGTGGTAATAGACAACCTGCCTTTCCTGATCTCTGACACGGTAGGATTTATCCGCAAACTGCCACACCACTTAGTGGAATCCTTTAAATCCACTTTGGATGAGGTGCGCGAAGCTGACGTGCTGATACATGTAGTAGACATCTCCCATCCAAGCTTTGAGGATCATATCCGTGCTGTAAACGAAACTCTCAAAGATATCAATGCCTTGGACAAACCTACCATCACGGTATTCAACAAAATTGATGCATACAAACCTGCTGTAGAGGTCGACAACAACGGCGAAGAGAGAACAACAACATTGGAGGGCTTCAAAAAATCGTGGATGGCGAAAAACTCATCTCCTGCGATATTCCTCTCAGCAACAAACAAAACAAATATTGACGAATTTCGGGATACCCTATATGAGATCGTGTCCAAGATGCATAATGCACGTTATCCTTATAATAATTTGCTTTATTAGACAGTTATAAGCCGTGGGCTTTAAACTTTAAGCATCAAGCGATGGGGAACTTAAAAAAATATAAGGGAAGGCAAAAGGTACACGCACTGACGTTAAAGCATTTTGAGACTAGCTAGGTTTCTACAGTCATGCTTAGTGCAGCACATGAATTATAAATTATACCAAAGAAATTCATGATAAAATAGCTGTAGAAATCAATATATTAAAACGTATTTAATTGAAGTAAAAAATTAAAAGGCTAATAGCATAATGCATAAAGCCTACAGCATATAGAGATGAACAAAAAAGTTAAATTCATAGACTGGGGATTAGTAGATTACAAAGAAGCGTGGGACAGACAGGAAAAGATCTTCGCTGAAACATTAGCCATAAAACAAGATAACAGAACAAATAACACCAACCATCCTACTCCCAACTATCTTATCTTCACGGAGCATCCCCATGTGTACACCTTGGGAAAAAGTGGACATGAAGAATATCTGTTGCTGGACGAACAGGGATTGAAAGAGAAGAATGCTACCTTCTACAAGATAAACCGTGGAGGAGATATTACTTACCATGGGCCCGGTCAGATTGTAGGATATCCTATCTTGGACTTGGACAACTTTTTCACTGACATACATCTGTACCTACGCACCTTGGAAGAAGCGATTATTCTGACCTTAGCCGATTATGGTATTGAAGCAGGAAGATATGACGGCTACACCGGCGTTTGGTTGGATGCCTATAAAGATAACGCTCGCAAAATATGTGCTATGGGAGTACGTGCCTCACGCTGGGTAACCATGCATGGTTTTGCATTCAACGTCAATGCCGACCTTTCCTACTTCAAAAACATTATCCCTTGCGGCATTGAAGACAAAGATGTCACCTCCATGGAACGTGAATTGGGACATAAGCTCAATATCGAAGAGGTAAAAGAAAAACTTAAAGGTCATCTAGCTGACCTATTTCACATGGAACTGGAGTAAAAACTTATTTCCTCATAAATCAAAGTCGTTTGTTCAAATACTATCGGAGAAATGACTTTGATTTCTTCTTCTGCAAGGTAAAAGAGCGGACTCTCTTCCGTGCGGCGAGCCACCGACAGCGCTATCCCTTTACAGTGAGGACGGAAAACAGACTTTACAAGCTCCACCGTATTGTTTTCTCCAGACAGGTGTCCCAAAATCAGATGTTTCAGTCTGGATTGTTTTATTTTCCACAAACACCTGTAGTGCTTCCGCATTGGAAAGGTGTCCCCATCCTCCACGAATCCTATTCTTCAAATAGTAAGGATAAGGCCCGCTGAGAAGCATCTCCGTATCGTAGTTGCTCTCCAGAAGCAACACGTCCGAATGCTGGATGACATGTTTGACATTGTCACATCCTCTTCCCAAATCCGTCATAATACTGATATTGACCTTGCCGTCTGTAACGACAAAGCTGCAAGGCTCCTTAGCGTCATGATACTTTGGAATTCCCAACACGGTGAGCTCTCCCACCTTAATACGGTCATCCGGCTGAATGAAATGAACAAGGTGGCTAGGCAGAGGAAGACGCGCTCCCTCGTAGGTCCCTCGGGTTAGATATATTGGGACCTGATACCGCTTAGAGAAGACCATAAGCCCTCGAATATGGTCGGTATGCTCATGGGTAATGAAGATTGCCTTCACACTCCTCGGATCAATGCCTGCTCTTGCCATACGCAACTCCACATGCTTTCTGTTGATACCCACATCAATCAAGACAGCATCGTCGCCTTTAGCCACATAGTAACAATTTCCATTCGATCCGGAAGCTATAGAGCAGTACTTCATACTTAAAACAAAGGTAAACAAAAAACCCTTGCATGGAAAAGCAAGGGCCTGATTTTATCTTCTTTAACATTCCGGCAAGCTTAGCGGCACTTTCACCGCCAATCCACCGTCTGCAGTCTCTTTATATTTCACATTCATGTCCTGCGCCGTTTCCCACATAGTACTTACCACCGCATCCAAGCTCACCTTAGCCTTATCCGGATTGGACTGCAGGGCCAGCTGTGCCGCCGTAATAGCCTTGATGGCTCCCATGGTATTACGCTCGATGCAAGGAACCTGTACCAAGCCTCCAATAGGATCACAAGTCAATCCCAGATGATGTTCCATAGCAATCTCGGCTGCCATAAGCACCTGTCTCTGCGACCCTCCCAAACACTCGGTCAATGCACCGGCCGCCATAGCCGATGAAACACCTATCTCAGCCTGACAGCCTCCCATCGCCGCAGAAATGGTGGCTCCCTTCTTGAAGATTGAGCCTATCTCCGATGCTGTAGCAATAAATTGGATAATCTTTTCCTCCCTGTATGCATCATGAAACGTGATGTAGTATTGAAGTACGGCAGGTATAACTCCCGACGCCCCGTTGGTAGGAGCCGTCACCACCCTACCGAAGGAAGCATTCTCCTCATTCACGGCCAGAGCAAAGCAACTCACACAGTCCAAGATATAACCGAAATCTTTTCCTCCGGCACGTAAAGCCTCCACCCACGAATCATAGTCGCTATATGTGCGACCTTTCAGCATACGCTTGTTGAGACGTGCAGCCCTACGCTCCACGTTCAATCCTCCGGGAAGCACACCTTCGGTGTGAGATCCTTTATAAATACATTCTTTGATGACCCTGAAAATATCCAGAATCCCTTTTCTCGTTTCCTCCTCCGGACGCCAGGCCAGCTCATTCTCCAAAACCAGCTCTGAAATTTTCAGTCCCGTACGCATACAGGCCGATATCAGCTGCTGGGCCGTATCTATAGGAAATGGAAGGTCAACCTCC
This sequence comes from Sphingobacterium sp. T2, assembly GCF_000814685.1. GTDB lineage: Bacteria > Bacteroidota > Bacteroidia > Sphingobacteriales > Sphingobacteriaceae > Sphingobacterium > Sphingobacterium thermophilum. The sequence continues at coordinate 5,385 of NZ_JXAC01000030.1, forward strand.
TTCAACACCGTTTCCGTATCGTTATCCTGCACAACAAAACCTCCTCCTATAGAATAGTAAGTCTCACTGATGGCCTTTCCATTTTCGAGAAAGGCTTGAAAGGTCACCGCATTAGGATGAAAAGGCAAGCTCTGGTCATATAAAAACAAAAGTTGATCGGCATAGCTGAAAGGGATATATTTCTCCCCTCCTAGATGTAATATATTGGATGATTTAATCTGTTCTACCTTCGGAATAACCTGATTCACATCGAAAGTAACGGGATCATCCCCGCTTAATCCTAACAACACCGCAATATCGGTTCCGTGACCAATCCCTGTTTTGGCCAAGGAACCATATAATAGGATTGTGATTTGCTCTACTGCCTGTAGGACTGAAATACTTCTCAGTTTCTGAATAAAACGTTCTGCCGCCCGCCATGGTCCCAGCGTATGTGAACTTGAAGGACCAATCCCAATTTTGAACATGTCAAACACAGAAATCTGTTCTGATGCCATATATACCGATATTAGTTTATAATTGTTGACTAAGTTAGGATTATAATAACGAAAAAAAAAAGCTAAGCTTATTCAGCTTAGCTCAAAAACAGAGTGTTTTTCATAGGAAATTAAAGACCTTTTCCGAAAGTATATGTCTTATTTATTGTGACCGGTAACTTCCCTTTGGTTTTAATATCTTTAAAGATCACTTTTACGGCGGCGCGTTGCATGAAATCTTCATTTTGATAGCCCATAATGATGGACGCACTGCGATCCACATTTACCGATGTCAAAGCATAAGGATTGGTCAACATGACTGTGATGGTACGTCTTCCTGCTATCTTATGGATAAATTCCTTCACACCTTCCGAGAAGTCTAATGTAGGTCTTGGACGTGAACGGTTGTCATGCACAGCCAAAATGATCTGGTTATGCGCTCTGATCTCTTTTATAAGATCTTTGAGCTGCTCTTCGCTTTCTTTACCTGTAATATAATAATTTTTTGCATTAGTAAGACGTGCAGCCATGCCTTTTTCGAAATCTTGTGCTTTGTTAATACCTACAGACACTATGGCTGTCTCCACTTTAGGATTGAAAGCGTGAATACGTTTATTAGATTTCAGCAAAGTTACTGAAGCGTCTGCCATACGTTGGATCAGAGACTTTGTTTCTGGACGGTTTACGTCGGTAATAAGGTTGTTGCGATTAGCGTCTCTGTAGTTATCCAAGCCTAGCCATAGTTTGGCTGCCAACACACGCTTTACACGTGCATCAATATCTGCTTGCTTCAGACGACCACTCTTGATAGATTTTTCTACAAGCTCTATGGCGCGACCGCTGTTTTCCGAAAGTTCCAACAAGTCGTGACCAGCCTCAATAGCTAAAATATCACCTTCTCCGTTAGGGAAAAACTTGGTTACCCCTTTCATGTTCATTGCATCGGTAACAGTAAGACCTTTGAATCCTAACTGTTTGCGCAGAAGGTCAGTAACTACTTTCTTCGATATAGAAGAAGGCATATTCGGAGTGTTATCCAACGCAGGGATAAACATGTGGCCGACCATCACTGCCGTAGCACCTTGATTGATAAGCTCACGGAAAGGATATAACTCCAAGCTTTCCAGACGCTCTTTCGTGAAGTTCAGCACAGGCAGGTCGTGATGTGAATCCACATCCGTATCGCCGTGACCAGGAAAATGCTTGATAGAAGCCAACACTCCTCCATCGATCATCCCTTTCATATACGCCGCCGATTTCAAGGCAACATTTTCCTTGTTATCTCCAAAAGAGCGAAAGCCAATAACAGGATTCTTAGGATTGTTGTTTATATCTACCGTAGGGGCAAAGTTGAAATGGATACCCATACGACGAAAATCTTTGGCTACCTCTCGCCCCATATCGTACAGCATGGAGTTGTCCTGCAAAGCACCCAATGTCATTTGATAAGGGAAAGAAAGGGTAGAATCCGGAAGACGCATTCCTAAGCCCCATTCTCCGTCGATAGTAACTAATAAAGGAACTTTAGAAACCTTTTGATATTGATTAATCATATCGACGTGACGCACAGGACCTCCCTGGAATACCACCAATCCCCCAAGCTGCTCTTTTGCGATGACATTCTTCACAGAGTCAATATACTTTTGGCCCAAATCGGTATGTGCACGCACCAGAAACAATTGAGCAATACGTTCTCTTGGTGTCAGACTGTTAAAAACAGAATCAACCCATTTGTGCTGACTGTTAATAAAAGTCACAAAATCCGGTTTTTTCTGCGCATAAACTCCTAAAGAGCTTAAAATAGCAAGTGAAAAAGCTAAAATAGGTTTCAGCATGATGAAATCGATTTTAATGTATAATTAATACGAAAATAGAATAATATTTGCAGAACACCAATGATTTTGCAAATTCCACAACAAAAGACGCAAAAAAACGCATCAATCCAATTGGTATTTCTTTTCTAGAAGAAGAGCAAGATCCAGCGAGTTATCAATTTCCCCGGAAGCTTCTTTCTTCCACAGCATATCGATCACCAACAGCAAAAATTCGGCCTCAATTTCAGGATCTTCATATCCCAATTCCTTAAATGCGCGGATAATAATAGGGTGTACGGGCTTCATAAACTGTTCATGCTGCTGCCTAGAGAAAGGAATGTGGGAAAGTCTCTCTTGTAATTTCCAGAACAAAGGTTCTTCCGCTACCAGCTTGCTAGGCAGGAAAATCATGTTACGCAGAAAGTCCTTTGCATTTTTATAGGTCATCATACCGCGATGATGTTGCAACACACGTCTATATCCGGATTTGATAAGATGTGCTAGCAAAGAATCCTTATTACCAAAATGCTTGAAAATTAAAGCTTCAGAAACACCAGCCTGATTTGCAATTTCTTTGGTAGATGTGTCAGCATACCCATTCTCTGCAAATAAAGCTAAAGCCGCTTCCAAAATCTTCTCTTTTCTGCTCAATAAGGAACTTTTCATATAAACGTGAACGATGTAGCAAATATATTCATTTTGGGAATAAGTTTGAAGTATGATAACTTTAAACTATAATTGTATTATATATCTGATAGCTAACGGTGAAACCCTTTATTAAACTAAACCTAATACCTATTTTATTCTTTCTATGTTTACATTTAGAACTTAATGCACAGGTAAGCATAAGCGGGACCGTACTGTCTAATGAAAATATCGTACCGGGAGCCACCCTGAAACTTACTTCCGCAGGTCAAGACAGCACTGTACTCAAGACCACCGTATCCGATAAGAAGGGACATTTTGTATTCCAGAATATCAAAGAGGGCAATTATACGCTTCATGTTACAGCCATTGGCTACCAGCCTTTCTTTACCTTGGTGAAAGCTGTAGCCAAGCAGGCATCACCATTGACTATACAGCTGACTTCCGGTAACATCGCCATCGAAGAGGTGGTCATCAACCCTCCTTCCACCATTCTCATGAAGGGCGACACCTTGGAATATGATACGAAAAATTTCCAAACCCGCGATTTTGCGGATGCTGATGAGGTAGTCTCCCAAATCCCGGGAGTAATGATCGACGAAGACGGCAATGTCACTGCTCATGGCGAACCCGTAACTCGCATCATCGTAGATGGCAAAGAGTTTTTTAGTACAGATCCTAAAATAGCATTAAAAACTCTACCGGCAGATAATTATCGACCAAAATCCAGCTGATAGACGAAAAGTCCGAACAAGCACGCTTTTCGGGATTCGACGACGGCAAAAGAAACAAGGTTATCAACATCGTTACCAAACCAGATAAAAAAAGAGGTTATTTCGGAAAATCTTCGATAAGCAAAGGCGATAGCGATAAATTCTCCATAAACTCCTCAACAAACCGCTTTAATGGAGACAAAAAAATAGCCTTCAACCTCCTTGCCAACAACATCAACGAAACCAACTTCGCCGAACAAGGCAGAGGTGGCGCTCGCCGCGGCAACAACAACACGGACCGAGGGCTTTCCGAAACCTATGCTGCTGCCGTCAACTACAGTAACACTCTCCCAAAACAAAATATGGAGGTCAGCGCCGACTACAACTTCAACTCCACCTCGACGGTGACAAACACCTTGTCCAACATAGAATACCTGTCGGAAAAGCAGGCCAACCAGTTTCGCCATCAACAGAACCGCTCAGACATTCACAACCAGAACCACGACTTTGGCGCACGCGTGAAGTGGAACATAGACTCCTTGAACCGCATCGACTTTACGCCAAACATAAAATATACCAGCAGCAATAGAGAGGTCGCCACGCAGTTCAATACCATTAAAGACGGTAATATGCCCATAAACAATTCGGACCGCTCATCCGACAGCTACAACGACAATTTCTCTTTCGGAGGGTCACTGACCTTTATGCACCGCTTCAAAAAGAAAGGTCGCACGATGACCGTAACACTCAGCGGCAACAAAAGCTCCAACAATGCCGACGGACTTAACCTCGCCATCACCGAATACTTCAAAAATGCAGAACTGAACCGCGTGGATACTAACAACAATAAAAGTGTCACCAACGGCTACGGTAGCGGCTTCAACAATAGAATAGCATTTACAGAGAATCTCTCTGCCCACAGCAGATTGCAACTGCAATATGGTTTTCGCAATACAGCCTCTTATTCCAACAAGGAGACCTTCGAATACCTCGCCGAAACCGGACAGCTGGGAGAACTTAGAGAAAGACTTTCTAACGAGTTCAGAAATGATTACAACTATCACAATGCAGGACTATCTTACATCTACGCCATCAAAGATTCTTTGCGCATTCAAATCGGCCTGCAATACCAGCACGGTATCCGCAACAATGACCGCATCGTGCCCTACAGCATAAAGACAGTGGCCGACTTCAATAGCATCTTGCCCGCGGTGTCGGCAAATTTTAAGTTCAAAAACAACAAAAGTTTAGAACTGACCTACAACACCCAGACAAATACACCTTCTATTGCGCAGCTGCAAGATTTCATCAACAACCAGAATGAATTGCGCATCACCAATGGAAACCCAAACCTAGACCAAGAATACGCACATACCGTAAGACTACAATACAAAGCGATAGACAGGCAAAGCGGACGTTCGCTGACCACAAACCTTGCCTTCGAATATATTCAAGACAAAATCATCAACAGTATATTTCTTACGGATTCCAGCGTCTATATTCTGGATAATATACGTCTGGGAGCCGGAGGACAATACTTGAGGCCGGTGAATGCCGACGGTGCCTACTCCTTCCGTCTCAACAACAGCTTGGGATTCCCTATAGAAAAACTGAAAATAAACTTTAATGCCAATACCCGACTTTATCTCAACAATGAGCTGGCCGAACTGAACGACGTGCCCATCAGTAACAAAACATTCGGTTACGGGCAAAGTATAGGTATTAACTCCAAATTCTCGAAAAGATATATCATAGGCCTGAATTACCATATAGACGGACGTATCACCTCCAACGTCATCACCCAAACCGAAAGATATCATGTAATCAATCAACGCTTGAGTACCAACATCTCGCTAGAACCTATTAAAAGCTGGATCATAGGCTCCAACCTCGTCTACATAAGCAATGGCGGTATGCTTAACTACCCAAGTATTGAAACAACACTGCTGAACGCTTCCATAGGTAAAAAGATCTTCAAGCGTAGCAATGGAGAGCTCACCCTCAAGGGGTTCGATCTGCTCAACAAGGCGCAGAATGTAAGCCGCAGGGTGACGGAAAACAACATTTCCAACGTCATTTCCAATACGCTAAACCGCTACTTCCTGCTTTCTTTCACGTATAACCTACGCCGCTTCGGCGGGAAGAACAGCGTTAGATAAAGATTCCACCACGTTGTAGAAAGAATTCTTTCTTCTTCATGTAGGCATCTTTGTCTATGGCTTTGGTAGCTTTAGAAACCACCGCAGTCTTATAGCCAAGCTCCAAGGCATCCATAGCTGTAAAATGTACGCAGAAGTCGGCAGCAAGGCCACAAACATGTACTTCACTCACTCCTTTATCCTGTAGAAAGCCATGCAATCCCGTATTTCTCATCTTATTGTTGTCGAAAAAACCACTATAGCTATCTACATTAACATCTATACCTTTACGAAAGATTGCTTGGATATGATGGGTATTTAAAGACGAAGATAGCTCCGCTCCTACGGTTTGCTGTACACAATGGTCAGGCCAAAGCACCTGTTCTACGTGGTTGAAAGTAATGGTATCAAACACCTTATACCCTCGGTGCTGAGAAGCAAAGCTCTTGTGGTTGGCAGGATGCCAATCCTGTGTTGCGATCACCACCTCATAGTTGCTTTGGATTCTGTTTATATAATTTATCACTTCATCCCCATGTGGAACAGCCAAAGCACCGCCAGGAAGAAAATCGTTCTGAACGTCGATAATTAAAAGAGCTTTCATATGATGAAGTTAACAAAATATTTCAGCTATTAGGGCGGGATTTCAACATAATCCTCTAAAATAGCTACTCTTTTGTAGCAAAACCTTTATCCCTCACGTATTTAACAAGAGCGATTTTATGGTTTTTTAACAGTTTCAAAACGGAATTAAATTATTAGATTTGCACGGCATACTTGCCGGGAGCAGATTTAACATATTATAACAGATTATCCCGCAGGTATTACTTAAATTTGCTTAGCAACGAATATATATGAGGCAATTATTACGAACAACATATTTTAACCTATTAGCTTTAATTCTTATCGGCATATCTTTCACGGCATGTAACAAAGATATGAGCATAGCCCTAAACAGTCCCATGGAAGATATCTCTGTGACTCGCATAGACTCTTTCACGGTATATGCCTCAAGCTATCAGATGAATTATCTCCCATCCGCAAATACGGGAGCTGTTTTGATCGGTAAAACCCAATACGACGGATTAGGCTCCATAAAATCCACAGCCTATTTCCAGATTACCTTTGAGTCGTTCATACACAGTCTTCCTACAGGAGCACAGTTTGAATCGGCGAATATTTATTTCAAGCCTACAGCAGAAAAATATTACTATGGCGACACCACCCAAAATCAGACATTCTACATTCATAAGCTGTCACAAACGTTGACAACAGAGAATATTTTGGGTGATATAGACAACTACAAAGCACCATTCTATGTGTCGGGCCCTACTATTTTCAATTACAAAAAATTCAACTACGAAAATACACCTATAGGTAACGGCACCTTCAAACCTTTCGTCAATTCGGTAGACTCTTTCAGTATAGATTTGGATTACAACTTTTGGGAAAGAATCTTTTTGAACAAAATCGTTTCCAATGAATACGAAGTTTCAACAAACGATGCTTTCCAAGAATATCTGAAAGGTATAGTGGTCGTACCGGATGAAAATAATACCGCCATCCTAGCCTTAACGACACCGTGTACATCAATATCAATTATTCGTATGTAGGTTCGGACGGCTTCAAAGTATATGACAAAAAAGTCCTTTCTACGGCCACAGTAAGCTATCGTTATAACAACATAGAATACGACCGTACAGGAACATTGTTCGCTACCTTAAACGAAACAAACAATGTGTTGCCGGCACAAGCTACTAACAATAATCTGTACGTGCAGTCCGGAACGGGCTTGGCAACAAAAATCAGTATCCCTTCATTAAACCAGTTTATGGAAAATGAAAACATAGGGATCAACAAAGCTGAACTCATCATTGAGACAGAATCCGTAAATTACGGCAAATTCCCGGTGCCGACATCCTTGATGCTGATGGTGCTAAACAAAAACGGCATACCTACATCGTATGTACCTTCACCATTCAGCAATGCCGCACAACAGGTAAACTTCATCAAGGGAACGGAATTCGGAGAACCGGGAAAATATGTGTTCAACCTGATAGATTATGTCAAGTATGTGAACACAAACCGATATCTTGATACAGAGTTATTAATCACAACTTCGTCGTCAAGTTTGTATAACTCCGTAAATACTTTTAAAATAGCAACAGAAAACGGCAAACCTAAGATTAAGTTAAATATTGTATATACTAAATTCAAATAATTTATGAACAAGAAAAGTTGGCTATGTATTATTTTAGCCTGTGCGTTTACGTTATCAGCATTCAACTCTTGTAAGAAGGACGAGGATGATACTACAGATGATGGTCCTACAGAATGGGTAAAAGCATCGGCATTCGATGGTGATCCTAGAAGTGCTGCAGCTTCTTTCCAAATTGACAATACCGGATATTTGGCTACTGGAATTCTTTCGACAAACGAAAGAACAAACGATGCGTGGTCATTCAAAAATAACATTTGGACTCGTATAGCTGATTTTCCGGGAGCACCTCGTAACGGCGCTGTAGGCTTTGCTATCAATGGCAAAGGATACATCGGTCTTGGTTATGATGGTACTGACGTGTTGAAAGACTTCTACAAATACGACCCTGAAACAAATACCTGGACTCAGGTAGCCTCCTTGCCAGCGAATGCTGAAGCACGTTACGGTGCGGTAGCCTTCACCCTTGGCAACTACGCCTATGTAGGTCTTGGAGCTACCAAAACCCAAAAAACCTTGAAAGACTTCTACAGATACGACCCTAATACCGATACTTGGGAATCTATAGGTTCTGAGTTCAAAAACAAAAGAGTGAATGCTTTTGCTTTCGTAATTGGTAACAAAGCGTACATAGGCGGTGGTCTTGACAACAACCAATACCCTGAAGACTTCTATTCTTTCGACGGACAAAACTGGAATGAAGAAACTCCATTGAAAGATACTGAATTAAGCTACGACTTAACTCGTCAAAGCGCTTCTACTTTCGTGATCGGCAACTACGGATTCGTAGTAGGTGGCAAAAAGTCAGGCGCTATGGGTAACGTTTGGAGATACGATCCTGCAACCAAAACATGGGAAAGCAAACACCAAGCTTTACCTCAAAACTCAAGAGAAGGAGCCGTAGCATTCTCTATAGACGGTAAAGGATATTTAACTACCGGTGCTAACGGTACTACCAAATTCGACGACACCTGGGTGTTCACCATGTTAAGATAAGAACAACAAAATCTTTACAACATAAAAAGGCTTTGCATCTGCAAAGCCTTTTTTATTGGTTGATGAAACGGCACAAGACTGCATCGCCAACTGTGCTTATCCACCACCCATCTCAAATAAACCAAAATTTAAATTATTAGCTAGTAAAAAACATTTTATAGATTTTTGTACTAGCTTTGTATGACAATGGATATCTTTGCTCGTTCATAGATACTTATGAGCTTAATACCGATTTGTGAAAAGTGAATTCGAATAAGGTGTTTGCAAACGAAACCTATTTGCTGGAAAGATTTGCTCTTTCGGACGAGATGGCTTTTGAATACATTTTTCACAAATACTATGCAAGGTTATGTCTTTATGCATCAAACATATGCAACAGCAAAATACTTGCTGAGGACATAGCAAAAGAAGCCTTCATGAAAATATGGAAAGGAGAAAAAATTTTTAAATCCCTCGACCACCTAAAAAATTCTCTATACCAAAGCACAAGGCAACTTGCACTAAATAAGCTGCTGTCACTAAAACGTTCCCTCAAAAGAGAAGAAGACTATTATTCGGATCTTCCTCAGCATGAAGAATCGCCTCTACACCGTATCATACATGCAGAAGTTATGGGGGAACTCTACGATGCAATAAACAAATTGCCCGATCAAGCGAAAAAAGTTATCATTCTTTCATATTTGGAAGGTAAAAGTAATCAAGAAATCGCCGATGCATTGCAAATAAACCTTCAAACCGTTAAAAATTATAAACTAAGAGCTATTAAACATTTACGAAGCTCCTTGAAACCTGAATCCTTTATCATTTTTATTTCCGCACTCTATTTAATTGAAAAAAATCACTTTTAGAATGAGTACTTTTTGATGACGGCGCGGTATTAATAGCAAAAATTTGCCCTAAGCATGCACCATCATCAAGAAGAAGTTTCAAGAATAAGTTTTCTAATCCGTAAGAAAATAAATGACCATCTTACGGATACCGAAGAAAAGGAACTCAAATCTTGGATTTCCCAATCTCCTAAGAACAAGGAATTATACGACAGATGTCTGAACACTGCCGAACAACAACAGGCCTTTCGATTTCTGCAAAACATAAATGTTGCCGCCGCTTGGCAAGATTTAAAACTACAGGAAGAAAAACCACAAAAAATAAATAGCCCTAAACTCCTTCAGATTGTCGGTTACGTGGCTGCATGCCTATGTATCATGGTTACTATTGCCGTATTAATTCGAAGAAACCAAGAGACAGCCCCCACAGCTCAACAGTCCGTCAACGTTGATTATAAACCTGCGCAAAACAAAGCTACCATCCGACTGTCAAACGGCAAACACATATCGCTTGACAATAATCACGAAGCCATTATCATAGAATCCAACTCCATAACGTACAATGACGGACAAAAAGTAACATCAACAGAAGAACTTACTTCCGCACAAATAACTACCCCTAGAGGAGGATATTACAAAGTCATCCTTCCTGATGGCACCAAAGTGCAATTAAATGCAGAAAGCAGCATGACCTATCCCCTTGCCTTCAAAGGCGACAAAAGAGAGGTTTCAATAAGCGGAGAAGTTTATTTCGAAGTTACTCCTGCTCGCAATAAGCCTTTTATAGTACACTCTTCTACACAAGTCGTAGAAGTACTAGGAACCACCTTTAATATAAATGCTTATGATAATAGCAAGGTTAAAACTTCTTTGGTAGAAGGAAAAGTCAAAGTATACAGCAAAACAAATAGCTCCCTAGCCCCTAAGTTCCTAACCCCAGGACAACAGAGCATCTGCGCTGCCTCCAACATAGCCGTAAAAGCTATAGAACTGGAAACAGAACTGGCCTGGATCCAGGGAAAATTCAACTTTGATGAAAAAACAATTAAAAGAAGTAATGGAAGAAATTTCCCGCTGGTACAACATCGACGTAATCATCGATAAAGATGTCCCTAATATCGAATTTTTCGGAGGAACATTCCGTAACAACAACCTATCTACCATACTAACCTTACTGGAACAAAATGATATCTCTTATACTTTAACCGAAGATAGAAAACTTTATATAAAAAGATTATGAAGAAAGGAGGAGGATTTAAGAACGTAAAAGAATATAACTAAACTTTACTAAATCGATTCAGTTATACGAGTCTTGACTTATGTTAAACTAACAAATCGCTAACCTAAACTTATCTAGACATTAATGAAATTAAATTTCTTACTAAGAATAACCAAACTAACCACATTACTGTTTTTCGTCTTCTTTTTGCAGGTGAGTCACGCATCAAACGCGCAGACCATTACTCATACATTTCGAAACGAGTCGTTAGAAAATGTACTGCAAGAAATTAAAAGACAGACGCAATATGAAGTATTGGGAACAAAGTCTATGCTAAAGGGAAGTCTACCTATATCCATAGACGCTAAAAATATACCTTTGGATATTTTCCTACAGCATGTTTTCAAAAATCAACCTATAGGATTTAAAATTGTCAACAGGACGATTATCCTCACCAAAAAAGAAATTAACAAAACAACCAAATCGGAAAGTATAGCTGACGAAACACAGCAAACACAAATTATCCTTAAGGTCATTAATGAAAATAAAGAACCTGTAATAGGAGCTACTATTGCTACAACCAAAACCGACTTGGGAAACACCAATGAAAAAGGAATCTTCCAGCTTAACAGCCTTCCCGATGATGCTCTTATCATAGTAAAAATGATAGGTTTTGAAACCTTGACCATGAAGTTGTCATCAGACAAAACAGATTATATTCTCGTATTGAAGGAAGAAATCAGCAATGTAGGAGAAGTAATCGTAACCGGCTACCAATCCATTAACAAAAACTCCTTCACGGGAACAGCAATCTCCAAATCAGGGGAAGAATTAAGACAGGTAAATCCTCAAAACGTCTTGCAAGCCATACAGGTCTTCGACCCTTCCTTCAAACTGTTGGAAAACAACTTGGCAGGCTCCAACCCGAACGCTACACCTAACATTACAATTCGGGGAACATCATCCTTACCTACAGGGAACAATGAAATCTTGAGACGAGATAATATTACCACCAACACCAATATGCCGGTGTTTATCCTAGATGGATATGAAGTGAGTGTCACTAAAGTTCTGGATTTGGATATGACACGTATAGAGTCTGTCACCTTGCTGAAAGATGCCGCCGCCACAGCAGTATATGGTTCGCGCGCAGCAAACGGCGTGGTGGTAATCACCAGTAGAGCACCAAAAGAAGGACAATTAAGATTAAGTTACTCCCATGAGACGAATATCAATATACCCGACTTGACTGACTACAACCTCCTTAACGCAAAAGATAAACTAGAATACGAAAGATTGGCTGGTCTTTATAGTAACGAGAACCAGAATATCGCTCAAATCGAACTCGACAGATTATATTATAATAAGCTTAAAAATGTAGTAGGAGGAGTTAACACAGACTGGATATCGCAGCCCGTAAGAGCTGCAATAGGTCAAAAACATGGCATTTATTTGGAAGGAGGCGCTCCAACATTTAGATATGGCGTCGATTTACGGTATCAAACCCGCCCTGGTGTAATGAAAGGTTCTTCAAGAAACCAATATTCCGGTGGGGTAAATTTAAGTTACCATCTGAAAAACAAACTCAGATTTCAGAATGAACTCACCATAACTTCTGTAAATGGAACAGAATCTCCATATGGCGACTTCTCTAACTACGCCCGCATGAACCCATATTACCGCATTACCGACGACAATGGTAATATACTCCAACAGTTGGGAACATGGGATCGATTTTACAGCAATGGAGGCTCAACAACCGAAAATGTATTAAACCCCTTATACAATGCTACGTTAAGTAATTTTGACAAATCAAAATACTCCGAAATATTAAACAACTTTGCCATAGACTTCGAAATCCTTCAAGGACTAAGGCTGCGTGGACAACTAAGTCTCTTAAAAAGAATCAGCCTCTACGATAAGTTTTTATCGCCGAAATCTAATGAATTCTACAATTACCCAACCTCCCAAACCTCCGAAAAAGGCAGCTATACCAGCAGCCAGAACGATGAAATCGATTGGGATGGAAACATAAGGCTTAACTGGATTAAAAGCTTAGGAAAAAATTATATCAACGTTGTCGCTGGCTCAAATATTCGCAGTGATTTTTCGGACTATAGATCCTTCACCGCCCACGGCTTTGCGAACGATAGGTTCAACAGCATAGGTTTCTCTAAAGGTTACCTCGAAAATGCTAAACCTTATAGCAGCTTAAATCAATCTCGCTTGATCGGCGCATTCCTAAGTACAAACTATTCTTATGACAATAGATATTTGGCCGATGCAACTGTAAGAATTGATGGATCCTCTAAGTTTGGTGCCAATAGAAGAATCGCTCCATTCTGGTCGGCAGGAATTGGTTGGAATACACATAATGAACATTGGTTTTCGTCCGACGTTATTTCTCTTCTACGATTCAGAGCAACCACAGGAATCACAGGAGCTGTCCAGTTTGCTCCCTACATGTCACGGACCACGTACACATACGACCAAAATAATTGGTACTCTTCCGGTATAGGAGCAATTGTCAACAACTATGGCAACGAAAATTTGGGGTGGCAAAAAACTAAATCTACCGATATAGCTTCGACGCAGGCTTGTGGCACGACAGAATAACTCTCTCTGCAAGATATTATTATAAGCTGACAAATGACATTCTCGCCGACATCAATATAGCCCCGTCAACAGGTTTTGTATCCTACAAAAGAAAACCTTTGGAGATCTAGGAAAAATAAAGGATTCGAAATCAATTTCAAACGCCTTTGCCATTAAAAATACCGACTGGACCGTAAGCTTTATGGCAAACATTGTACATAATGAAAACAAAATCCTCAAAATATCCAACGCTTTGAAAAGCTATAATCAACGCGTAGATGATGCACAAAAAGGTAATGATTTGATGGGAGTACCTCTATTACGATACAATGAAGGTCAATCCTTAGATGCCATCTACGCTGTACCATCGCTAGGAATAGACCCTGAAAACGGCCGCAGAAATCTTTAGAAAAAAAGACGGATCGCTAACATATGAGTGGGACACCAAAGATATTACCGTCGTAGCTATAGGAACTCCAAAAGCCGAAGGATTTTTGGGCACCACATTACGATATAAACAGTTCTCCGCGGTAGCATATATGCAAATACGTGTCGGAGGAAAGTCCTATAACCAGACTTTGGTAGATCGTGTGGAAAATGCTGACCCTCGCTATAACGTAGACCAAAGGGTGTTTGACGAAAAATGGAAACAACCCGGTGATCGTAGCTTTTATAAGAGCATAAGAGATTTAGGACAAACTCGCGTCTCTTCAAGATTTGTGATGGACGACAACCTATTGAACCTTCAGTCTCTGTTTGTATCCTACGAGACCACACCGGAGTTTTCGAAAAAACTGAAACTCTCCAATCTTCGATTTAGCGCTACTACCAACGACTTATTCCGTTGGTCTTCCATTCAGCAAGAAAGAGGTATTCAATATCCATTTGCTCGTAGTGTAAGTTTTTCGATCCAAGCATCTTTTTAATCTTAGATAACATGAAAAAATCAAAAAGATTGTCAACAATATATATCCTTTTCGCAACGCTTCTGTTAACGTCCTGTTCCAAATGGCTGGACATCAAACCGGAAACCGAAATCGATAGGACAGAACTGTTCTCTACCGAGGACGGATTCAAAGAAGCTCTATTAGGTATTTACATCAGAGCCAGCAAAACTGACCTCTATGGAAAAGAACTGACCGTCGGAACTCCGGAAGTGCTGGCTCAGAATTATATGATTTCTTCCATAGATCCCTTCCGATATAAGGCTACGGCTGAGTTTAAATACGATGACCAATACTTTATTGCACGAAAAGATAATATCTGGAAAGGACTCTACAACGGCATAGTCAACGCAAATCTCATATTAGAAAATATCGATAAGCGTCGCAATATCTTTCTCGGGAATAATTATAACATCATAAAAGGAGAGGCATTAGCTTTACGTGCATATTTTCACTTCGATGCGTTGCGTTTGTTTGCTCCAAGCTATAAGCAGGCAGCCACAGCCAAAGCTATTCCTTATGTGACTAAGTATAGTAATCTTTCTACACCATTCGGCTCCGTATCCGAAGTAATTGACTCTATAACCTACGACTTGGAAAAATCAAAAGTCCTTTTGGAAAAAGATCCTATACGCAGCAACTCTTATAGAATTGGTTATCCGACCCAAACCGACACCCTCCTGAACAGCGAGTTGTCCAATCCCGATCTTTTTCTTCAAAATCGAAGACACCGCATGAATTATTATGCTGTCTGTGCAACTTTAGCTAGAGTATATCTTTACAAAGGAGATACCGAAAAAGCTCTTGAAAACGCCAAAGAAATAATAGATGCAAAAAAATTCCCTTGGACCAACACAACAGATTTTATTGCCGTTGAAGAAAAAAATAAAGATAGAATTCTGTACAAAGAACTCATCTTTGGTTGGTACATCCCTTCATTGAGCACAGACTTAAACAGCAACTGGTTCTCTAACGGCTCTTCGGGCATGCACCTTGAGCAGATCGATGCCCAGTCTATATATGAAACTTCAGGTATCGGAGCTACAGACATACGATATATGCATTGGTTTATGACCGTGAGCAGTGGCAACAATTATATTTCTGAAATCGTAAAATATCGAAGAAACAGCCTCTCGGATAATGAATCAGCCAACCTCCACTACCTGATGGCTCCCGCAATAAAGTTAAGTGAGGTTTACCTCATAGCGGCAGAATGTGTTTATGATACCAATCCTACGCAAGCAATTCAATATTTAGATGAGATCCGTAAAAATAGAGGTATTGGGCAAACAACATCTGTGAGTGACAAACAAGCATTCTTACAGGAAATACTAAAAGAATTAAGGAAGGATGCCTTTGCCGAAGGACAGATTTTCTATGCCTACAAAAGACTCCATCTCCCTATTGTCGGATTACAGGGCAAGGTTTTCCAACCCGATAATAAAATTTTCGTACTCCCTCTTCCTGACGATGAACTTATTTATGGAAATCAAAAAGACTAGACCATGGAAACTAATCTTAACTTCAAAAATAATAATAACTATTCTAGTGATATTCCTTACTATCTCTTCATGCMAAAAAGCTGAATTGATAACCTATAACCATAATGCTGGTATATATTTCAATCTCAGCAAAAACGAAAGAGATAGCATAGTGTATTCCTTTGCTTACGATATCACTAAATCCTCGGATACCATAAATATCCCGGTAAGTATCTCCGGCTTGAGGGAAAATAGAGACCGCGTATACCAAGCGTATGTAGAAACCGACTCTTCCTCCGCTCAAGAAGGACTTCATTATAAAAAATTAGAGGAAGGGTATGCAATCTCCGCCGGAGAAGGTAAAGGCTTTCTTCCTTTTATAGTATATAACACACCGGACTTAGAAGAAAATAGTGTATCCGTGATTATCAAGCTTAAGGAATCTTCCGATTTTAATGTTGATAACCCGCAAATCATAAGAGCAAAGGTGGTATTCTCCGCAAGGCTGGAAGAGCCTATCTGGTGGAGCATGTGGCTTGGCGAATATTCAAGGACCAAGCATCAACTTTTTATCATTGCCACAGACCAAACATCATTGACCATGGACGGGCTCGATGCACCTAAAAATCTGTATTTCGTAGACCTATTGCGCATCATGCTCAACAACCCTTTCGAATGGGTAAATAAGAATCCGGAGAAAGGATATCTACTGCGAACAGATGACAATGGAATAACCTATAAATTCTACCACAAGGATAATCCCGAGCGTACAATCCTATTACGAAAAAATGCAGGCACAGGAGTATTTCAATTTATTGACGAACTAGGTAAAGAGGTTAGATAATGAAAATAAAAGCACAAAAATTCAAACTATTTAGCTATAGCTACTTCTTGTCCTTTGTCCTATTGCTTACTTCATGTTATAAAGACAAAGGAAACTATGAGTATGACATGCCGGTAGAGCCGGTAGTCAAAAACTTAGACACGCTATACAATATTATGGTAGGAGATAGTCTCATCATATCCCCTACATTTGAAAATATAGCTGATGAAGATATTGACTGCACGTGGGAAATCGCCGTACCGGAAGCTGTAGACCCTAGCTACTATACTTTTCAAGGCAAGACCCTACGTATTGTTTTCGGACTACAAGCAAAATTGTATTATGCTCGTCTTACCCTCCTCAATAAGTCTAATGGAATCAAATATTTCTATGATTTCAAAATTCAGGGAAAGACAGAATTTTCTGCAGGATATCTGGTGCTAAGTGAAGAGGAAGGCAAAACACAATTATCGTTTGTCAGACCCAATGGAGAGGTGCTCCCTAGAATTTACGAACTAATAAACTTAAACCCCTTACCTGAAAATCCTTTATCCATTCATTATCTCGCCAATAAATTTACAGGCAACACTCCATTAGGCTATTGGATAATATGTAAAGAAGAAGGCATAAGATTGGATGTTAACAACCTTAAACAAGAAGAACTAAAACCCGGAAGCATTACAGACAACTTCTTCCTAGCCCCTAACAAAATCGAAATTGGAAGCTTCCAAACCCATCCTCAAGGTGTGTTGATGGGAATTATTAACGGCAAATTTTACGGAGGCATTACCACCACGTGGGATCAAGCACAAACCTATGGCATGTTCGGCTCCTACGCAGATGGTGACTATGAGCTTCATGATAAATTTATCCTTACCAACATCAATGACAACATCAGCATCATTGCCTTTGAGAGAAACAGAAAGCAATTCTTACGGTTCAATATCTATGGCTCTGTAACCTATTTCGGAACACAATACTCGGTAACCAACAGCAGCATTTTTGACCCTACCAATATTGGCATGGACCTACTGAATATCGTACAGATTAATAATACAGACACCTATGCTTTCTGTCAAGATACCAACAAAAACATCTACGAGCTTAAATTCAATGTCAATTTCTATGGGCCTTTTACTTTTACACCCCTTCATAAAAGAAACTTTGTAAACCCTCAGATAATAACAGAAAAAACCAAAATGCTTGCCACAAAAACTGGCATCATATATATAGCCTCCGGAAACAAGGTATATAGTTATACACCTATAAACCAGAATCTACAGGAAATAGCTACAAAATTCAATGATGAGGTAACCATGCTCAAGTTGTCCGATGATGAACAAACTTTGATCATTGGATCAGGATCATCCATCTATTTTACAAATATTTCAACAGGAAATAATGGGGTGCTTATAGACACCATCGAAGGCATACCCGGCTCAAGTATAGATATTACATGGCGTTAAACTTTTAAATAAAAAACTATGAAATTTGTGTATTTATTAATTACTACTGTTCTTTTGTACTCTAATGCATTCGGACAAAACAATAGTTTTCTCATTCAAGGGAAGGCTGATAAACGATTTGAAGGAAAAAAATTATACCTCGACTACCAACAAAACGGCAATTCAATAACCGATTCAACAGTAATCAAAAACGGAAAATTCACTTTCAAAGGTCAGGCAGATGAACCCAACTATGCCCGCATGGTACTCGATACCGAAGGTGTAGGAAAACTTAAAGCACAGTATACTGGGGATCGACTATATTTTTTTATTGGAAACGAAACATATAAATTCAACATTACTGAATCATTAAAAAAAGCAACTATAAGCGGCTCTTCCCTTCATGAAGACTTCCTCGAATACATCAATTTTATTGGAGGAGACTTCATGGATATTATCGATCAGGCAAACAGTGCTTTCGCTGCTGTCCCTCTCGACGCTCCCGATAAAGAGCAACAATATGCTGCCATAAAACAGAAATACGACCAAATTCTGGAAAAAAGAAACGATCAACAGCTTATTTTCGCAACACAGAATCCTAATTCGATATTTTCTATAGGAGCCCTAGTCGAAGTGGCCAACAGAAGAGGAACAAAACCTGTAGAATCCGCCTTCTATAATCTCAGCAAAGAACTCCAAAACACCATCAATGGTAAAGAACTGGCTGCCAGAATATATGCCGACAAAAATATCATCGTAGGAAGTATAGCTCCCAACTTCTCACAACCGGATACTCAAGGCAATATGATTCAATTATCCGATTTCAAAGGTAAGTTTGTCCTATTAGATTTCTGGGCCAGCTGGTGTGCCCCATGTAGGCTGAAAACCCTAACCTAAAAAAGGCTTACAATATCTATAAACCTAAAGGATTAGAAATTTTTGCGATATCACTGGACGACAAAAACAGTAAAGCGGCATGGATTAAAGCTATACAAGACGATGGATTACCGTGGATTCATGCAGCGGACCTCAAAGGTTGGAGAAACGAAGCTGCTGTGCTTTATGGTGTAAAAGGTGTCCCTCAAAACTATTTAATTGACCCAACAGGGAAAATCGTAGCTATAAACATCCGTGGCGAAGAACTTCACAAAGTGTTGGCAGAACATATTAAATAGTTGAAAAAACTTAGCCCCATAATACCAACATGTATTATGGGGCTAAACCTTTAAAATTATCTATTTAAAAAGCGCTAACGCCTTGTTTACTCTTTCTATCACCTTTTCCTTACCTAACAGCTCGGTGATGACAAAAACATCCGGACCGAACTTCCCTCCTACCAACATAATACGAAAAGGCATCATAAGCTCACCGACCTTCATTCCTGATTCTGCCACCTTTCCTTTAAACATGGGCTCCAGCACTTCGGCAGTCCAGCTCTGCTGAGCTTCAAAATCCTTTACTATATTCTCGAAGAAAACGGTTTTATTATCATTCCACTTAGGTTTCACTGCATCTACGTCATACTGCACCGGATCTGCAAAGAAAAATGAAGCTTGGTTCCAGAAATCAGACACATACGTCATTCTTTCCTTAACAGCGGCCAACACTCGCTCTACGTAACTATCTTCCACGTCAGTAATGCCATTTGCTGCCAACACCTCTTTGACCTGAGGAAGCAACACGACATCATCAGTCTTTTTAATCCACTCGTGGTTAAACCATTTTGCCTTCTCGAAATCGAATTTAGCTCCGCTCTTACTGATACGTTCCACCGTAAACTTGTCGATAAGCTCTTCCATGCTGAACAGCTCCTGATCAGTACCGTCATTCCATCCCAGCATAGCAAGCATGTTAACGAAAGCTTCTGGCAAGAACCCTAACTCACGGAAACCTTTGGTAAGCTCACCACTCTTAGGATCGGTCCAGTTCATCGCGTAAACAGGGAATCCCAGACGATCGCCGTCACGCTTGCTGAGCTTGCCATTACCATCCGGCTTGAGAATCAAAGGTAGATGCGCCCACTGCGGCATATCGGCTTTCCAGCCTAGATACTCCCACAACAATAGATGCACAGGTGCCGAAGGAAGCCATTCCTCACCACGAAACACGTGTGTGATCTCCATAGCCTTATCATCTACTACCACAGCTAAATGATAGGTAGGCATCCCATCCGCCTTCAACAACACTTTATCATCAATAAGTTTGGTCTCAAAAGACACCTGTCCCCGAATCATATCCGTGAATGTCACCACCTGATCTTCCGGCATTTTAATGCGGATAGTATGAGGCACTCCCGCTTTAAGCAGCTCTTCCGTCTCTTCCTTCGAAAGACTTAGCGAGTTACGCAACTGCATACGGTTTTCGTGTGAATATCTGAAGTTAGGTTGTAACTTGCGTTGTTCCTCCAACTCTTCCGCTGTGTCAAAAGCATAATAAGCATAGCCGTCAGCGACAAGCTGTTCGGCAAACTGACGATACGAAGGCTTACGCTCACTCTGTCTGTATGGACCATATGCTCCCGGCTTCAGCGGACTCTCATCCGGAATGAGACCACACCACGCAAGACATTCCTGAATATATTCTTCAGCCCCCGGCACAAAGCGGGTCTGATCCGTATCTTCAATCCTTAGAATAAAGTCTCCTTGATGATGTTTAGCGAATAAATAATTGAACAAGGCTGTTCTTACTCCACCTAAATGTAGACCTCCCGTAGGACTAGGTGCAAAACGCACCCTTACTTTTTTCTGCGAACTCATAATGCAAAATTACTTATTTCTCAACTAATAAAGGAATTAGTCCGACAATTAAGGACAATTTAAAAGTCTCACTTTTGCCATAATTTTTTTATTTTGTAGCCTAAACTACAGGATATGAATATACCTTATACTCATAACAAGCAGATTTGGAAATTGCTTTTGTTCATTTTCGCAGCAGCAATAGCCATCGCTTCTTTGGTATATACTAATTATCTTGTGGAGAGCCTCTCCAAGTCGGAACGGACAAAGGCTGAAGTATGGGCCATGAGCACCAAGAGCATCATGACCATGCCCGATGTGGACGACGACTTTATAAGCTTCATCTATGCGGTAAGGGATAGCCTCACACTGCCGGCAATCATTACGGACAAGGAAGGGAATATCATCTTCTGGCGAGACTTGGATAGTACCAAAACCAATATCAAAAGTGACGACTCGCTCAATAGCCGCCTGCAATACGACCCCGGCTATTTCCAGAAAGAACTCCAAGCCATGAAAAGAGCTCACGACCCCATCACCCTTAACCTGGAAAATGGGGAACAGTGGAAAATATACTACAAAGAGTCCAAAGCGCTGCAAAACCTTCGCGTATTCCCCTACATTCAGCTTTCGCTTATCGCCTTGTTTTTGGTTATCGCCTATTCAGTATTTAATTCGATAAAAAAGGCGGAACAGAACCTTGTCTGGGTGGGTATGGCCAAAGAAGCAGCACACCAGTTGGGAACTCCAATCTCTTCACTCATGGGATGGATAGAAGTCATCAAGCTCAAATACAACTCGGACGATGACGTTATCCACGAGATGGAACGCGATGTCAACCGCTTGGAAACTGTGGCCGACCGCTTCTCAAAAATAGGGTCCAAACCTGTATTGACCAATCATAACGTTTATGAGGTTATCCAAGACTTCGTAAACTACTTCAAGATAAGAACCAGCGAAAAGATTTCATTTATTCTAAAGGGAGACACCCACGTAGAAGCTATGCTCAACGTTCCTCTCTTTGAATGGATTATCGAAAACCTACTCAAAAATGCCGTAAATGCTATTGATAAAGAGGGCACTATAACCATCTCAATAAAAGAAAATATTGCGAAAGAAGAAATTTTTATAGACATTAGTGATACGGGTAAAGGAATACCCAAAGCTAATTTCGATACTATATTCCAACCGGGATTTACTACACGCCAACGCGGATGGGGATTAGGATTAAGTCTCACCAAACGCATGGTACAATACCATAACGGACATATTTTCGTTAAAGAATCAGAAATTGGTAAAGGAACGACGTTCAGAATAGTACTAAAAAGCAATCTAAATTATGAACCAGCTCAAATCTGAAGACTATCCAGCGATATATGAAAATTACGTAGAATCCGTTCAGGGAGATGTCATGGCAGTATTGGAAGAACAGCTGACCTCCTTCCCGAAATTTATCCGCCGCATCCCTGAAAGCAGGCATACCTACACCTATGCCGAAGGAAAATGGACAGTGAAAGAGATTCTTTGTCACATCGTAGACACCGAAAGGGTGATGTCTTATCGTGCTCTGCGCTTCGCTCGAAATGACATGACCGAACTGGCATCTTTCGAACAAGATGAATTTGTAGCCAACGGGAGGCACAACGAAAGATCTATAGACAGTATCATAGAAGAATTCGTACATCTTCGCAAAGCCAATATTGCGTTGTTTAAAAGCTTCAACGATATAGAACTCGCCCGCAAAGGTATGGCCTCCGGACGTCTCATCAGTGTCTTGGCGTTCATCTATGTCATTGCCGGACATCTTAACCATCACAAATTTATCTTACAGCAAAAATACCTTAAAGATTAGCTATGATATGGAAGAAACCTTTTTCGCTCGATGAGATAAACCAATATTTTGGTATCAATATGACCAAACATCTGGACATCAGAGCTTCAGAAATAACGGATAACAGCATCAAAGCCACAATGCCTATTACGGAGAAGGTACTGCAACCCTTCGGTATACTTCACGGAGGAGCTTCTGTAGTATTAGCAGAATCCGTGGGCAGCATTGCCTCCGCCCTCGTCGTGGACACCGAAAAATACAATGTTGTGGGAATGGAAGTCAATGCCAATCATCTTCGCCCAGGAAAGCAGGGTAGCACGTTGGAAGCAACCTGCACCCCCATCCATCTAGGACGCACCACCCATGTCTGGGATATCAAAATACATGACGAGAAAAACAAGCTGATATGCATTTCCCGCCTTACTGTGGCAGTCGTAAAAAAATAAGCTGCTCCTCATTTCACAGAAGAGCAGCTTCCTATAATTTTCGATAGGTAGTTTATTTCACTCTGACAAAAGGTGTCTCCGCATCCCCCACCCACTTGTACTTGTAGATGGTGGTCTGCTGCTGCCCGTCTTCGGACTTACCGTTATGGGAAATATAAAAATATCCGTCGCCTAGAGGACACAGCCCCGTAGCTCCCCATTTGAAATGCCATCCTCGGATTCCCGTCTTTTCATCCTTCGACCCCAAGTCCGCCAAAGATAGCTGTGTTACCTTTAGCCACTTGTCATCGGATTTAATTTTTCCTTTGAATGGCTTTTTGTTTCCGTCAATGATAAATAGATCGTAGTTCGGATATTGTGGTTTGCTCCCTTTATATACTGCCGCCATAAGGTGCCCCGTAAAAGGATCGTAAGCTAGATTCTGTATACCATAGCGTGTATTGCCTGTTTTCACAAAATATTTGTTCAACGGTTTCTTAGGGCCCGAATGATGCAGGTTGTCTTGCAATAGCGGACTGGCATACTTATTCCAGCCACTCACATCATATCTTAATATTACCTGATAGTCATTGTCGTCACGCTCATTATCGCCATATACGCCGTAAGCCACATACAGATACTTCTTACCCTGCTTATTGCCTCCGATGGCAGGAGCAAAAGCTACTCCATCTATACCGGAGCAAGCAAAGCGGTGCGCCTTCTCTTGGCCATTTACCAGCACTTTAGCCTCATAATCCTTCAACACCTCAGGTAGAAATACCGTATTTATGATGTCTTTTTCTTCTTCTGCATTCATCTCCGGACGGACAATCTTAGAGCCGTCAATCACAGCAATATAAAAACCGTTGCTGCCGCCCTCTTTAACACCTAACGCATTGCGGATTCCCTGTCCTATCGCATCGTTCTTATATTCCAGAGAGCCGTAAATCTTGCCGTCCTCTTCATTGAAATCCAGGTCCCCCAGATGTCCCAAAAACCCTGTAAGACTACCTATTAATTTGCCGGAAAGGTCCATTTTTAGCAGTTTGTGCGTAAAGGACATATATACGTATCCATTCTTATGGTCTACCACTACTCCTTGGACGTGGAGCTTGCCTTGCTTTCCGGAATATAGGGAGTCAGGTAGATGGACTGGGCTAACCTGCCCTCTTACCCCCACTGCAAAAACACCTAAAATCAAAGGTTAGAAAAATCGTCTTTATGTATCTGTTCATTTCTACGTAATGAGTAATAATTATTAAGGTTTACGATATGGAATATAATTGAGCAATTTAATAAAATATACTTTATTTTCCTTATTTTAAATTATTTTCTCTTTCATTCCAGCGCATTTGAGCAAGAAAAACATAGAACTCATGGAAGTATTACGTTTAACCTTAATAAAATTAGAAGGGTAAACAAACTTTTTCAACAGAATAAATGTTATCATTTAGATACCATTAATTTGGTATTATGATACGGTTTAGGTTTTGGAGAGACTTTACCCCTCAAAGTCTCTCTTTTTTTATAAAAATCTTTAACGAATGCCTTTGCAAATTTGTTATTTTTTTTCTAAAATCAAATTAAATTTATTAGTCTTGTAAAATAGTAAAAATTAACCAAGTCTTTAGTTTGATCAAATAACAAAAAATCTATCGATGAATTCGCAAAACCTAAGTAACCAGAACGGCAGCTCCACTGTTGGGCCGATGATTATTATTGGAGCTTTATTTTTCATTTTCGGCTTTATTACTTGGCTTAACTCCCTACTGATTCCTTATCTGAAGATAGCTTGTGAGCTTTCCGAGTTTCAGGCATATCTTGTAACCACTGCCTTTTACATTGCGTATTTGGTGATGGCTCCTGTATCCACATGGGTGCTCAATAAGTTTGGTTTCAAGCGAGGGATGTCCATAGCATTGGCTATCATGGCTTTCGGCGCATTGCTGTTTATTCCGGCAGCTTACACCCGAATCTACATTATCTTCCTCTTAGGCTTGTTCATTATAGGTGGCGGATTGGCTATCTTACAGACAGCATCCAACCCATATATTACCATCCTTGGACCGGTAGAGACGGCAGCAAAGAGAATCAGTATCATGGGGATCTGTAACAAACTGGCAGGAGCCGTAGCCCCTATCATCTTGGGATTGTTCCTAAATCTTGAAGCAGCCGACAATGTCTCTAAACAACTTGAGACATTGAGCGAGGCCGAAAGAGAAAGTGCGCTTAGTGAAGTTGCTCTTCAAGTGGTAAACCCTTACATCGGTATTGTCGTAGCATTACTTATTCTAGCGTTTTGGATTGCTAAAGTTCGCCTTCCAGAAGTTCAGGGCGTAGAAGAGGAGAGCGAAGATCACCATGTGATTTCGGAAGGCAAAAAAAAGCGCATGGGGATTCCCGCACGTGGTACTGGGTTTCGTAACCTTATTCCTCTATGTAGGGGTAGAAGTTTTAGCGGGAGACACCATTATCTCTTACGGAAGCTCTATCGGTGTTCCTCTTTCAGAAGCGAAATTCTTTACCGGAATGACCATGATTTCCATGGTAATCGGCTATATCATAGGTATTATTGCCATCCCTAAATTTATCAATCAGGAAACTGCCTTGAAGCTTTGTGCTATTGCCGGTATTCTATTCACTTTCGGCATCGTCTTTACTTCCGGCATGACATCGCTTTACTTCGTGGCTCTGTTAGGACTAGCTAACTCCTTGATTTGGCCTGCTATTTGGCCTTTAGCACTCAAAGGTGTAGGTAAATTTACCAGTGCAGCTTCAGGAATTTTGGTGATGGGTATTGCCGGTGGAGCGGTAATCCCTCCTCTTTACGGACAGCTGGCACATGCAGTAGGCGCACATCAAGCTTACTGGATTGCATTGCCTTGTTATTTATTCATCCTATTCTATGCCACAATAGGACATAAAGCCGGAAAAAAAAAGAATAGCTAATTAACATATACCTAAATACGAAATATAAAAAAGGCAGCTTAAAATGCTTAGGCTGCCTTTTCTATTGGAAATAATGAATCCGTTCGGGGGTAATGCAACACTTTAAAGGAATATCCCATTCCCCTATATCTTCTATATGCTCCACAGGTTCAAAATAGCTGAGACCTACGGTATATACATCCTTCCTGCATTGCTGCAACAGACGGTCATAAAATCCTTTACCATACCCTACCCTGTTTCCTGCTTTATCGACAGCCAGTAAAGGTAAAAGTATGACGTCCAGTTTTTTCTCCTCCACCGGGACAGCATGTACAGGCTCCGGAATCCCCCATTTGTTGACTTCCAACTTTGTGTCTCTTTCATACAGAAAATTCTGCATGGTGCCGTTGCTAAAATCAGATTTTGATATAACAATATTAACGGATGGATGTGCAACGCGCATCCATGCTATAAAAAGCGAAGTGTCTGGTTCATTTGCGGATGCTATAGAACAAAAAAACATGTACATACTTACAGCTATTCCAGTCAAGCTGTTGCAGATGTGCGAGCAACTGATTGTCGTAGCTCTTTTTTTGGTCTGCGCTCAGCCTATTGCGTAGCTGTTTATATTGCTCTCTTAATTCAGACTTGTACATATTACAAGTATACAAAAAAACGGCCTTGTAGTTGGGAACTAACAAGACCGCAATAATCAACCTAAACCTAATATTTTATTTCGTGTTATTTTACACGTTCGATGTAATCACCTGTAGTAGTATCCACTCTTACTTTATCACCTTGGTTGATAAATAGAGGAACATTAATCTCAACACCGGTTTCTAATGTTGCCTTTTTCAAGGCGTTGGTAGAAGTGTCGCCTTTCACTGCTGGCTCTGTATAAGTAACTTCCAATTCCACACTTTTCGGTGCTTGTGCCATGATAGGCTCTTCACTTTCGAAGGCCACAATCACGCTCATACCTTCTTTCAAAAATCGTGCCGAATCACCGAATAAGAATTTAGGGATATTGTATTGTTCGTAGGTATTGTTGTCCATTACCACGAAATACTCACCATCTTCATATAAATATTGGTAATCGTTAGTTTCTACACGAGCGATTTCTACCACCTCATCCACACGGAAACGGTATTCTACCAGCTTACCTGTTCTTACATTACGCATTTTTGCTTGGTAGAAAGCACGCAAGTTTCCCGGAGTACGGTGTATATATTCTTCAACAGCAACTAATTCGCCATTAAAACGTAAAATATTTCCTGTTTTTACTTCTGAAGCTTTAGCCATTGGAATTATATTAGTGTTAATAAATTACGAATGCAAAAATAGAAAAAAGTCAGCGTTTATGAAAAATTTACTTATAAGAAAGAACAGATAATTGCTCTTCGCAGAAAGCATATTCTTTTTCCTGGTTAGAACCTATAATGATGACGCGGTCGGCTTTTTTGGTCTGTGCCACAAGATCGAGATACCAAGTCTCGCCATTCTGGTCGAGGTTGCTTGTAGGCTCATCCAAAAATAAAATCTTCGAATCACTGCAACAGGCAAGAGCAAGCTTGACACGTTGTTTCATGCCCGAGGAGAAAAATTTCAAGCCCTTGTTGAGGGACTTTTCCATCTTAAGAAGCGCTACGATACTCTTCTTGTCGAACGATGGCAAGGGAGATTTGAACTTAAAATGAAAGTCTAACAGCTCACTTAAAGTAAACTCTTCAATAAGCTCTATGTACGGCGCAGCAATGCTGATATGTTTATAGATATGTTCTACATCGATGGCCTGCCCTTCATGTTCGTATATTATAGCGCCTTCACTAGGGGTAAGCTGTCCTGTCAACACCTTGATAAGTGTCGATTTACCTGACCCGTTAGGCCCTAGGATGGCATAAGCTTGGGGAGCGGAGAAGGTATAATCTATTGCTCGGAAAATCCATTCCTGATTAAACCTTCTCCCTAAATTTTGTAGAGTTATCTTCAATAAATATCCTTCCTTTAATAGTTAACTTATTTAGTGTTAAAACCTCGCACTACACCGCGATCGGAGCTGCGTACAAAGCTTAGAATTTCATCTCGTATCTCTGTAGCCTCAAATTCAGCTTCCACGATATCCAAAGCTTTAGAAAGATTTCTGTTTTGCACGAACAGTACTCGGTAGATATTCTGGATTTCGGCAATCTGCTCTGCTGTAAATCCGCGACGACGTAATCCTACAGAATTGATGCCGGCATACGAGATAGGCTCACGGGCAGCCTTGATATACGGAGGCACATCTTTACGTACCAAAGTACCTCCCGTCACGAAAGCATGAGACCCTATTTTCGTAAACTGGTGTACCGCAACTAATCCCGCCAGCACAACATAATCTCCCACGGTGATATGTCCTGCCAAGGTACTTGAGTTGGAGAAAATACAGTTGTCACCAATGATACAGTCATGTGCAATATGGCTGTACGCTTTGAATAAGACAATTTTTTCCGACTTACGGTTTTGTAACGATCTTTAGTACCTCTGTTGATGGTTACGCATTCACGGATAGTGGTATTATCGCCAATTTCCGCTGTAGTAATCTCTCCTTCAAATTTCAGATCCTGTGGTTCTCCCGAAATAACAGCACCAGGGAATATTCTACAATTTTTTCCTATGCGAGCTCCATCCATGATGGTGACATTTGAACCAATCCATGTCCCCTCGCCAATAACTACATCCTTATGAATGGTGCTAAAAGGCCCTATTTCTACATTAGCACCAATCTGTGCATCAGGATGTATATACGATAACGATTGTATCATTTACTATAATATTATTTCACTTTAACTATTTGAGCCATTAATTCCGCTTCACTCACGATCTTTTCGCCTACCATACCTACACCTTTCATACGGGCAATACCGCGACGAATAGGTTCCAACAGTTCACATGAAAAGACTATAGTATCACCTGGATGCACTTGGTTCTTGAAGCGCGCATTTTCAATCTTCAAAAATAATGTCAGCCAGTTTTCCGGATCAGGGACGGTGTTAAGCACCAAAATACCGCCAGTCTGTGCCATGGCTTCAATCTGCAATACGCCTGGAAACACAGGAGCTCCCGGGAAGTGGCCCATAAACAGATCTTCATTGATGGTCACATTCTTAAGACCTACCACATGTGTTTCCGATCAATTCCAAAATTTTGTCTACCATCAAGAATGGCTGTCTGTGTGGAAGAATCTTCATGATATCCACCGTATCATACACCGGTTTGGCATGGATATCATAAGTATTGATTTTTTTCTTGCTCTTTTCTCTCCTTATCTGATTTTTGATGCGCTTAGCGAAAGCTACGTTGGCGGCATGACCAGGACGTGCTGCCATGATATGGCCTTTGATAGGACGACCCACCAAAGCTAAGTCACCTATCATATCCAGCAGCTTGTGACGCGCCGGCTCGTTCTGATATCTCAATTGAATGTTGTCCAAAATACCTTCATCAGCAACGGTAACCTTCTTGTTGAACAGCTTCTGAAGCTTATCGAGCTCTTCATGTGAAACTTCCTTATCCACTATAACGATAGCATTCGACAAATCGCCACCTTTGATAAGGTTATTATTTACCAACATTTCCAACTCGTGCAGGAAGCAGAAGGTTCTTGACGAAGAAATTTCCTTCTCAAACTCATCAATAGAGCTTATAGAAGCATGTTGACTTCCCAATACCGGCGAGTTGAAATCGATCATACAGGTGAGCCTATAGCCGTCCAAAGGCATACCAACGATTTCTACCTTTCTCTCCGGTTCAGAATAATGGATATTTTCCTTTATCTCGTAAAAGTCTCTGTCCGCATCCTGCTCCACGAATCCCACTTCGGAGATTTTCTGCACAAAAATGCTAGAACTTCCATCTAGGATAGGAACTTCAGGACCATCCAAATCAATAAGGACATTATCTACCTGTAGGCCCACCAAGGCAGCCATCAGATGTTCAATGGTACTTACTGACGCTCCGTTTTCCGAAATGGTTGTACCTCTAGAAGTGTCTGACACATTGTCCGCATCTACCGATACGATAGGCTGACCTTCCAAGTCTATACGTCTGAACTTGAACCAATGGTTTTCAGGAGCAGGTCTTAAGGTCAGGGTAACAGATTTACCGGTGTGTAAGCCTATACCTGAAATTACAACCTCAGATTTTATTGTCCTTTGTTTTGTATTCATCTCATCCATCTTATGGTAATAAGTTTTTGTTATTTGTTTTTTATTAACTTTTCCAGCTCACTGATCCGTCTTTCCAGCTCAGGCAGTTTATTGTAAACTACCTGCGAACGCAATTGGCTGGTATATGGTCCGAATGGAGTTCCTCCCCACTTCTTATTTGCTTCCGTAATACTTCTATTGATGCCGGACTGTGCCTGAACTTGTGAACCATCCGCTATGGTTATATGTCCTACCGCACCAACCTGACCACCCAACACGACATGCTTACCCACCTTGGTACTACCCGAAATTCCGGTTTGCGCGGCAATCACCGTATTCTCACCGATCTCCACATTGTGCGCTATCTGGATAAGGTTGTCCAGCTTCACCCCCTTGCGGATAATGGTAGACCCCATGGTTGCCCGGTCCACCACCGTATTCCCCCCAACTCTCTACATTGTCTTCAATGACTACATTTCCTATCTGCGGGATTTTCTCGTAGGTACCGTCAGCCTGAGGCGCAAAGCCAAATCCATCACTTCCGATGACCACTCCCGAGTGAATAATCACGTTGGCACCTATCACACAGTCGTAATAAATTGTCACACCCGGAAAGATAACGGTGTTGTCTCCAATGGTAACGTTGTCTCCTATATATACACGTGGAAATATTTTTACATTATTTCCTATCTTCACATCACGGCTTATATAAGAAAAAGCTCCTATATATCCTCCCTCACCGATTTTGGCCGTCTCATGTATATATACATTGTCCTCAATTCCGGAACGCTCTGTACGCAAGGCATTGTAAATCTTAAGAAGCTCGGAAAACGACGTATAGGCATCTTCCACACGTATCAACGTGGTCTTTACCGCCCGCTGTAACACCAAACTCTTATTTACAATGACAATACTTGATTTCGTGTCGTATAAATACTGCTCGTATTTAGGGTTAGACAAAAAAGACAAAGCCCCCTCAAATCCTTCTTCAATTTTAGCTAACTGTGAAACTAAAACGTCTGGATTCCCTTCTACTTCTCCATTTAATAATGTCGCTATCTGTTCCGCTGTAAATTGCATGAATACAAATGTATCTTTTTTTCTTAAAATTTTTATTCAAAATTAAATGTGATACCATCCTCAACAAAGCCTAACTCCTTAGGATATATCAAGGCATATTTTACCACTTTCTTCGACAGTGCCTCCAAATTGGATAAATCCGACGCTTCAGCAATATCTAATAGCTTTCCTTTATTGTTAATAATTTTAATAGGCTCTTTGTCAGCACTATAGGCTGAATTGTAAATAGTCTGGTGATAAACAAAATAGTCCACCTCAGCTTCCGAAAGGTCAAAGTGTTGCTTGGCCTTATCTCTGACCATGGCAATCTCTTCTTCCGAAAAATCCTGTGAGCGCAACTCTGTACGAAACAGATCTCTCCGCATCAGCTTGCCACATAGCGTGCTCAAGATCTTATCCTCATGGTTTACCCACGATTTAATAGCCGACATGATGTCTGTATCATCCAGCTTCGTAAACCAATTAAGATGAGACTCCTCCGTGGTGAAGTTGTCCGCATTGACTTTATTCTTCAGAAAATGTTGAAGCGCCTGCGTAGCAAACAGATCATACCCTTGATTGCTTAACTCTTTGGCTCTTTTCAAAGCCTTTATTAACATCTGCTCAGCGCCCACCACAGTCTTATGAAGATACACCTGCCAGTACATCAAACGACGGGCTATCAAAAATTTCTCTACCGAATAAATACCTTTTGCCTCTACGACAAGCTCATCATCCTTTACCGCAAGCATCTTGATGATACGATCAAAGGAAATTACCCCTTCCGACACTCCTGTGAAGAAGCTGTCCCTATTGAGATAGTCCATCCTATCTGTATCCAGCTGACTGGAAACCAGCTGATGCACAAAAACGACGTGGATATTTATCGTTGAAAATCGTTATGGCTAAGGTAAGCTTTCCTCCAAATTCCACATTCAAGCGGTCCATAAGCATGGAGGAAATAACTTCATGCGACACCCCTTCGATCAAAGTGTGTTCAAGCGAATGGCTAAACGGCCCATGCCCAATGTCGTGCAGCAGAATGGCCACCAATGCGGCCTCTTCTTCCTCGTCGCTGACCAGCACGCCCTTGCTCCGCAAAGTATCTATAGCCAGCTGCATGAGATGCATAGCACCAATAACATGCTGAAAGCGGGTGTGCAACGCTCCAGGATACACCATGTGGGTCATGCTGACCTGCTTGATATACCTTAACCTCTGAAAATAAGGATGTTGAATCAAATCAAAAATAAATCCCGACGGAATTGACACAAAACCGTAAACTGGGTCATTAATGATTTTTTTCTTGTTCAACTGTCGTTCGTTTTTTGAAGTTTGTTATCTTTATATGGTAGATAGCCGCGCATTCGTACGAACACACAACACTGCTAACATAGGATCAAAGATACGGAGATTGGTGTTAATAAATGTTAAAAATGTAGCAGTTATTTCCCTTTCCTAAGCATTTTTACTAACTATTTGATATATTTTTGAACTTTGACGTCTACAAATTACAATGCATTGACGGGAATCTGTATAATCTGGAGGTCTTTTAAATATTACTATCATGGCAAAAACACATATTTTATGGCTGATGACGAGATTGAATTTTTGAAACCTCACATCCTGTTATTGGAAGGTAAAGGGTATAAAGTGAAAACCGTTAATAACGGTGCCGACGCGTGGAGGCTTTCAAAAACGAACCTTTCGACCTCGTTTTTCTGGACGAAAATATGCCAGGAATGACGGGATTGGAAACCTTGAGCATTCTTAAATCCATAAATCCCACCATTCCTAACGTTTTAGTAACCAAAAATGAGGAAGAGCACCTCATGGAAGAAGCTATAGGTGCTAAAATAGACGATTATCTCATCAAACCCGTAAATCCCAAACAGATTCTCCTCACCATAAAGAAATTTACAGAAAATAAACGTATTGTCACAGAAAAAACCTCCATGGCCTACCAACAGGAGTTCCGCAATCTCTCCATGTTAATCAACGACGGATTGGACTACAATGGTTGGGTTGAAGCTTACAAAAAACTCATCTATTGGGAACTTTCATTAGAAAAACTGGAAGACGACAGCATGCACGAAATCCTGCAGGCCCAAAAGTCCGAAGCAAATAACGTTTTTTTTTAAATACATTGAAAAAAACTACCTTAAATGGATAAAAAATCCGGAGGACGCACCTATCCTTTCTCACCAGCTGTTCCGCAAAAAAGTCCTTCCTTCCTTATCCGAAGAACGTCCCACATTTTTCTTCCTCATCGACAACCTTCGATATGATCAGTGGAAGCTTATCAACGACATTATCACTGATTACTTCCGTCTAGAGGAAGAAAGCAGCTACTACAGCATCCTCCCCACAGCTACGCAATATGCGAGGAATGCTATCTTTAGTGGTCTTACACCTCTGGAAATTGGAAAACGCTTCCTGACCTGTGGCAAAATGAATGAAGGATGAACAAGGTAGGCAAAACCTTCATGAGGACACCTTCCTCGCCGACCAACTCAAACGGCTGTACCGCAAGGAAATACGACATAGCTATACTAAAGTCCTTACGCACGAGCAAGGGCGCGACGTACTGGACAACCTAAGTAATCTGATGAACAACAATCTCAACGTACTGGTTTACAATTTCGTGGACATGCTTTCTCATGCCCGTACGGATATGGCGATGATTCGTGAGTTAGCTAACGACGAAGCTGCCTATAGATCGTTGACCTTATCGTGGTTTGAACACTCTCCGCTGCTAGACGCCCTGCGTTGGCTGGCCCAGAAAAACGTCCGTCTCATCATCACCACCGACCATGGCACCATCCGCGTGAAAAAACCTAGCAAAATCGTGGGATATAAAAGCACAAACACCAACCTCCGCTACAAGCAGGGGAAAAACCTCAACTATAACAGTAAAGATGTTTTTGTGATAAAAAATCCGCACGACGCTCAGCTGCCCTTACTGCATATGAGTTCTATCTTCGTCTTCGCCAAGGATGACCTCTACTTTGTGTATCCAAACAATTACAACCAATTTGTAAATTATTTTAACGGCACCTTCCAACACGGTGGGATTTCTCTTGAGGAAATGATCATTCCTTACGCCACTTACATTCCAAAGTCCTAACTTTGCGCTATGAAAATAGAGGTCAAACATCTGGAAGAGCTAAAAGAAGCAGCACAAACAATCATCGACGCCTTCCCTCAGGAACGCATCTTCTTGTTCTATGGACATATGGGCGCAGGTAAGACCACGCTTATCAACGAGTTGTGTCTTCTTCTAGGTGTCACAGACCATACCTCTAGCCCTACCTTTTCTATTGTAAACGAATACGAAGCTGCAAAAGGACAGATCTACCATTTCGACTTCTACCGACTCAAGGACGAGATGGAAGCACTGGATATGGGTTATGAAGAGTACTTCTACTCCGGCCACTATTGCTTTGTGGAATGGCCTGAAAAGATATCCAACCTTCTGCCCCTACATTATGTCAAAATCAGCATTTCCGCAATAGAAAACCAACATCGCATCATCGAAGCAGAAAAAATTTAACTTTTTTATGCTACCCGTGCAACCTTTTGCCCCTTGCTAGCGTCTTCCTAATAAACGAACTAACGAATTGGAGAATTCTAAATTACATAGCATCTGGCAAGGCTGTAAAAAGCAAGACAGAAAAGCTCAAGCCGAGCTCTATGAGTTATTCTCCCGAAAAATGTTCGTCATCTGTCAGCGCTATGCGCAGACGACATTGGAAGCTGAAGATATCTTGCAAAGTGGGTTTGTCAAAATTTTCACCAAACACCACCTGTATGATGAAAAAGGCTCTTTAGAAGGTTGGATAAAACGCATAATGGTCAATACTGCCATAGAACATTATCGCAAAAACAAGACATTGACATTCGAAACATTAGAAGGGACACACGAAAATTATACACACAGCGAGCTGTCTTCAACTCATGTTTCATACAAAGACTTGTTAAACCTGATCCGCGAATTGCCGGCAGGATATAGAGCAGTGTTTAATCTTTATGCTATAGAAGGATATTCTCACAAAGAAATTGCTGAAATGCTGGGCATAAGTGAGAGCGGTTCAAAATCACAGCTTTCCAGAGCACGACAGCTACTACAACAAAAACTGACAAAAGAAAAAATGCTTTAGGATGATGGAGCCAAATAACATAGACAAATTGTTTAGAGATGCTTTCTTAGACAAGGAAGAATCTCCTCGTCCTGCTGTTTGGGATAAAATAGAGCAACAGTTGAATGAGGAAACAAACGTTGTTCCCCTATATAGAAAATACCTTCCTGCTATTGCCATAGCTGCGACCATAGTGCTATTATCTTCCTTGGCAATAATGTTGTATCAGCAACGCCCACAAAAAAAGGAAGTGAACAGCCACATTATAGCCCTTGCTCCAGACACTGCGGACGACTTGTCAGAGAAGACTTCAACACCTCAAGATGCCATGGAGACACCGCAGCAACCTCTCTCCATAGAAAAGACAGAAGCTCAAAACTATCTTTCCTTTGAAAAGACTTCAGACCCGTATGAAACGGAAAAAGAACAATGAGACGAGAGCCTCAAATATTATGTCGGAAGAGCTTATTGCAGCGGCAGAACACAAGGTTGAACTCGAAAGTCTGGAGGAAATAGAAATGAAAACCATCTCCATAGAGCCAGAACCGGCGGATATAGACGTAAGTCCGATAGCAATTAGTGATAACCACGAATCCGAGCTGCAATATGCTGTAAACTATCGACGAGACAAAAAGAACTTCTGTAATCACCAGATTCTTAAATAAAGTAGCACAAAATATTGAAATCCAAAAAGGCAAAAACCTCTTCTTCAGCAATGACGAGGAAGGCTCCCTATCTATCAATCTATCACCAGCTTATGTGAGTAAATAACCCAAAACGTAGGACATGAAAACTTTCATCATATTTCTTCGGCTGATAATTCTTGTCGCTCTCCTTTCCTATACCTGCAAAGAAAGAAAGGAAATTAAGCCAGAAAAGAAGCCGTCAAAGACCGTTACAATGTCATTTTCAATAAACATCATTTAAACTCTTAACCTTTAGAACTATATGAAAACTTTTACCTTAAGATTTATACTGTCGGTAGCCCTCCTATGTACTTTACTTACCGGAACGTCATGGGCACAGCAACCTTTCACACTCAAAGGAAAAATAGGACAATATAATGCTCCAGCAAAGCTTTTCTTACAATACACAGAAGATGGTAAACAAATTACGGAAGCTATTCCTTTGACTGACGGCAAATTCGAATTCAAAGGAACACTGAAAAACGCTACGCCCGCGAAACTTTATCTTGTAACAAGCGGCAATGAAGCCGATATTAAGAATGCAGAGTCTTTCGACCTCATCATCAATCCGGCATCTATAACATTGAAGGGAAGTGCTTTGGAAAACGTTTCTGTACAATACACCCACCGCCCGAAGATAGTAACCGCCCAATCCTCATCCTCCGTAACCGGGGAAACGGTCGACACAAAGGCCTCCTCCCAATCGAAATCCGTAACGTTGGAAGTAGGAACCAAAGATGATAAAGACGACTCAGATAAATTCCCACGCGCCTTCGGTGGAATAACCTTTACTCGCCTAGACTGGGGACTGTCCCGCCTTCTCGATGACGGCAAGTTTTCCTTGTCGGACGACAACCAATTTATGAAATATAAAAAAGCTTCCAACTTCGGCTTTGATCTAGCACAATTTGGATTGCGGGTGAGTGACAACTTCAAAACATACATCTCCGCAGGATTCGAGTGGAATTACCTACGCTTAAAACAAAACATCCATCTGAAACAAGATGTCTCTCCTATTGCTTACGAACAGATAGACCCCAATGAGGTAGAATACACCAAAAATATACTAACCTCGACCTACCTTCGCCTCCCTCTTACATTCGAGTGGAGAAGTGATAAAAACAGCAAAGGAGAAAGAGTAAAAGTTGCGTTCGGCGCCATGACAGGTGTGCTATTAAAGGGTACACAACGTCTTAAGAGCAAAGAACAGGGAAAACAAAAGTTCAAAGACAACTACAGCTTGGCATCCTTCCAATATGGTCCTTTCCTAAGAATAGGATATGACGACCTAGGTATTTTTGCCAAATACTATGTCAACGACTTTTTCGAAAACAGTCCGGCACAGAAAGGGCTCAGCAACCTCGCCTTCGGATTGACGTTAGGATTTTAACATTGTAATTACTTTTTTTAATGTATTTTTATGCCGAAAGTTATTTCGGCATTTTTATTTTTTTATGGCTAACACATCTTCTTGTCAATATATATCCACGGACACACAAAAAATCGGTGTACCCGCCATCTATGGAGAAGGAGTCAGTGCAACTTTTGAAGGGAAAGAGAAAGTCACGGCCGTGGATACAGTCTCTTTTGGCATTGAAGAGAAAAAAATCACAGCCATAATAGGTGAGTCGGGTAGCGGAAAAAGTACAGCTGCTAAAACTGATATATGGCCTACTAGAGCCGGACGGTGGTGAAGTGCGATATAAGGGATGGCTAGTCCCCACACGCAAAGACAAGTTGATACCGGGACATGACGCCATGAAGATGGTTTCCCAAGGATTTGATGACCTCAACATGTACGCCAAAGTCTGGGACAACATAGCTTCCCAACTGCCTAACACTGACTTGGGGCTGAAGCAGCAACGAACTTCCGACATTCTCGAAAAACTGAGAATAGAACATCTAGCACAGCAAAGGATTGCAGACTTAAGTGGAGGAGAAAGACAAAGGGTAGCTATCGCTCGCGCACTGATAAACGACCCTGAAGTACTGCTTATGGACGAACCTTTCAACCAAGTGGACGCCGCCTTCCGCGATGCCCTCCAACAAGATATAAAAAATATTGTTCAGGAAACAGGATTAACGGTAGTCTTGGTTTCCCACGATCCCTCAGAAGTGCTGGCCATGGCTGATGCCCTCATCGTGATGCGCAACGGTAAAATTGTCGATATAGGCAATCCAAAAGACCTTTACTACCACCCGAACCATCCCTATACGGCTCAACTACTGGCAAAAAGCAACATTCTCACTAAGGAGAAGGCCTCACAAATAGGCATCATGACCGAACATACCATAGCTGTACACCAAGAATGGATAGACGTACAGCAAGATGATTCCTCACCTTTCACAATCAAGAATGTACGCTTCCGCGGCTTCTATCAGGAATATATTTTGGGCAATGAATCCCTCACGCTTCATGCTATCGTAAAAACGCAAGAACCATTGCCCAAAGGCACCAAAATCAAGTTGGAAATACAGAACTTTATTGCTTTCCCACTTCGGCCTTAATGAGTTCAACCATCTTGGTAAACTCCTGATCTTCAAAACCTATAGATTGGTAGATAATTTTGCCGGAACGGTCCAAAACGACATTACGTGGAATAGATTGGTCCGCAAAAAGACCGAAAACACCTCGTTTCAGATCCGGATATACCGGGAACGTATAGCCATTATCTTTGACAAAAGGATCTATCTTATCCCACCCTTCTTCACGTGCCAGCACCAATACCGCAAATTCTTCATTATCTTTCAAGGGCTCCCAGATTTCCTTTTGCAGACGCGGCAGCTCTCTCCGACAAGGAGGACACCAGGTTGCAAAGAAGTTCAACAGCACCACTTTGCCTCTTAAGCTTTCTGAACTGATTTTTTTCTGGTCTTTACCTTCCACCACAAATGAAGGTGCATTACTTCCAAGGTTAACTTTCCAGTCTTGTGCTTTCGTAGCAAAAGCAAAACAAATCAAACCGCATATTAACAAACCTACTTTTTTCATAACTTATAGCTGTTCTATCCAATTTATCATCTCCCTAAACCAATCTTTGCTTTCCATCTTGTTGTTCATCCCAAAACCATGTCCCCCCAACTCAAAAGTAAATAAATAGTTTTTTATACCATATCGATCCAAAGCAGTTGTATAACGATAGCTATTCTCAATAGACACCACTTTGTCATCCTTAGCGTGAATCAAAAAGGCCGGAGGAGTATTTTCTTTTATGTTCTTTTCATTCGAAAAGCGGACTACATCTTCTTCCTTAACATCCGGCCCAATTAAGGATTGCTTCGAACCGTTATGGGTTACCCCGTCCTCCATACTTATTACGGGGTATACCAATACTGAAAAGTCAGGTCTTAAGGAATACCCTCCACTTAGCTCAGGAAGATAATTCGTGTCGAAATGGGTGGATAAGGTAGAAGCCAAATGCCCTCCTGCAGAGAAGCCTATCACTCCAAACTTCAGATTTTGCAACTTCAACTTGTAGATTTCCTGCTGCATCACCACAAAAGCCCGCTGTGCATCCTGAATAGGAGCGATACGCTTATCGACCTGCTGTCTCTTCGCAGGAATGCGATATTTGAGCACAAAAGCACAATAACCTAATGTTTTCAGCCGAAGCGCCACCTGATGCCCTTCATGATCCATAGCATGATGGGTATAGCCTCCTCCCGGAAGTATCAAAAAGACCTTATCCTTAGTAATATTCTCAGGGATATATTTATAAAATTCTGGAATATTATCCTTCAAATACGCTGTATCGAGCGTATTCGGCAATACGTCGTACAGCTGCATTTTTTCCTGTGCTTGCAACATGCCCCAAAACATGGTCATAAAAAGAAATATGTACGGTTTCATCTCAATTATTGGTTTGTCAAAACCATTAATGACAGATCTTTAAACGGTATGTTGAAGCGCTCCGCCATATCTTTGTTGGTTAGATTTCCTTGGTAAAGATAAATGGCGTTGCGAATACCCGGATGACTCCATATCAAACTGCTAAGCCCTCCAGATTCACCGATCTGCAATAAAATCGGCGTAAAAATATTGGTTAGGGCATAGGTGGCCGTACGTGCTACACGAGAGGCTATGTTCGGCACACAATAGTGAATGACATCATATTTACGAAACACGGGCTTATCGTGCGTTGTAATCTCGGAAGTTTCAAAACACCCACCTTGATCTATGGACACATCGATAATCACCGAATTGGGTTTCATCTTGGATACCGTCTCTTCTGAAATGATGCACGGACAGCGGCCATTTCTTGCCCTCAACGCTCCTATTGCCACATCACATGAACGCACCGCTTTATTCAGAATAATAGGCTGTATGACAGAAGTATAAACTCTAGAACCTACATTATTCTGCAGCCTACGCAACCTAAATACGGAAGAGTCAAAGACCTTCACCTGTGCCCCCAAAGCTATGGCAGTACGCGCCGCAAACTCGCCAACGGTGCCTGCTCCGATAATAACAATCTCCGTAGGAGGAACACCTGTAATACCTCCTAACATCAAGCCCTTACCGTCAAACACATTAGAAAGATATTCAGCCGCAATCAAAATGGAAGTAGCACCAACAATCTCACTCATCGCTCGTACCACAGTCAGATGTCCTCCCTCATCCTGTAAATATTCATAAGAAAGAGCTGTCACCTGCTTCTTTATTAACGCCTGTAAAACCTCCTGCTGTAAAAGACTGGGCTGCTGCGAAGAAAATAAAATCTGCTTCTGACGCATCAGCCCTACCTCTTCCAATGTAGGACCCGCTATCTTGACAATAATATCCGCACTATAAACATGAGAACGCTCATAAACAATCTGTGCTCCCTGCTCACTATAATGATGGTCCAAGAAGTTGGAATGGTCTCCCGCCCCAGACTCAATGAGCACCGTATGACCATGTTCTACAAGTAAAGCTACAGAAAGTGGCGTCAGTGCTATCCTTTTCTCCTGAAAAACCGTTTCTTTGGGAATACCAATTACCAAATTCGATTTCTTTTTTCCTTAAATGCATTTGGCTTAGTTCCTTAGGCTGGCCGAAAATCCCTTACTACCACTTTAGACATATAAAAATTAACAATTTTTAATTCCAAGTTTAATAAATATAACTTAGAGATACACTGACAAATCGCGTAATAAAACAAAAAAATATAGTTTTTATGATGGTATTTTTTAGCTTTGTAGTATTTCCATACCTTAAAAGGACCTATGAGATTTTTCAAAGCAATAAATCACGTAAAAATCTTACCTAGATGGGTAATATTTTTCTTGGATATGACAGCAGCAGTAATCGCTTTTCTGCTTGCTTATTACATTTATCAAGATACCAAAAATATTGTATTCAGTCCAAATGATTTTGCGCTTCAGTTCCTTCTCTGCCTTGGAGCTACAGCAGCGTCATTTATAGTATTCAGACTTTATTCCGGAATTGTGCGGTACACAAGCTCTACCGACTCCATCCGCATATTATCGTCCAACATCCTAACGATTATTATTCTTTTCACTATAAAACTATTCTGTTTGGCAATCCGTACAACCCCGCCAATTGAAAATTCCCTGATTATCATTTATGGGTTGTTGCTATTCTTAGGGTTGGTGACCTACAGAACATCTATCAAAGTATTCTTTCAGTATTCCAAAACAGCGAAGAAGGTTAAGAAAAATGTGGTGGTCTTCGGCGCAGGGGAGATGGGAATAGCCGTAAAAAGAACTTTTGACCACGACCTTACAACAAACAAAATCATCGTTGGTTTTCTGGATGACAATCCCTCGAAAATTGGAAAGTCTATTGACGGTGTCAGAATTTATAAGTCTGACAAGTTGATAGAGGTCATCAACCGCCTGTCAGTAGACGAGCTGATTATTGCAACACCGGCCATACATCCGGACCGTAAATCGCAGATTATAGACATCTGCCTAGAACAAAATGTTTCCGTATTAACGATTCCTCCTGCTCAGAAAATTATAAATAGAGACCTTTCCGTCAATCAAATCAAAAATGTGAAGATTGAAGATTTGCTGGAAAGAGCGCCTATCAAAATAAATAATGAGTCTATCCTCGAACAGCTGAAAGGGAAACGTGTCCTTGTAACAGGGGCAGCAGGGTCAATAGGTAGCGAGATTGCATCACAGCTCGGTAAATACGAGCCTCAGATGATTATCCTCTGTGACCAAGCCGAGTCTCCATTACATAATTTACAGCTCGACTTACAGGAAAGGTATAAAAACCAGATTTTCCATACCCTCATTGGCGACGTTAAAGATGTCTTTAAGGATGGAGTATCTTTTTGAAGAATTACGCCCGCACATCGTTTATCATGCCGCCGCATATAAGCATGTGCCTATGATGGAAAACCATCCTATAGAAGCTATCCGTACCAATGTGTGGGGGACATATAACATCGCCAATCTGTCGGTTAAATATGGCGTCCAAAAATTCGTGTTCGTTTCGACAGACAAAGCCGTAAACCCTACCAACGTGATGGGCGCTTCGAAACGTATTGCTGAAATTTATGTACAATCGCTAAACAATAAACTTTTGAAGGAAAATCCTAACAAAGGAACCCGCTTCATAACTACACGATTTGGAAATGTGTTGGGCTCCAACGGATCTGTAATCCCTCGCTTCAGAGAACAGATTGAAAAAGGAGGCCCAGTCACCGTTACTCACCCGGAAATAACCCGTTACTTTATGACGATTCCGGAAGCATGTCAGCTCGTGCTCGAAGCCGGAAACATGGGCCAAGGAGGAGAAATATTCGTGTTCGACATGGGTAAATCCGTGAAAATCGTAGACCTAGCGAAAAAGATGATTAAGTTATCCGGATTGGAACCTAATAAAGATATTGAAATAAAATTCACAGGATTACGTCCAGGAGAAAAACTGTTCGAAGAACTGTTGAATGACCATGAAAATACGTTGCCTACCCATCATGAAAAAATTATGATCGCCAAAGTACGCGACAATGACTTCGAAGAGGTAAAGCAGCATATGGAAGAACTATTCGCCTTAATAAATAGTCAAAACAATACTAACATCGTGCGAAAAATGAAAGTCATAGTTCCTGAGTTCAAAAGCCAAAATTCGGAATACGAACTATTGGATAAAGAGTTAGCGCTGAAGAGCATAACATCATAATCATTTTTGCTTTTTGTTGCTTTAAATATTGTAAGTTTTCAATAAAAGTGTATTTTTGCGTTCCATAGTATTATTTTTAATATAAACTGATGTCAACAAACTATAATTCAGCGGATCAGAAAGGATCATTTTTTCAAGACAACCAAAAAAGCCTAATCTTCATTTTAGGAGGTATTGTAGTTTTAATACTGCTTTACATAGGTTACCAAAAATTATATTTAGCTCCTCGAGCAGCAGAAGCTGCCGACGCCATGTATAAGGCGGAAGAGCTCGTGTTGATTGACTCTTTGGAACAAAAAGCTATAGAGGGAGACGGAAGCTTCCCTGGTCTAAAAGAAATTGCCGAAGAGTATTCGAATACACCGTCGGCAAACATTGCCAACGCTTACCTTGGAGGTCTTTATCTACGTCAAGGAAAATTCCAAGAGGCTATCAACTACCTAAAAAAATATTCTGATACAGGTAGTGACATCATCGATCCTCTAGTAACAGGAATGATTGGCGACGCTTACTCAGAAAGCCACGACTACAAAAGCGCGGCGGAATATTACAAAAAGGCAGCCGACAAGTCCAACAACTCATTCACCACACCCCTGTTCTTAAAAAAATTAGGCTTGGTGTACGAACAGTTGAATGAGTACAAAAAAGCAGAAGAGGCATATCAAAAGATCAAAACAGAATATCCTCAAAGTAATGAGGCTGCATTGATCGACGGACCTCTAGC
Organism: Sphingobacterium sp. T2; assembly: GCF_000814685.1. Lineage (GTDB taxonomy): Bacteria > Bacteroidota > Bacteroidia > Sphingobacteriales > Sphingobacteriaceae > Sphingobacterium > Sphingobacterium thermophilum. The sequence goes on from NZ_JXAC01000030.1 coordinate 49,565, forward strand.
GCGCGTGCAGGCTAAGCAATAATTAATTTAAACAAAAGATATTGATTGAGGCTGCAATATTGCAGCCTTTTTAGTTCATAATAAATATGGCAAGTTCATTAAAAAATTTATCAGACTTCTCACATCTTCAAGTCAAATCGGCACAGGGACTTAAATTCGCTATAGTCGTGTCGCAATGGAACGCTCAAGTTACCGGTGCCTTACTCAACGGCGCTATAGAAGGGCTTACCAAACACGGAGCCGAAGAAAAAGACATTAAAATTATCGAAGTTCCGGGAAGCTACGAACTGACTTCAGGAGCTGATATTGTATTACGCAACAAAGACATCGACGCCGTAATCTGTCTGGGCTGTGTAATCCAAGGAGAAACTAGACATTTTGACTTTATTTGTGACGCTGTAGCCAACGGTATAGCCAATGTGTCCATCAAATACAATAAGCCTGTAATTTTCGGTGTACTTACTACGGACAACCTCGAACAAGCATTAGACAGAGCGGGAGGAAAATACGGTAATAAAGGTAAAGAGGCCGCTATTACCGCAATACAAATGGCTCACATCAGCAAGGAAAATTAGTTTATCATTACACAATAAAAAAGGAATCCATCAGGATTCCTTTTTTATTGTTTTATCGTGAAAGAGCCTCTTCTTTCGGGCAAGTCCTGCTAATATATAAAATTCTACAGAAACTTTTTTCCTAACAAAAAAGCGCCTCCATAATCTCGGGAGACGCTTTTCAATTATAAAACTACACTACTAATTATTTTCTTTCTAATCCTTTTGCAACAAGTCCCTCTACATAATTTCTAACGGCTTCGTTAGAAAATCGGGATGTTACATCAAAAGCAAAAGCATGTACAAGTAATATTCTTGCAGACTCTTCACCAATACCTCTTGCTCTTAGATAGAATAAGGAATCGTCTTCAAATTGTCCCATGGTACAGCCATGTGAACATTTCACATCGTCAGCAAAGATTTCGAGCTGTGGCTTAGTATATACGGTAGCTTTGTCACCCATCAACATGTTGTTGTTTTGCTGGAAAGCATTTGTCTTCTGCGCATCCTGACGAACGAAGATTTTACCGTTAAACACCGCTGTTGACTCTTCCTGAGGGATATTCTTGTACCACTCGTATGATTCACAGTTAGGCTTAAGGTGATCCACAATAGTGTGGTTATCTACTAGCTGTTTGTCAGCTAATAGGTTGATACCATACAAATGAGACTCTACATTTTCGGCATCTAGGCGCACGTTGATATTGTTGCGCACGAAAGATGCTCCCGGGAAACTACAGTTGTAGTTGTTGTATAAGCTGTATCTTGTTTGATATACCTCCGTATGGGTGAAATAGTTACTCTCCTTAGCGGCAGTCTGAAGGTAGTAATGCTGTATCTTGGCATTTTCTTCCACTACGATTTCTGTTACCTTGTTGTGCAGATTGTGGGCTGCTCCTTCCACAGTGACAAAAGATTCTACAATCTCCACCTCCGCATTAGGTTCGATAACATACAAGTTTCTTGTCTGCGCGAAGAACTCCTGTTTTCCTGTAGCTACATGTATTATATGCAAAGGCTTTGAAAGCACTTTACCCTTAGCCACTTCAAGATATAATCCTGAAGTATATAAGGCTGTGTTGAGAGCTACCAAAGGGTTATCCGACTTATCGGCATATTGCGCAAAATGCTTCTGGAAATTAACTTCCTCGGCAGCTTCCTCTATAGGTTTCACTTTCAGTCCTACCTCATCCTCCAAAGAGGAGAAGGCCAACACATATTGTCCGTTTACCAACACAATGCGATGGGCATCCAATTCAGGGATGTCTGCTTTGCTCAAATCAATGTCGGCAACATCCACATCCTCGTTCAGCAAATACGTTTTGCTTACCAATGGATGGATATTGGTATATTTCCATTCTTCATTCTTAACAGTCGGAAAACCTTCCTTCTGAAATCTTGCAAAAGCCTCCTGACGAAGGGTACGCAAAAACGAAGGTTCGTTTGTAGCTTCCAGCTCTTGAAAGGTAGAAGTTAACTGTCCGAATAAAGAGTTTGCTACTGTTGTACTCATGTTATTTGTTATCAATCCGCTCATGACCTTTTAGTTTTATCGATGACCAATTAGGCATTTTGCGCATCTAATTCTTTCAACCAATCGTATCCTTTTTCTTCTAGTTCTAATGCCAATTCTTTTGGTCCCGATTTTACGATACGACCATCGTACAATACGTGCACAAAATCCGGAACGATATAGTCCAATAATCTTTGGTAGTGCGTAATGATGATGAAAGCGTTGTCTTTTGAGCGCAATTGGTTCACTCCATTGGCTACGATACGCAAAGCATCGATATCCAATCCGGAGTCTGTCTCGTCTAGGATAGCCAGCTTAGGCTCCAACATCGCCAACTGGAAAATTTCGTTACGTTTCTTCTCTCCTCCCGAGAAACCTTCGTTCAACGAACGGTTTGCTAGGTCCGCAGAGAACTCTACCAGCTTCTGTTTCTCCTTCACCAAAGTCAAAAATTCTTTTGCTTCAAGGGGAGGGAGACCCTTATATTCACGGATTTCATTTAAAGCAGTCTTCAGGAAGTTGATATTTGACACACCAGGGATTTCCACTGGATATTGGAATGCTAAGAAAAGACCTTCGCGAGCACGATCTTCAGGCGATAAATCTAACAAATCTACCCCATCTAACGTTACCTCACCGCCAGTTCACCTTCGTACGACCGCTCGACGTCCGCCATGACGCTTT
>NZ_JXAC01000300.1 GCF_000814685.1 Sphingobacterium sp. T2
GGAAAATCATATAAATGGTATTGTTATACCATGTCAACAACCTCTGACCTACCACCTTTAAAGGAAGGAAAAATCCAAAGAAACGAACAATCTTAGGAAAAGATTTAGCCGTAGATTATGGAACTATATATGTTAAACCCAATGAGATAAATTATCTCGATATAAAATTCAAGAAAGTACTGACGAGATTTAAAATAAACTTAAATATAAGAGGATTAATGGGAGAATTTTCCCCTAATACCGTTGCTAGGATAAGTATCGGCAGATATTATACAAATCCTCAAACGATGGCTAAAGAATTCAAAGAAGATATCGTACAGATGGGAGATTTCAATCTTATATCCCAACAACCTCAATTCGGTACTCTTACTGCTCAAAATAACTATAATATTTCTTTAAATACCGAAGGAGATATCGCAGGTAAATCCTCCAAGTATACGTATATATACACAGCATCTTTTAACCCTATCCCCGCCAATCAATTGGCTTTACGCGTAAAAAATTTAGTAGTCATTCATGACGACAATGCACAAGAAAGAAAATTCACCCCCTCATCGACTGATGAGATTATTATCCCTATAAACAACACTAATTCTTTGCCCTTAGAAAGAGCCATAACTTATAATATAATTGCTAGATTAATAGAATCCCCGCTGGTGGTTGGGCAGAATAAATGGGCTCGAACAAACCTAATCTACAATAATTCAAATCCATCGAACACAAATAAAGTAGATAGATTTATTTTTAGATACGATAATAATTACACCAATCCACATGCTACGGAATATTGGGAACCCCAGACTATAGATCCTTGTAGCAAGGTATATCCCAATGGACTTTGGAGACTACCTACCCGAGCACAACTACAAAGCTTAATAAATGCTGAAGGTATTCTGAGAGACCAGCAACTCTCACTGGGTAGTAATATCCTGAAGTTCACCCAATACGATTCACCTACTATATCACATATTGCATACGGAAATTCAAATAAATTAATATTACCATATTTTGGATATATTGATAGCCAAAATAATGCTACTAATAATCTTTCTTCCAACTCTCCAGAAGGTCAATATTGGGGATACAATACGAGTCTTGGATATGGATACATAAATTTAAATCCTACCGATGAATCATATGTTACAAACTTTGACACAAATGAGAAAAGAACAATTAGGTGTGTCAGAACACAATAATAAACTCAAAGCATTCTTCTGAAGGAACTAAGATGATCCTTCAGAAGAATGCTTTGAACTCATATACAAAATTATCCGATTTAAGAATCCAAAAACTTATCGTCAATCTGTTTGTTTGCTTTAGCTCCCAAAGCTTTTAAGTTCWCTCTCGGTCGGACACATCCCTTGCCCATTCGGTCGCAATTTTTTCATATTTGCTCCTCCTCATGCTTTTTCAGACGCCTTCTGAAGATGCTGCTGGATTGCT
>NZ_JXAC01000301.1 GCF_000814685.1 Sphingobacterium sp. T2
CTATTTTGAGGTACTCAAAATAGAGAAAGAATTTATATCGTAGGATTTCATCCAAATACTGGAATCAAATCCTTCGAATAATCCAAGACCGTTGGAACAAAAAAGTTGACTTTTTCTTGATATTTAAGGAAAAAGAAGTGCCTGCAACAAAGTATTATCTTTCTACACAATATCTGTCCACCCTACAAAATCATAAGGCCAGACACAAGAGCAAAGGAAACGGTTTCGGCTATCAAATCATTAATGATGACGAGATTGCAAATGCAGTGGTTTGCGGAGGTATGGGTAGAGAGCGGAATTTGGTGATTGATAACAGGATAACAGACTTTAATCCAACAACTAAAATAAAAGGGGAGGTCAATAGGGAAGGTATAAGGAGAATGACCCCGCGTGAATGGGCAAGATTACAAGGATTTCCCGATGAATTTATCATTCCTGTATCTGATGCCTCTGCATATAAACAATTTGGTAATTCAGTCGCTGTTCCTGCAATACAAGCAACTGCGGCTCAGATTTTAAAATATTTGGATTTGGAAAATATATGTTAACAGGGAATAAGGGAGAATGGAGTGAAATATATGCTCTATTCAAAGTTATATCCGACAAGGTATTGTTCGGAGGAGATAGCAATCTTCATAAAATCGAAAAATTAATTTTTCCAATAATAAAGGTATTGCGAGATGAATCAAATGGTACCTTTGATTTTACTTACGAGAATGATCTTGTTTTAGTAAAGAATAATGACTTACAGTTTAGAATTTCTGTGAATGAGTTTGGAAAACAAGCCCATTTTCTCTTGAGAAAGTTGCAGGAAAGAACTAACGCGACTTTTTCCATCCCCGAAGTCGAGCAGTTTATGAACTCGTTTAACAGTTGTTCGTTAAAGGCAAAATCAAGTGTCAAAAGGGACATAAGAATTGTGATTTATGATCATAGAACAGGTACAAACCCTGAGCTTGGTTTTAGTATAAAGTCCCAGCTTGGAGGAGCTTCTACTTTGTTAAATGCAGGCAGAACAACAAATTTCATTTACAGAATTCAAAATCTTAGTTTATCGGACGAAGAAATTGATCATATTAATGCAATTGAGTCTAAAAGTAAGATTAAAGATAGAATAGAAAGATTAAGCAGTCTTAATGGAGCTTTTAGCTTTGAAAGAACAGAAAATCCCGTTTTTCAGAATAATCTGATTTTAATTGACAGTGCTTTACCCAAAATACTTTCTGAAGTTTTACTTTCATTCTTTACTACAAACTTTACAAGAGTATCTGATTTGGTAAGTGAAATTACTCGAAAAAATCCATTAAATTATAATATGGTCAATTCCCATCCATACTATTCTTATAAAATTAAAAGATTTTTGACAGATATTGCTTTGGGAATGATGCCTTCGAAAGTTTGGACAGGAGAGTTGGATGCTACTGGGGGGTATTTGGTAGTAAAGGAAAATGGTGATGTCCTTTGTTATCATATCTATAACAGAAATGAATTTGAGGATTATTTATTTTGTAACACAAAACTAGAAACTCCGAGTAGTACAAGGCATGGATTCGGATCCGTATATAATGAAGATGGTAAACTTTATTTTAAGTTAAGTCTTCAGATTAGATTTCTATAGTAAATAAGCTAATATTTATAATGAGGATATAATTAGTTTATAAAGAAGAGAGATTTTTTAATCTCCCTTCTTTATAGTACTCCTAACTATCTCGAGTAAATCTTTTCTTAAGGCTTCAAGCTGTCGTTCAAATAATTCAATGCTTTCTTTCAGTGGATTATTAATATTTTCTACATTTGCGGCTATATTGGTAATCATATCCTTAAACTACTTAAAATTCGACATGCAGATAGAGCTAGAGCTTTTTGTTGAAAGAAGCTGGAGCTCAATACTAAAATTCGCTAGATTGCCAGACTTCCCATAAATTTAAAAAATTAAAGTAAAACTTACTTGAAGGCCGCTTCGGTGGTTACTCTATCAAGGAGCGAAATGTTTCTCTTTCCATTTGTATGTGAAGCTTTCGGTAGAATTCCTGCGGGTGGAATCCTGATTTTTTATATTCATCTTGCACTATTTTTTTTGCATTGTCTAAAGAGGCCTGATTATCCCAAGCGGCAATCGTAAGTATTACTGTTCGTCCATCGTTATCTTCCCTAACTAAGATTTGGTCTTGAATAAAACCTGGAAGTTTTCTTATTAGTCGTCTGTTGACTTCCATCTTTTCGGTAAATTCTTGGACAGAAGATTGTGGCATGGTAAATCGATCCACAAAATATACGCGTTCGCTGCTAGGGGCCCATAAGGTGTGATGGATAACGTTTAGTTGCTGTAAGAAGCTTAATTGATTAGTTATTACCTGATGGGAAATGATTTTTCTAGCTTTTAATTTGTAGATAGCCATCCCTTCTTCCTTCAATATGTTTTTGTGTGGGAGCTATATTCTGAAACACCCCGCGGTGGGTGCCTTCTACTTTATGTTTTACAAAAACTTTATTTCCCTCGGCAATGATCTCTTTTATGGTCCATGTAGCATCGGGAAATGCATGAGCAAATACCATAACTGATTTGGCGAAACCATCAATGCCTTTATCGCCTTGCGCATTAAGGTAGTCTGGGGAGACGACTTTCTCTAAATCGTCAAATTTTCGTGTGTTCAGGATGTGCTCATATAAAGTTCGCACTGCTTTTTTGTTTAACTCCGTTTCCATATCTTTTGACTTAAATGAAGAATTACTTTGTGGAAAAATGTATTGACTTATCCAGACAGATAAAACAAGACATACAAGAATTATAGGTTTCATCTTTTTTATACAAAATTCGTACAAGATGAAAACCAATCCTTGTAAAAAATCATTGATTACCAAAATAATCCTGATTTGTAGAAATCGGCAGGACTAAGTCCTGTGAAATTTTTGAAATCGCGATTGAAATGGGCTTGATCGTAATAGCCATGTTCCAATGCAATATGGATTAGAGGCGAACGGTTGGGAAGTGTGATGATTTGTTTTAGACGTGTGATATTGGCAAACTGCTTCGGCGAACAGCCTACGGCCTTTCTAAAGCGTTTTTCGAAGGCGTCTTGACTTATATGCAGCATGTGGGGAAGCGAGGAGACTTTAATTAAGCCTTTCGTTTTTCTTATTTCATCAACAGCCCTATGCACATAGCTATCTATTTCCGCTGTCGTAATATTGGAAAGCAGAAACTGGTCAATTTCTTTTATACGGTCCGAATCGGTGCGGGCATGGTATAGCTTTTCTTCTAGGTTTTTAATTTCATCCTGTTGAACGAAATTTTCTAGCTCTACACTGATTCCGAACAATTCATGGAGGGGATTTTTGAAAAAGGTAGCGGCACCAACTTCCGTAAACAACACGATAATGGATTTGCTACCTTTCGCATAATGGATATTTTTTATGGATTTTCTTATTCCTGAAAGGATGGAAGAAGAAAGAGGACGATAACCTCTCTCTTCAACAAACGAAATCTGTCCTTGAACGGTAAATACGATAGCTAAGCCTAAATTAGGCAAAACCCTATTGACGATATCCTCATCCGTTTCTATAATGCGGTACGATTGTATCAAGTTCTGCAGCTCTGGCCTTGGATAGTATAGTGTACTTTTCAATGTTTTACAATTTTCTGTAAAAGATAAAATCCTACGACTTGGTGATAATGTGAATTAAATGTAATGCAAATTCAATTGGCTTGAATAATAGCATGTATAGCCGGGTCGATGTAAACTGCTGTTTTTTTTTTATTCCTAGTTTTGCAGTTCTCTTAACTCTCTATAGCCTCCAAATTCGTATATAGGGCATGTCGCATGATTTCTGTAGCCTTATCGATATTCATTTTCTTCATCTTTCTTATGGATTTCACTAGTTTTCTTTAATTTTTCGCAAGTTTAAATTAATGAAAAGTATAAAAACCTTGAATATCGCCATGTCAGTTGAATTTCAATATTTATCTATAGCTTGGATTTTTCTGATTCATCTCGATGTGGCGGACCTGTTACTTTAAAGACGCTTCTCAAAGCGTTATTAAATTTTTACAGCTTGTATAAAGGGATAAGGTGGTGCTCGATAAAATCGATTCTGTCTTTGGGTTTGGGCACGAAGTGAGAAGCTATGGCGATGACTAACCTTTTCTTGCAGTGGATGTATATGATGTTTCCTCCATCACCTATGGCAGCAAACTTCCCTTTGTCCAATATCCACCATAAGTAGCCGTAGTTTTTGTTGTCCCAGGAGCTGTGTGGGGAGGTGCTTACTTCTATCCATTGCGGGGACACTATGGTTGTCCCTTCCCAACAGCCTTGTTGGAGACACAATTGACCTATTTTCAGCATATCGTAAACGGAAAGCATCAACCCCCAGCCGGAAGTGTTGGTACCTTGCGAGTCCGCCGCCCAACAGTTGGCATATTGGTTTTTGATGAAGTGGAAATAAGTTTCCCTGCTGTCTATTGTGAGTGTTTCGGGAGTAGTAATGTTCAACGGCTCAAAGAGATATTTTGTGGCAAAGGCATGAATGTTTATACCTATAGCTCGCTCTAGGAGGGAGGCCAAGACCTGAATCCCTACGGTAGTGTACTGAAATTCACCTATAGGCCGCTTGCCACCGAGCAGGTGAAGTGCAGTAAGTCCCCAGTTCTGGGTAGAGAAGACCTTACTATAGGGCTCCGAGCGAAATTTATACGGTGCAGTCATCGTCAGCAGATGTGTAATTTCCAGCTGTGCTAATGTTTTGTTTCTGCTGTTAATCTTCAGTTCGGGGAAGAAATCTATTACCTTCTCGTGGACACTTGCTATATGTTTCCTATCTAAGGCAATACCTACCAAAAGAGAAAATATACTTTTGGTAACGGAAGCCACATGAAGCTTTCTATCTTTTTCGGAGGGGTGAGCAAAGAACGCATAGCGTATTTCTCCGTCTTTGGCGATTAGTAGTCCTGAGATATTAGCGTACTCTCCCTTTAGGATATCGACCGTTTTATCCAATAGCTTTGACATACAATTAGGTTTTCTGCCAAAGTAAATGGTTATAAAACGATTTTGAGAAATGGTTTTAAAAAAAGATGTTCTGGCCGCTTTGCTGTATTATGATGCTAAATTTTTGGCAATAGCGGATTCTCCTATTTCAAGATCTTGAAATTCCATAAGAGCTTCTTTCGCTGTATCAGTGTGCGCCAGTCAATAAAGAATATGCAACCTATGAGGATCAGGCCGAACACAAAACCGGCAACGGATTTCCATGATAGCAGGTTGTCTGTGATGCTGTCGATGCTTTCCGAAGCGTATTTCCCCAATAGCAGGGCTATGGCATCGCTGGTAAACTTGCCGACGAAGAAGGCAGGGATAATATATTTGGCATTTAGCTTGGACATCCCTGCAGCTAAAAACAAAGGTGTGGTAGGGAGCGGCAGCAAGGAGTAAGCAAGGACAAACAGCTGTCCTTTCCATACGTTTTCTTTCATCTTGGATCCCAAAAATTCCACATCTTCATTCTTGGCTTTATTGATATATTTGTTGGCGATAAGGGGAGTGTACAGAGTAAGGATATATCTGCCCAAGACGGAAGCTATTACCCCGATAATCAATACGGGCCAAACACTCAGACCGAAGGTGATTTGCAAAAATACCATTACCGTAAATGCAGGTAGGAAAGGAAAAGGTACTATATCAAACAATAAAGCACCTACAAAGACTAAAGCGTACTGCCACCACATGTTTTTTCGTTTAATATATTGCGACGCGGAAACGGTTTATCACACTATTACCACATATTATTCTGTAAAGAAAATGATTTAATAATAATTTACCACGCAAACTTCACTTTTTTACCCCAAAAACCGTTGCGAAGCAAACTTTAGCTTTCTGTCTTCACATTTATGAGCAGCTTCAGAAGATGATGTTAATAAAAATTCTACGGTTTTCTGAAGACTGTCTGTCTTAGTTCGATAAGTTTGTTTTCTGTAATGGTAATAAAAAAAGCCCAATCTTTCGATTGAGCTTTTTTGGTGATCCCGCTGGGTTCGAGTCCCAGCGGGATCACTTAAAGTSTATTGCTCTACAGTCTGRCTACGATCTT
>NZ_JXAC01000302.1 GCF_000814685.1 Sphingobacterium sp. T2
AGGATTTGCTCATTGCACCGAACTGGGGGGTAAAGAAGTCTGCGATACAAACCTATATTGATAAAGGATTGGAAGCTCGGGGTGTGCAGCAGGGAAGTGAGTATAGAGGTTAAGATACTGAAAAAGCGGTCAAAAAAGAACCGCTTTTTTATTTTTCAAGGATAGATTTCAAATTTGCTGGAGAGTAGTTGATAGATTTTAAAGTTTTGTTATCTCCTTCTCGGAATACCAAAAATAACCCGTCCACTTCTTTATAATAAGAATCGACACCTTTCGTCTCTTTATAATATTTCATTGTCGCTTCTGCTTCTTCTTTGGTTTTGCAGGCTTTGCTCATGTTGGAGCGTTGCACTTCTTCAAACAAAGCGTTGAATTTTTCGCCAAGGCCGAATTCTAATACAGCACCGGAGAGTACGTACTGTATATCACATAAAGCATCTGCTATCTCTACGATTCTATCTTTTTCTCTTATAGCTTCTTCTAGTTCTTTCAACTCTTCGGCGATGAGTGACACGCGTAGCTTGCAGCGTGCTTCTGAAGGGATTTGAGGACTTTCTAAAATGGGGTGCTGAAAGGTTTTGTGGAATTCAGCAACTGAGGATAATGATTTAGGATCAGTCATATTACGATAAGTTTTTCTATCTGTAAAAATACGAATCTTTGGCTTTAAAAGAGAAAAAGTCCTGCGTGGGCAGGACTTTTAAGATCTTATTTTATAAAATGTTTGAGTTGGATAAGTTCTTTTTCGTCAAGGTATCTCCAGCGTCCTCGAGGTAAGTCTTTTTTCGTCAGGTTGGCATATACGACACGGTCCAGTTTTACGACCTCGTAGCCAAGCGATTCGAAGATACGTCTTACGATACGGTTTTTGCCGGAGTGGATTTGAATACCTACCTCACGTTTGGAAGCTCCTGCGATATAGCTCAGGTCGTCCGGTTTGATGAATCCATCTTCCAGCTCCAGACCGAACTGGATTTTGTTGAAGTCTCCTTGCGTAAGGTTTTTGTTTAGTTCCACGTGATATATTTTCGTGACATTGTTGCGTGGATGAGATAGCTTTTCGGCAAGCTGTCCGTCGTTGGTCAACAATAGCAGACCTGTAGTATTGCGGTCCAGACGGCCTACAGGGTAGATACGTTCTTTGGTGGCTTTGGCTACCAACTGCATCACTGTACGACGTTCTTGCGTTTGGTCGGATCGTCAGTGGTGGTTTATTATAAGTCCGTTAGGTTTGTTTAATAATGATGTAGACC
>NZ_JXAC01000303.1 GCF_000814685.1 Sphingobacterium sp. T2
TCAATATCCAATGAGAAAGGAACGATACCATCCAAGATTGAGAACAATCCTAGAAGGATGATAGCATCGTGCAGTGTAGATACTGCGGCTCCAACAGAATATTGCCATTTGTGGAAGCGCACTAAGATATAGATAGCGATAATAATCAATGAAAGAATACCGGACCATATTGCTCTTTCAGAAATGTCTGAAGCGATCGAAGGACCCACTTTTTGCTGAGACATGATTTCATGGCTGTTGCCCGAAATTTTTGAAAGACCTTCGTTTAGTTTTGCCAATACTTCAGCATCTGCTTCATCCGAAGTTTCGTGGATATGGTAAGTGGTTGTCACACGTACTTGGTTAGAGCTACCGAACGTTTTAACCTCAGTATTGGTTTGGAATACGTCGTTCAAGTTTTTACGCACTTCTTCCAAATCTACAGGTTTTTCATAGCGTACGGTGTAAGAACGTCCACCTTGGAAATCTACTCCTAAGCTGAACCCTTTAGTGAAGATAGAGATCAAGGAGATCGCTACAGCAACTAAAGAGACAATGTAGAAGGTTTTACGTTTCTTAATGAACTGGAAGTTGGCACCTACAAGGGTGTTTGCCGACCAAGGGAAAGAAACGTTGATCTTTATATCTCTTTCTAACATGAACTCGAAAACAAGGCGAGAGATGAAGATAGAGGTGAACAGTGAGGTGATGATACCGATCATCAAGGTCGATTGACGAAACCTAAGATAAGGTCCTGAACCGAAGAAGAATAAAACTACACCTTCTTAGTAGGTGTAGTTTTA
>NZ_JXAC01000304.1 GCF_000814685.1 Sphingobacterium sp. T2
ATAGGGCAGGCCGCGAAAGGAGAGGTCATTACCTTACTAAACCGAGCAAACAGCTTATGGTGGCTGATCCGAACAGTTAATGGTATAGAAGGATATTGTTATGCCGAATATCTTGAACCGATAAAATAAGAAAGGGCTTTTATAAGCCCTTTCTTATTTTGTTAATGTCTTAGGCTTAGCTGCTCCGTTATGACAGGTCTCGCAAGAAATATTTTTTAACACTCCATCGTGTTCTTTGTTGAAGTATTTCTTATTGATTTTCTGGGTCATTTTTATCATTTCGCGAGCTACATTTTTCTTAGGATTGGCATCGCTGGCAAAGTCCATTCCTTTTTCGCCATTGGATTTTGGAGCGTGACAATAATTACATTTTACCCCGAGGGCTGCATTGAATCCGCGCATGACCTTGGTTAGCTCTTCATTCGAAATATTTTTTGGTAAAACCTTTAGATTTTTAGGTTTTTCGTTTTGTGGCTGTCCCGGTTGGGTAAATGCTGAAACAGCAATTATCATGCATAATATTCCTGCAAGGAATAAGGTTTTCTTCTGTTTTTTCATTGTTCTTTTATAATAAAAACTAATATTACGAAAGATTTTGGGAACGTCATAAAAATGTCATGAAATATTTTACACTTGTGGATTGTAAGTGTATTTTTGCGTCCATAGTGTTTAATAAATTTATGAAGATACTTGTTAGTTTTCTGCTTTTGCTAAGTTATTTGGGGTTGCAAGCTCAAACTGCAGTATATGACAGGACGAGTTACAATTTTTTGATACATCAGCCCTCAATAGACACTTCTAATGGGAAATTGCCTTTGATAGTCTTTCTTCACGGAAGAAGTCTTAGAGGAAGTAATAACCTAGAAAGAGTAAAAAGATATGGTGTTTTTCGTGCCTTAGAGCGCGGTTTACAGCTTCCTAATGCTATTGTTATAGCCCCTCAGTCGCACAGAAAGTGGGAGCCTGATCGCGTCATGGGAACTTGGGTAGATTATGTCATCCAACATTATAAT
>NZ_JXAC01000305.1 GCF_000814685.1 Sphingobacterium sp. T2
GAATTTACAATTAGCGACAAACATTGGTTTATCGCCAGCACCAACATTACGAATGTTTGTCGCTAATTGTAAATTCGTAATACGGCCATTTTCCTGTAATAGTCGTAGTATCTTAAGATCAAGCTTATCTAATTGATAGGACATAATACTCTTTTCTTCGCCTTATAAATATAACAAATATTGTATTATTATTTGTTTTTTCAAAGCCACAAGGGGCGAAGGGGCTCGATGTTACTTTTCTTCGGATTGTATTGTTTGTGTCATAAATAGGTTGACTTTTTCTATGTTGAATAGATAAATCTTATATTTTAAACGAAAAAACATAGTTTTTGTTGATTGTCAATCATATTTCTGTCATAAAAAAAATGAAAAAATTGCCTGGGGCATAAACAGAAGTGATTTTTGTCACATTTTTGATGCTATTGGGACTAAAAGATGCTATATTATTGGTATTTATATCGTAACTTTGTAGTCCCAAAGATAACTGAAAAGGTTTGACCGAAGAGAAGGGAAACATATAATATGAGTACCAAAGACGACGAATTATTAAAAGAACTGGAGCAAGAGGAATACAAATACGGTTTTACGACCGATATTGAGATGGATATTGCTCCGAAGGGATTGAATGAAGATACGATTCGCCTAATATCATCGAAGAAGAATGAGCCTGAATGGCTTTTGGAATGGCGGTTGAAAGCGTTTCGTCATTTTCAGGCTATGACTATGCCTACGTGGCAAAACTTTGAACATCCTGAAGTAGATTTTCAAGATATATCATACTATGCTGCGCCGAAGCCTAAAAAGCAGTTGCAAAGCATGGATGAAGTAGATCCTGAATTGTTGGCTACCTTTGAGAAATTAGGTATTCCGTTGGACGAACAGAAAGTGTTGGCGGGGGTGGTGGCTGTGGATGCCGTTTTCGATTCGGTATCGGTAAAGACCACCTTTCGTGAGAAGCTTAAAGAGCAGGGCGTAATTTTCTGCTCGTTCGGGGAGGCGGTGCAGGAGTATCCGGATTTGGTGAGAGAATATCTAGGGTCGGTAGTACCTCAGACGGACAACATTTATGCGGCGTTGAATTCGGCCGTATTCTCGGATGGTTCGTTTGTATATATTCCTAAGGGCGTACGTTGTCCTATGGAGCTTTCTACTTATTTCCGTATCAACGCACAGAATACAGGCCAGTTTGAACGTACCTTGATCATTGCCGATGAGGGGGCTTACGTTTCTTATCTGGAAGGATGTACGGCACCTATGCGTGATGAAAATCAATTGCACGCTGCGGTAGTAGAGTTGATAGCGTTGAAAGATGCCGAAATCAAATATTCTACCGTACAAAACTGGTACCCTGGTGACAAAGAAGGTAAAGGCGGTATCTACAATTTTGTAACGAAAAGAGGAATCTGTAAAGGCGATAATTCGAAAATCTCTTGGACTCAGGTAGAAACAGGTTCGGCCATCACATGGAAATATCCTGGTGTCATCCTGAAGGGGGATAACTCAGTAGGAGAGTTCTATTCGGTGGCGATGACCCGAAACAAGCAGCTGGCAGATACAGGAACCAAAATGGTGCACCTTGGGAAAAATACACGTTCGAAAATCGTTTCCAAGGGTATCTCTGCCGGAACAAGCCACAACAGCTATCGTGGTTTGGTGAAGATTGGTCCTAATGCGGACAATGCGCGTAACTTCACACAATGTGACTCCCTATTAATCGGAGACCGTTGTGGTGCACACACCTTCCCTTATATAGAAAACAAAAACAAAACGGCGAAGCTGGAGCACGAAGCTACAACCTCAAAAATCGGGGAAGATCAAATCTTCTACTTGAATCAGCGAGGTATCGATTCGGAGAAGGCTATAGGTTTAATTGTAAACGGCTATGCCAAAGAAGTGCTAAACCAGCTTCCGATGGAATTTGCCGTTGAAGCACAAAAACTGTTGGCAATTTCGCTGGAAGGATCTGTTGGATAGGATAATTTGAAAATTAGATAATAAAAAGCAAGATAATTAAAGAGCGATAGCTATCGCAATAAGATTGTTTGAGTCTGCTCTGCCATTATCTTTCAAATTCCCAAATATTAAAAGAAATGTTATCAATAAAGAATTTACAAGCGTCTGTAGAGGACAAACAAATATTAAAGGGATTAAACTTAGAAGTAAAAGCTGGTGAGGTACATGCTATCATGGGACCTAACGGAGCCGGAAAAAGTACATTAGGAAGCGTCTTGGCCGGACGCGAGTCGTACGAAGTGACTGGCGGTGAGGTAACGTTAGATGGGGTAGATTTGTTAGATTTATCGCCTGAAGATCGTGCTCGCGAAGGTCTTTTCTTAGCATTCCAATATCCAGTGGAAATCCCTGGTGTGTCAAATATCAACTTCCTGAAGACTTAGCTTTAAATGAAATCCGTGAATAGTAAGGTCCTCCCTCCCATTGAAGCAAAAGAATTTTGACTTTGGTGAAGGAGA
>NZ_JXAC01000031.1 GCF_000814685.1 Sphingobacterium sp. T2
TTTTTAAAGTGGGGATTTATTTGATTAGTAGTGCGGAGGAAGTAGTGTTACTCCTTTTCATCTTTTTGTTCACAATTGTTGATATTTCCTGTATAGATTTATTTGTATTTTCTCCTAGATGTAGTTTACTTTTAAGTATCGTCAAATCAAGAATCCGTAGCTCAGTTGGTAGAGCAACTGACTCTTAATCAGTGGGTCGAGAGTTCGAATCTCTCCGGGGTCACCAAGCAGACGCCTCTCTTGCACATGAGAGGCGTTTTTTAATTTAGGAGTTGTATGCTGTTGCGGCTGAGTAAGATTTTACCTTCTTTTTCTAGGACTTTGAGCAGGCGAGAGATGACCACGCGGGAGCTGTTGAGCTCATTGGCAATTTCTTGATGTGTTTTTTCGATGGTTTTGCTGTTAGATAATTTACTCTTTTCCAAAAGATAGCTATAAAGTCTTTCGTCCATCTTCATGAAAGCAATATTGTCTATGGTGTTCAGAAGTTCTTGGAAGCGGTTGTTGTAGCTTTGAAAGACGAAGGAACGCCAGCTGTGGTATCTGCTAAGCCATTCCTCCATTTTTTGAATGGGCAGCATGGCTACCAGTCCGTCTGTTTCGGCTATAGCCTTGATTTCGCTTTTCTTCTCTCCTATACAGCAACTCAGCGTCATGGAGCAGGTGTCTCCCTTTTCTAGGAAGTAGAGCAGTAGCTCTCCCGCATCGAAGTCTTCACGCATGATTTTTACAACTCCATCAATAAGCAAAGGCATACTTTTAATGTATTGACCTATATTTATCAGTGCATCACCTTCCTTAAACGCGATAATCTTTGCGGTATTGGTGATTTCTTCCAGCAGACCTTTTTCAAAAATACCGCCATATGTCTTGAATATTGATTCTTTCATGTTGTTTCTTAATTAAATATAGGTATAATCCTATCTTTTCCTCTAAAATATATGTGATGAAGGGGAATGAATGTAACCCGAGTTACACAGAGAGGAGTAATCTTTCGAAAGCTATGTTTACTTTTAAGATATATTTTGTATATTAGTTTAATTCGGGTTGGATGACCTAATCAGGGCATTGCTTTTACTGTTGTTTGGAATAGACTAGTGCTTTCGATTGTAGACCTCGTTTACTGGCTAAGCGAGGTTTTTGGTTTTACGAAGAGGAAGGCTCAGGAATTTGTATTATATTTAAATATGAGCTTTAAAAATGTTTGGCTAGGCTTATTGACTTTTCTGTTGATAGGGGGCTTCAGCATCTGTGCGCAGGAGCAGGGCAGTGGATGGATTGTTGGGCCGTCGTTGTCGTATCAATATCAAGAAAAGAGTTTTCTGAAAGCATCCTTTTGGGGACTCACAGATTTGGGTTATGCAAATTACCTTCGTTTTGATGTGGGAGCAGGCCTAACCTTTCAAGAGAAGAAGGCGATAGTAATTCCGGAAGCTTCTACCACATATTACCTCAGCGCCAAAGGGGCTTGGCCTTTTGTGAAGGCAGAGTTTACCCCTTATACCTTTACGCCCAAGTTGGGTATTGGTGTTTTTAATATTTTAGAGCTCAGTGCCGGTTATGGGGTAAAGCTTCGTCGACACACCAAGCTGTCTTCTATTGACGGGTTCAGCTTTCAGTTAGGATTTAATATTCCATTGAATTATTATTTAAAGTAGTGTGAAGAGCATTCATTTCCTTAGATTTGTGGGGCTAACGAAGACTATTCATGGATATTTTTAGACGATTACATCAACCTACCAACCGTATCATATCCCTGGAGCAAGAAGATTATTTGTTTTTCGGCGGGACGGCCTATTTGGGCTTGTTGGTGAATGAGGATTATCGTCGGTTGGTTGTGGAAGGCCTTTATAAATATGGTATCAACAACGGTACTTCACGATCCAATAATGTGCAGTTAGGGATATATGACGAGGCGGAAGAGCTATTGGCGAAGCGTTTCGGTTTTGCGCAGTCAGCCTTATTTTCCAGTGGTTATTTGGCAGCGCAGGCTGCCGTGCGTCAGCTGAGTCTTTCGCGCGAGGTATTTTATGCACCTCACACTCATCCTGCACTATGGATTGACGGAAGGCCACAAGCTTTGAAAGAAAATGTTACGGAATGGACGGAAGCAGTGGTGGATGCCGTTAACGCTTCCCCGTCAGAATATATTTTGCTTATTGCTAATGCTATTGACAATCTAAAACCCGAGAGGTATGATTTCAATGTTCTAAAACATATACGTGAGGACAAGAAGGTTTTACTGTTGTTGGACGATTCACATGGTCTAGGGGTAGTGCGTAAAAATGCACTATCTGCCGGTGTCCAAGAGCTGAAGGGTTGCCATCATATTGAGGTTGCCGTTGTAGCCTCTTTGGCTAAGGGGTTGGGTACCGATGCTGGGATAGTGTTGGCGAGCACTGAGGTGGTAGACGAAGTGAAGCGCTCGCCTATATTTATGGGGGCTTCTCCTTCGAGTCCGGCATTCATCTATGCCCTTGCGAAGGGAGAGAGCATCTATGAGCAAGCTTTCGACAGACTGCACAACAATATAGCTTATGTATGCGAGGATGTGGCTGCTTTAGAAGGTTTGTCGTATGCAGAAGACTTCCCCGTATTCACCTCTACGGATTCTCAATTATATGCTAAATTGCTTCAGCACCGCATATTGGTGTCTAGCTTTCCTTATCCATTACCCACCAGTGAACCGCTAAACCGTATCGTGATTTCTGCCTTGCATGAACCACAAGATCTTCAAAGGTTGACAGAGGTTTTACATAGTGTTTTGGAATAAGGGTTTGAAAATCAATCAAATAATCGTAGATTTGCGGACTATTTTGCAGGAACGTTCTTTGGGGTAAAAGATAATCGTTTGATTATGAAAAAAATATGTTTGACAAAAGCGTCAAAATATTTTTAAAGCTCATGAAAAAACGATAATTTTGCATCCCCAAATGTGGGGAGTGGAGAAATAAATTATTACAGAATATAGATATGACTAAAGCAGAAATTATTGCAGAGATCTCTACCAAGACTGGTTTAGAGAAGGTTGATGTACAAGAAGCGGTTGAAGCGTTCTTCAAGGTTGTGAAAAATGCGATGATTGAAGGAGAGAACGTTTATGTTAGAGGTTTTGGAAGTTTCGTAGTGAAAAAAAGAGCTGAAAAAACTGCGCGTAATATATCGAAAAATACAGCGATTATCATTCCTGAGCACTATGTGCCAAGCTTTAAACCTGCAAAAATTTTTGTGGAGAAAGTTAAAAACAGTAATAAAATAAAAAAATAATTTAAATTAGCTCTATGCTGAATACCAAACAAATAGTTGTAGTTGTTGTTGTGATAGTGCTGATTGGGTCTTTGTTGGCGCAACCTATCAAAGGTTTGGTAGATAAGCAAGAGCAAAACACAACGGCAGCAGCAGACGAATCCGCTTCTTCGATGTTTACGTTGAAGAGCGTTTCCGAGCTCGCCAAGCAAGGTATCAACAACTCCTTGGCGCAGGAGATTACAGCAATAGAGCAACAGGCGGAGAAAGCCGAAGGGGAAGATAAGATATCCTTGTTACAGACGTTAGCTGATAAGTGGGACGATCTGGCAAAACCTATTCCACAAGGATTTATTTATAAAGAAATGGCCGAAATTAACCCGAAATTAGAATATTGGGTTAAATCGGGCGATGCCTTTCGCGAGGGCTATACCAATCTACAAGACACAGCCATGGCGTCAGCGCTAAACAAAATGGCGATAGACTCTTATGAAAAGGCTTTAGCCATGGACAGCAACAACCTTGCCGCCAAAACCGGTTTAGGGGCAGCTCTTGTAACGGGTTCCAGCAATCCTATGGCTGGTATTGCTTTGCTTCGCGAGGTTGTGCAAGCCGATCCGAAAAATCTTGATGCTAACAAAACTTTAGGTTTGTTCTCCATGCAGTCGGGACAGTTTGATAAAGCTATCGAACGTTTCAAGACTGTAGTAGAAATCAAGGCTGATGCCGAGTCTTATTTCTATCTGGCGGCAGCTACGAAAAAATTGGTCAAAAATCTGAAGCAATAGCGGCTTATAAAAAGAGCAAGGAAATTGCTGCAGATCCGACACTATCTCAATACATCGATCGTCAGATCGAAGAATTGAGCAAATAATAATTAACAGGATTTTTTAACATTATTAAAAAACATTAAAGCTATGCCAAGCGGAAAAAAGAGAAAAAGACACAAAATGGCTACTCACAAACGTAAAAAACGTTTAAAGAAAAAATAGACACAAGAAAAAATAGTTTTCTTGCTGTGTAGTCTTTGACAAGATAATCTCTTGTCAAAGACCTGTACAATCTATGATAGCACTTCGGTTGTATTCATAGATTGTATTTTTTCATTAAACAAGTTTTATGTTTCATAGGGACTAGATATTAGTACGCGAGGTGTTAATATCCCAAAAATTGAGTAGCTGTTGGTAAAGGAATTAATCATCGATTCGTCTCCTGAGAATGGAGTGACTATCGCTTTACTACAGGACAAGCAACTTGTAGAGCTAAATAGAGAACCAGCGGGCAGTCATTTCTCGGTCGGGGATATCTATCTCGGCCGTATCAAGAAAATCATGCCCGGCCTCAATGCGGCATTCGTAGATGTAGGCTACGATAAAGATGCCTTCTTGCATTATCTGGATTTAGGTCCACAAGTATTATCGCTATTAAAGCTTACCAGGGTAGTAAAGAATGGCAGTTATCGAGAGAATCTGCTAGGTAGTCTCAAACTTGAAAAGGACATCGATAAGGCCGGCAAAATTTCCGACGTACTAAGTCGTAACGTCGTGATCCCGGTACAGATAGCTAAAGAACCAATATCAACAAAAGGACCTCGATTGAGTTCGGATCTATCTATTGCGGGTAGATATGTGGTATTAGTTCCCTTTTCAAGTACAGTTTCCATTTCGAAGAAAATCAAATCCAGCGCCGAACGCGCCCGTCTGAAAAAAATTGTCGAAAGCATACGTCCCGCAAATTTCGGGGTTATAATTCGTACAGTTTCGGAAGGCAAGGGTGTGGACGAACTGCAAAAAGATCTGTTGGATCTGATAGCGAAATGGGAATTATTTACCAAACGCCTTAAAAAATGTAGAACCTCCACAAAAAATATTGGGCGAAATGGATAGAGCTTCTACCATTTTGCGAGATATTTTGATCGGATGAGTTTACACATATTCATGTCAATGATCCGGTGATATACGAAGAAGTAAAGTCGTATATCCAGGAAATTTCGCCTGATTTGGAAAAAATTGATGAAGCTCTATAAATATAAAGAGCCCATATTTGAACATTTTGGAGTAGAAAAACAAATTAAGGCGTCTTTCGGCAAAACGGTGAATTTACAGGGTGGTGCTTACCTCGTTATCGAGCATACCGAGGCCTTGCACGTCATCGACGTAAATAGCGGTAACCGCATTGCCAATAAGGAAAACCAGGAAGATAATGCCCTGCTGGTAAACAAAGAGGCAGCACGAGAGATCGCAAGGCAGCTTCGTCTGCGCGATATGGGTGGTATTGTCGTCATAGACTTTATCGATATGCATAAGCCTCAAAACCGCAAGGAGCTATATTCCTATCTCAAAGAGTGTATGGCAGAAGACAGAGCTCGCCATACCATATTGCCACCAAGTAAGTTTGGGTTGGTACAAATCACACGTCAGCGTGTGCGTCCAGAAATGAGCGTCGTGACAAGCGAAAAATGTCCGGCTTGTGATGGTACGGGAGAAATACGATCAAGCATTGTCTTGATTGATGATATTGAAAATAACTTAAGCTTCATCTTGGAAGAACAAAACGAGAAGGGCGTAACCCTATGTGTTCACCCTTATCTGGGCGCCTACATTAAGTCCGGTCTTATTTCTCGTCGTTTGAAATGGTTCTTCAAATATGGTCAATGGATAAAAGTCAAAGACATTCAGTCTTATCATCTGACGGAATTCCATTTCTTCAATAAAAAGGATGAAGAAATTAAGTTGTAAAAAAAGAGATTAACAAAAAGGCCTCTCAGAAATTTCTGAGAGGCCTTTTTTGTTTTTGAAATATAAGTCTCTTCACTCACCTAAGAGCGCTATTGCTATGCCAAATAAATTCCCCAATTTGCTCCCTTGAATTATGTTTTTGCATGAATTTCTCTAAAATCTAGTGCCGGAAGTCTTTTTACGATCGATTAGTGTCTTTACCTATCTGTTCCGCATTTTATAGCATTATATTTTTCACTGTTTCCGAGGATTATATTGAATATGTATATAATCAAGCAGAGAATGAAAATGCCGTTAAGCGATATTTGGAAAAGCAAGAAGATATTTTAAATAGATTGGATTCCAATTTATTTTTTCAAGAATATTCAAACCTTTATATCAGCAAAGCTAGATTCGAAAATCAGCGTAAAAACCTGAAAGGAGCATTGACCTATCTTTTTAAAAGTTTACATATTTTAGCAGAAAAATAAGGTAAGACAATTTACGAATGTTTATCTAGCGTTCGCTCAAACATATGAAAGCCACCAGGAGTGGGATAAAGCTTCCTATTATTACGAGTTGGCATTAGAAAATGCGGAGTCGTTGGGTGATTTGGATGCCAGCTTCAGTACGGCAAAATTCTATAGTGATTTTTTGTTGACCAATAATCTAGACAGAGAGAAGGCGCAATCGCTGATTGTGAGATATGCTGCCGTGAAGGACTCGCTTGACAGGGCAAACAAATATGCCGTAGATGAAATATATAAAAAGCTACTTAAAGATAAAGAAGCGGACAGGACCCTTATTATATATAAATATGGCTTTGCTTTGTTTACGCTTTTATATATTCTTTACTATTCTCTGTTCTTCTTCAGGCTACGAAAATTGTACTCCAATTAATTTTAATTTACCAAAACAAGTCTGAAAAGTATGAGATAAGAGACAACAATAGTGAAACCGATAAAAACTTTGATATAAAGGATCTGATTGAAATGGCTAAAAACAACAATCCTGAGTTCTTGTTTGTTTTCGGATCCATTTACCCAGAAGTGATGAGTGTATTTAGAGAGTTGGCGCCTAATATGAGAAACTCGGAGATTTATTTTCTAGCCTTGTGCTATCTTAATTTTACGCCGAAGGAGATCGCAAAATGTACAAATGTAACGGTAAGGGCTGTACAGGTGAGAAAAAACCGTTATCGTAAAAAATTTAATATTCCTTCCGATACAGATTTTAACCTATGGATTTATGATTTAAACAAAGGGCATAAGGAGTCATAAAGGTAGGTAGAGAAAACACACAGCCTACAACAATGGTGTAGGCTGTGTGATGAACAAATAAAATTTTTATTTAATATCTGTTATTATAGTAAATAGTAGTAAAGCTTATATAGGAATTGCAATACTAACTATTGACTTCCGGGCGAAACCCTCCTAATTCTTTTTCTTTGTTTATCAGCGTTGCTATGCTGGTATCGTTTAGAATTTGCAGCATGGCGTTGCGAACATCTATGAATGTATCTCGGATGCCGCAGGCATGTTCTTCCGTACATTCATCGCAGGAGCGATAAAAGTTTAAGCTCACGCATGGCAATAATGCTATAGGGCCGTCTATGAGACGCATGATCTGCGACAAGAAAATATCTTCCGGAGCCTTGTTTAGGCTGTAACCACCTCCAGCTCCTTTTTTGGAATATAAAATCCCTGCATTGCGCATTTCTAATAAGATTTGCTCAAGGAATTTTTTAGGAATACGCTCTTCCTCTGCTATCTTTACAATCTGCATAGGTTCCTTTCCGTAGTTCCTTCCCAATACCATTAATGCCTTAATGGCGTATTTTGTCTTTTTAGAAATCATAGATCAATAATAGTACACCCAAAAATACAAAATTTAAATTGTATTATTGACCTAATACTTCCACTATAGGCTTACCGATATTTCCGTTAGGCTCCATAACATGCAATAGCGATGCTAAGGTAGGAGCAATATCTGTACTGTGTACTTCTTTGTTGCTTACACCCGGCTTCACTCCCCAACCCATAAATACCAGAGGAATGTGTGAGTCATAGGGAGACCATACACCGTGTGACGTTCCTGTCGCACGAGGGGTACCATTATACCATTGTGGCTCGCCTATGATTTGGATTACTCCTGAATTTTTGCGGTTATAGCCGTTGATGATTTTTTCACGGAGAGGAGCAGGGATAACCATGTTGCCTCCGCTTTCCATATCTACCACATAAGCTATACCTTCCTGCTTTTTAAGGAATTTGATGATGAAGTTTTTAACGGCTTGTTCGTCTAGATTTAACGAATCTATCAAGCTGTGGTTGAGGTGTACCTGATAGTTGAATACCCTTCTTATCAAGTCCTTGTGACCAAATTTTTTTTGTCAGCTCATCGTTTAGCTCACGTTGGATCTGACGAAGAAACAGGTAGCCGCCATTACCTTTTTGGTCTGTATAATAACGCGGATTATAGGATGCGGCGTGGTCAGCAGTCAAGAAAAAGGTGTAGTTGCCTTTACCTATGGTTTTGTCGAGATAGTTTAGCAGGTCAGCGATATCTCTATCTAGGCGAAGATATGTATCTTCGATTTCCACAGCAGAAAGAGAATAGCGGTGGCCTACGTAGTCCGTAGAAGAAAGACTGATACATAGGAAGTCCGTATGTCCTGTAGGATTGTTTCCTAATTTTTCTGCTTCTATGGCTGCTTTAGCGAAATCCAAGGTGAACGTATTTCCTTGCGGAGTGGTCTTGATAAGCTCAAGACCTATGTCTTTCATCAGTTCAGAGGTTTTGCGAGGGAAGGTAGGAGATTTTTCTCCAGCCCATTTTCCTTCATATTCATTATCGTCCTGGATGCTATTTTTGTATGTCTCAATAGGGTATAATGTATTCCAGTCTTGCTTAAGATATTTTTCGGCTAGCTTAAGCTTGTTGAATTTGTTTACCCAGTCTGGAAGCTTTTGCATGTAGTACGTACTACTTACCCAATTTCCGGATTTAGAGTCAAACCAGTATGCCGCATCTGCAAAATGGCCTGCCGGAAGGATTCCTCCACGGTCTTTGATGGCTATCCCTATTACTTTAGACTGGAAGTTGGTGGCCAACTTCAATTCATCCGTGATTGTAGATGCCAACAGGTTTTTAGGAGACTGTTGCCCCACTTTTCCGGAAGCACCAACAGTTTTAACGCTATCATCTTGCGTACAATACATCGCTTGTCCTGTAGCTTGGATAATCCAGTCGTTGCCTGCTATACCATGGATAGAAGGTACTGAACCGGTATAAATAGTACTGTGACCTATAGCGGTATAAGTAGGAATATACGGAATAATCGTATTCTCGCAGGAAAACCCTTCTCTAAGCAATCTTTTGAATCCATCGTCGCCGTAGCGGTCTGCAAAGCGGTAAAGATAATCGTAACGCATTTGATCCACTACAAGTCCGACAACTAATTTAGGTCTTTCTACTTGAGCAAAGAGGGTGGTGACAGCACAAATGAAAGTTAGGAGAGTAGCAAATATTCTGTTTTTCATTTTTTTTAAGTCTTTTAAACTAAAATTAAGTTAAATTAAGATTGTTTCAGGTGATTTTTCAAGAATTTCCCTGTAAAACTTTCCTTACATTGCGCTAAATCTTCCGGAATTCCCGCGAAAACGATGTTTCCTCCGCGTTGTCCTCCTTCCGGACCTATGTCAATAACCCAATCCGCAGCTTTGATCATATCCATATTGTGTTCTATCACCAGAATACTATTGCCCAAAGCTATGAGATCATCGAAAGAGCGTAACAGTTTACGGATATCGTGAAAGTGAAGACCTGTTGTTGGCTCGTCGAAGATGAATAAGGTTTTCTTGCTGTTATTTCCCTTGATGAGGAAAGAGGCCAGTTTGATGCGTTGTGCCTCCCCTCCCGACAAGGTGCTGGATGATTGCCCGAGCTTGACATATCCTAATCCTACATCCTGTAGGGGCTTAAGTTTGTTGATAATTTTGGGTTGATCTTCGAAAAACTCTAAGGCTTCATCGACGCTGAGGTCCAGCACGTCAGAAACGGACTTACCCTTATAGGTTACTTCCAGCACATGCTGTTTGAAGCGTTTTCCACCACAAGCTTCACATGGCAGCACGATGTCGGCCATAAACTGCATTTCGATCTTTACTTCGCCATCCCCTTGGCAAATGTCACACCGCCCTCCTTCCACGTTGAAAGAGAAGGCTGCAGGCTTAAGTCCGTTGGCTTTGGCGGCAGGAAGACTCGCATACAGGGTGCGTATTTCGTCCCAGGCCTTGACATACGTGACAGGATTAGAACGGGATGAGCGCCCTATAGGATTTTGATCTACCAACTCTACCTGTTCTATTTGTTGGATATCGCCTTCTATGGCGTCAAACTGTCCCGTCTGTTCGCCGGAATAATTGCCTATGGCTTTCTGTAGAGCAGGATAGAGGACACGTTTCACTAAGGATGTTTTTCCGGAGCCTGAGACACCTGTCACTACCGTAAATACGTTGAGTGGAAAGTCTACGGTAATGCCTTTGAGGTTATTTTCCCTTGCGCCACGAACAGTAATTTTGTCAGTCCATTTACGGCGAGACTTAGGAACATCTATTTTTAGTTCCCCACTAAGGTATTTTCCCGTAAGAGAATTTTTATCTTTTAGTATTTCGTCATAAGAGCCACTGAATATCAGCTGGCCACCATTGATTCCCGCCTCAGGACCTATATCAATGAGATGATCTGCAGCCTCCATCATCTCTTGTTCATGTTCCACTACGATGACTGTATTGCCCAGATCACGCAAGGACTTGAGCACTCCGATAAGGCGATGAGTGTCTCTTGGATGTAGACCTATGCTTGGCTCGTCCAGTACGTAGATGGAGCCTACCAATGAACTTCCTAATGATGTGGCAAGATTGATGCGTTGCGACTCTCCTCCGGATAGCGTGTTGCTTAAGCGGTTAAGTGTCAGATAGCTTAGGCCCACATCACAAAGGAACTGTAGACGATTGGTAATTTCTGTAAGCAGGCGTTTGGCGATAATTTGGTCGTTGGCATCTAAGGTCAGTTTTTTGAAAAATTCCAGCAGCTCGTCAATAGGCATGAGCACGAGATCTATGATGGATTTTCCGCCGACTTTGACGTAGGCTGCATCTTTGCGAAGTCTTGTGCCTTTACATTCCGGACAATCTGTTTTTCCACGATAGCGGGAGAGCATCACACGATATTGTATTTTATAAGTTTGTTCTTCCAGCTCGGCGAAAAACTCGTTCAACCCTCGGAAATATTCGTTACCTGTCCATAGTAGCTGGCGTTGTTCCTCCGTAAGGTCAGCATAGGCTCTATGAATAGGGAAATCAAACTTTATGGCAGAACGTACTAACGCTTCTAGCCAAGCGCCCATCTTTTCCCCACGCCAAGGGGCAATGGCGCCATCATAAACGGATTTACTTTTGTCAGGCACGACCAAGTCAGGGTCTATACCTATAATTTTGCCATAACCTTCACAACGCTTACAGGCACCATAAGGGTTGTTGAAGCTGAAGAAGTTGGGAGAAGGCTCTTCAAAGGTAATGCCGTCAAGCTCAAACTTTTCTGAGAAGTGATGTAGTTCGCCGTCAATATCTACGTAGCATTCACCTTTGCCTTCGAAATAGGCGGTTTGTATTGAATCCGCTAGACGCGAAGCAGTATCATCTTCACCGTCCAGACGGATACGGTCTATAACAATTTTAACGTCTCCGGCACTAAAGTTAGTATTGCCTATGGAGGTATCCTCCAAGATACTTTCAATCTTTTGAATACTTTCCTCAAAAAGCACCCTTACAAATCCTTTCTGCATCAGAAGAGACAGCTCCTCTTTTAGTTTGCGGTTGTTGGTAGGTACGAGAGGGCTGTAGATCGTTACGGTTGTATCAATGTCATTCTGCAATAGCAGGTTGACGATACTTGACACCGAGTCTTTGGTTACTAGGTTTCCGGAAACCGGAGAATAGGTTTTTCCTATTCGGGCATAAAGCAGCTTGAGGTAGTCGTAGATCTCCGTTGATGTTCCCACAGTAGATCTAGGGTTTGAGGTGATGACCTTCTGCTCTATAGCTATGGCCGGAGCTATTCCCTTGATATAATCTACTTCGGGCTTGTTCATTCTGCCCATGAACTGGCGGGCATAGGAGGAAAGACTTTCTACATAGCGGCGTTGTCCTTCGGCATAAAGAGTGTCGAAAGCCAGTGAGGATTTACCCGATCCGGACATGCCTGTGATGACTACCAGTTTATTTTTAGGGATGTTAACGTCAATATTTTTAAGATTGTTGACGCGGGCACCCTTGATTTGTATGTGAGTTTTGGGATTAATGTCCTGATTTTGTTGCATAACTGACAAAGTTAAGCAATTCTAATAAGTTGCGAGTTAAATGAAAGTAAGGAATGCAGGAAAAGTGGTAGAGAGGAAATTTTGATTTTCATGTAATATCTTGTTGATATGCCTGGAGGTATAAACTTATAAGGCTAAAAAAAACTATATTTGCTTTATAATCAACTAAAACTGTGATTAGATAAGCAATGAAAAGAACCAAGAGCATTTTAGGATTATTCTTTGTATTGGCATCTCTTCAGGCATTAGGACAAGAGATTATTCAGCCAAGTATTAAGAGCAAAACGACTTTTGCTATTGTGGTGGACCAAAATACCTATGAAGCAGCAAAAGAGGAAATCAAAGCTTACAAACATGTTCTGGAAAATGATGGATTGGGAACGTATATCATTTATGACAATTGGACAAAACCAGACCAAATTCGGGAAATCCTTCGAAAGCTATATAAGGATAAATCTGCCCCCCTTGAGGGGACGGTATTGGTAGGTAAGATTCCTATCCCTATGTTGCGTGATGCCCAACATCTTACATCTGCGTTTAAGATGAGTCAGAAGATTCGTTGGGATAAATCTTCCGTACCTTCGGACCGTTTTTATGACGATTTTGATCTTCAGTTTGAATATTTGAAACAAGACACAACTAAAGGAAGAGAGCTATATCATTACTACAGCCTGAAAGCAGAATCTCCACAATTTATTGGTATGGACATCTATTCTGCACGTATTAAACCTCCGATTAAGGAAGGAGAGAGTATGACGCAGAAGATTAAAGATTATCTAACTAAGGTAGTAAGGTTAAGAGCGCAGCGTTACGTTTTAGATGATATGGTGGTGTCCACAGGACACGGCTATAATTCCAATTCGATAAATGCCGTGTTGGGAGAGGCTATAGCGTTGAAGTCTCAGTTTCCAACCCTATTTAAGCCAGGGGGCTCCATCAAGTTTTTAAACTATCGTTCTCAGGAGTTTATAAAGTTTAACTTACTGTCGGAGCTGAAGCGTCAAACTGTGGATTTTGCATATATGACAGGTCATGGGACACCTACGTTGCAGCTGATGAACGGCTATCCGGAAACCTCCAGTCCGCAACCATCTATGTTGAATGTGGCTCGATATATACGATCAAAGATGCGTTCAGCAAAAGAAGATGGTCGAGATTTAGATCAGGTTAAGGAAAACTTTAAAAAATCTTTAGGTTTATCAGATAAATGGTTTGAAGATGCTTTTGATCCTAAATCCATAGAGCAAGATTCTATTTATAATCTGAATATGGACATTCAGATTTCGGATATAAAAGATGCTGGTATTCAAGCAAAATTGGTGTATATAAACTCATGTTTGACGGGTTCATTTCATTTGGAGGATTATTTAGCTGGATATTATCCTTTTTCGAAGAATGAGAATATTACGGCTGTCGCAAATTCCGTAGGAGTGTTACAGGATCTTTATCCAAGTGAACTTATGGGGCTTTTGGGAAAAGGTTACCGAATAGGAAATTGGTTGAAGCATATTGCTTATTTAGAAACACATATCCTTGGTGATCCTACCTTTTATTTTCACACTGATGGAGCAAAAGCACTGAATGAAGCTACGGTATTAAATAATAATGTGGCCTATTGGAAGAAATTGCTTAAAGAGGATGATGCAAGTTTCCAAGCTTTGGCGTTGGAAAAGTTGAGCCAGCTCCTTTCTGAGAAGGAAGTTTCTCCTATTTTGCGTTCATATTATTTCAATTCGCATTATGAGTCTGTGCGTATGCAGGCATTTCAGCTGTTAAGTCATTTTGAAAATAAAGATTACTTTGAGGTATTGCATGCTGCAAAAAATGATTCTTACGAGTATATACGTCGTCGGGCAGTTTATGACCTTACAGACTTAGGGGCTACGGATTTTATCAGAGATCTAATACAGTTCTATATATTGGACGCTCACTCTGAGCGAGTACTATATCGAGCTCGTTGGGCGCTGCAGTTTATGGATCCTGTAATAGCAAAACAAGAAATAAATTTACAGATTAGAGAAAATAAGCCTTATATGGCGGAAAAGAACTAGCCGATAAGTTGGAAAAAGAGATCGATTATAATCAGGCTAAGTTAGAAAAGCTAAAAAAGATAATAACGGATCGTTCAGCAGCAGAAAAAGAGAGACTGTCGGAGCTTACCTCATTGCGCTTGTACAGACATCATTCTTTGGTGCCTGAGATGATTAATTTGGCAATAAGCAACGAGGAGTCAGAATTATTACGCATCACAGTCTTAGAAGCCTTAGGATGGTATACCTTGTCATACCAACGCAATGCAATCATAGAAGGTTGTGAAGCAATACTGAAGTCGGACGCGCCTGATGCTGTAAAGAAAGAAGCCCTAAAAACAAAAAACAGAATCAAAGGTAATTCCCATAAACTATAGGCCATTGAAGCTATTCCGAACGCTCTTTAACATCATGTTAAAAAGCGTTTGGGGTTAGTGATGACAGGCCCAAGGATGGGTATCATTATAAGCACCCCTAGTTCGTCAGTAAAGCTATTCTCAAGTTGTTGAGGGGGGGATTTGAAAGGCCTAAGTTTGACGCTATGAAAATTGAATATATTACATAACGATGTTTTGCTTCTTTGATTTAACTGTTTCAGGATATATTTAACTTTCCTTCACTAAGCTCTCTTGTTCTCCAATTTTGGCCTTTTCTTTTACTTGGGCGCTCAACTCTCTATCACGAACCATAAAAAGGTTAAAGACGTTCCAGATAACAATGGCATAGTAAAAAAATATGGTATAGTCTGGTGCTAAATATATATAACTGCTAAATCCTTCACGCAAGACGACGAACTTACCTATCTACACAAATACCTTGGTGTGATCACGAAATGATGTAGGAGCATCTTTTGTAACAATTTTTATCCGTTAATTTCCTAGAAGGAGTTTCTAAAGTAATCTGAGCATTAAGTTGGAATCATCCAAAAGACTCCGGCAAAAGCTATATCTATTTTTTATATCTTAACATTATATATTTAGAGTTAATAAAAAGCTGTTATCGTGGTAAAGATTCCGGTCTTTTCATCCAATATTTTGTAGCGGTGATGGCCTGTAAGAAGGCTACTATATCTTTTATTTCCTCTTGTGTCAGGTTTAAAGGTTTCATCAGCGGGTCTACACGCGGATACATAGGGTCAGCCCACTGTTCTGGTGTTTTCGGGTTGTTCATTACCATGCCGCTGTTGTACATGTTTAACACTCCGGTAATATTGTCGAAGAGTCCATTGTGCATCCACGGTCCGGTATTCATGACATCCCGTAAGGAAGGCGTGCGGAACTTGCCTACATCTGCAGGATTTTTGGTTACCGTATATCTTCCCAGATCTTCGTATTTTCTTTTGTAATATGTCAGTCCAATATTGTGAAAATCTTCATCCGTAAAGTACTGACCATGATGGCAGTTCATGCAACGCGCTTTGGTACGAAATAGGTGCAGTCCGCGGATTTCTTGGTCCGTCAAAGCCTTGTAGTTGCCGTCCAAAAACTCGTCAAAGCGGCTTCTGCGGCTTACCAAGGTACGTTGAAAGGCGGCAAGAGCCTTCAACACTTCCGGCATGGAAAAATCTTCGTCTCCAAAAGCTTCATAGAAAAGTTTGCGGTAGCCGGGAATAGCTTTCAACTTAGGGATAAGCTTGGTAAGCTCCATCGCCATTTCGTTATGCGCCTCGATAGGGGATAGGGCCTGTTCTTCCAGCGAGCGAGCTCTACCGTCCCAGAAGAAACTCTTTCTAGCGTGGACGTTCAGTAGAGAAGGTGTGTTGCGCGTGCCCAATTGATGGTCATGCCCTACAGGTACAGAAAGATGGTCTGCCCAAGAAGTTTGCGGATTATGGCAAGAGCTGCAGGAAATCTGGTTCGAACCCGAGAGGATAGGGTCGAAGAACAACAGCTTGCCTAGCTTGACATCCGGACGCTCCATAAGGCTGAAATAACTGGTGTCTAGTTTAGGTAAGGACTTAAATTCTGCCCAGTTCACTCCTGAATCGATGTCTGGCTTCGGCCATTCTGTAACCGGCCGGCTATATAAGGCTCTTAATGCGTCTTGATGCTCATGAAAGAAAGCATTACAAACCACAAAAATGAACGATGACGGCTAATGATAAAAGTTTTTTCATAATATGACTATAAGCTAAACTGAATACCTGCCTGTACCTGCCACATTTGTGCATCTTCTACAGGCAAAGACATGGTTTCCTTTTCGCTCTTATTGACAAAAGTAAGAATTTGATTACGTAGAAACAGCCTCATCCCTCTAAGTTTCATGACCGATGGGATATTGTATGCAATATTCAAATGTAGCATAAGAGGTTCCAAATTAAAATAATCGAAATCGGGATAGACTACCGATGTAGTAAACAGGTTCACCTGTGTTGATGGTACGGACAGTTTATTGTTGAGTTTGAACGTATATTGAGGTCGTAGTTCTGTCTCTAAGATGTGGTCGGCGATGTGCCAGAAACGTTTGGCGTTGATGCTTAGACTAAGCAGAGAATATTGATGGTGGTGTGCTGACGCAGCATCCGTCTTTTCCATACTGGACCATGCTGTACTACCTCCCCAAGACCACCTTTCGTTGGTGTAGGAATAGTCCAATTCCACATTGTAATATTTAACCAAATAATTTGCTGCTCGGAGATTGTAGTTGTAATCTCGACCGTTATGATATGCTGCATTCAGCTCCAAGATGTGGCTTGCAACATTTTTGTTCAGCATCAGAAGCGTGTTATGACTAACGCTTTGCAGAGTGAACTCACTACGTTTGAAATATCGTTGACGCAGCTTAGTGTCATATGTAGAGTTTGTCACCTTTCTTTCAAAGGAAGTCACGCTGTAGAGCTGTAGATATTCCTTTTCTAAGGTATACCCCAAATTTCCTCCAAGGTAGGTGTCGTAGCGCCGTAAAGAGCTTGAGTCTCTTTGTGAGATGAAGCCAAATCCTTGATTGGTATAATAGATACGTTCCGGATAAAGCATACTGGTGCTGAACATCCTGTTCTTATAGGTTATGGTATTCTCTTCGTCGCCATAGCCGTAGGAAAAGCCTAGGGACAGTCGATGATTCTGCAGCTGAGCAGTGATGTAGGGGTTAAATTTTATGGCTACCGAAGCTACATTAGGACGAGGATCAACGGACCTAGTTGTCCAATGGGAATGGTATTTGAAGACAATACCGGGTTGTAAAAGAGAGAATTTTCCTGCATAGCGTACATTCACATTACCCACAAAATTTTGCCTTTCGTATTTTCCTGCCTTCTGAACAAAAAAATAGAATGGAGAGAGGTCGTCCATTTCGCCTTGAAGCGTATTAGCCAAACTATCTTCCCACACCTTGTCAAACTGGAAGCTTCCCGATACCACAAACTTATCTATTTGTGAAATGCCATCAGCCTTGAAGTTGGCGATATTCTGCAGGTGTGCCTGTTGTGCTCTTCTGTAATTGCCTTCTCTATGTTGGAAAGAAAGTTCAGCTTCACCAATATTGTAGTTGTGCTCCCGAAATTTTACCATGTTCGGGTTGTCATAGTGAAAATGGAGCTTCTTTTGCAAGGGAAGGTTCCAAAACAAAGAGTCATTGTCACTAAACTTCTGCCCGAAGCTAGCAAGAGCTAAGAATATCAATATTATGGAAAAGCTGAACTTCATATCTATACACTTAATCTATAAAGGAGCTTGCAGATTTCGAAGGGTCGGCCTTTTGTAGGAAGCCAAAGTCTTCTTCGGAGTTGTTTGTATCTTTCAGAATACGTCTACCATTTACGGTTTTTAAGGTTTTACGTACTAACGATTGACTTGAATATTGTCCACCTGGCACATGTGTGCGTCCGGCATCCAATGTGGTTGGAAGGCGTTTCGGAACACGAGAGGAAGCTACCGGATGTTGTAACTCTACGGCATCCACCACCACCTCAATAGGAATCTGTTTGTACACACGTGTAGTAGCTATCACTTCCCTAATATCTGGGGCAGCAAAGCTTCTTAGATTTTCCATGTCTATGCTCTTTCCTTTAGGATCCACGATAAAGTAAGCATCACGACCCAAGGCGTCCAAGATAAGGTCGTTTCCCGACGAAACGTGTAGAACATCAACATTAGGCACGTTGATGTTATCCACATCAAAACGATAGGGAGTGTAAGCACTTCCGTCGTTCGGACGTAGA
Organism: Sphingobacterium sp. T2; assembly: GCF_000814685.1. Taxonomy (GTDB): domain Bacteria; phylum Bacteroidota; class Bacteroidia; order Sphingobacteriales; family Sphingobacteriaceae; genus Sphingobacterium; species Sphingobacterium thermophilum. The sequence goes on from NZ_JXAC01000031.1 coordinate 18,535, forward strand.
AATTCTATAAGGTTGACTTCAAAATCTGCATGACTTAGGTTAATCGTCAAAGCAGGGTTTGTGATTGTCACTGGGGTGGCGTTGTTCGACTCGTAGGAGTTGGTATGGTCCACGGCGTTGGCCGCGATGATAATGCTTTGTCCCGGTTGTACAGGGTATTTCTTGCCGCTGCCGTCACTAGGGATGCGGAACAGAGTGTGGGCATAGATGTAGTCCTTATTAGCATCTTTGCCACTTTCCACCACCATCCCTACGGATTTAGACCAGTCATATTGGAAATTAGGGAGATAATATTCACCGGCATTGTTATTATTTTTTCCTCCTACCTGCCCGAAATAGAGGCTGTCTGCATATAGCACTTGGTTGGAGTTATTGTAGATTTCTAAAAAAACATCTCTGAAGCTGGCGCCTGTGCTCGAATTTGAGCCGGCATAGTAAATCTGCTTAAAAACCCAGTTTCCTGTTTTTCCGGCTTTAAGTTCTAGGGAGAATACGCGATCGGCATAGATATCCACGTTGTCGTAGCTATCCGTAAAGCTGACATTATCTTCTACATAGTAACCAGCCAGTTCCGAATAAGATTGGGCGCTTATGACAAGCGTTCCCGAAATGGAATAAAGCCCCGGAGTAATACTTTCAAATGTCGCTTGACCATTTTCCAAGACAAAAGCTTGGTAAGAAGCACCGTTGGTTTTGTTGGTAAGCGTAATGATGGCTCCTTGGGACGGAATATTAAGATTTTCGTCACTCTTCACGGTTACGGTGGCGGTGAACTTCACAGGGCGTGTAAGTTCTGGGTCTTTTTGACATCCTACAAAGAGAATCAGTGTCGTAAGGATAAAATATAGATAGTTTCTCATGGTTCGTTAGTATTAGAATTTAATGTTTGTTCCTATTGTAAAACTTGGTCTTCTGTTGTATTTCACAATGCGTTCCGTTCCGCTATTGGTAATTCTGTAATATTCCGGACGTATATTGAATAGGTTGTAGGCATTCAGATTAATTCTGAACTTCTTGTTAATCTCTTTTGCCAAGGACATATTGATAATAGTATGTACATGTGGTATCCCTTCTATAGCTTCGTCTGAAGCGATCCGTTTGAGACTGTTCAAAATATCTTGGGGAAGGGGCTGTTCATTAATAAGAAAATATTTCGCCTCGGAAGTATAGTAACCTACTGGATATATGTTGCTTGATGCTTTCTGCTTTTCCAGCCAGAAGATGTCGGCGCTAAAGTTCACGATAAAACCCAACTTAGGTATATGTGTAGAGCTGTTAACTTTTGACATGATCTGTGTATAACGCGTATCGTCGGGGTTATATACAGCATAGGTCATGCTGTTCCCATCAGGAAGTATGATTTTGTTATTTTCGATTTTGACCCGCACATGCTGTGTTCTGTTATAGCTATTGTATTGAAGGTTGTTTACTAGAGAAAAAGAGGTTTTTATAGCATTAATCGGCTTGAAGTTTAGCATCCATTCTAACCCTAATGAGGATCCACTAGCTCCGTTGACCATCTCATAGCCGTAAAAGTCAAAGTAAGTATTTTCTTTTCCGTTAGGGGTATAGGTGATTGTTTCCTTCATTGTCTACAGAATAGTCGAATTCCGGCAGGCGGTACCAATGCGGCTGGTTGACAGTCTCATAGCCATTCCAATTATGCTTATAGTACGAGTAAAGAGATGAGCTGAAGGTCTTACCTTGATATTCCAGTCCTAGTTCTGCTTGGGAGGCCATCGATGGCTTCAGATGGGCATTGTCCAGAATCTTTTTGTCTGTAAATACTAAATATAGGGCCTTAGAAAGATCTCCAGCATACACTTTCAGCAGGTCTATGTCAATAAATACAGGAGCGGGGTACATGTGAGCCAAGGTCGGTGCTTTGGAAGATATACCGAATGAAGCTGTGGTCGCCCATCTGTCGTTCCAACGTAGTCGAGAACTAAATCTTGGTTGTAGCGTAAAATAGCCATTTTGAATATCGCTTCTGAGACCGATATTAGCATTATATGATTTTTGTAGCAACGTTCCGGAAATTTGGTCTTCCACGTAGAATCCCCAGTTTTGGGCGGCAGGAAGATGCTCAAAGTCATACGCTCTTTCGTTTCCTCCCCCATTGAGTATCCACCGCGGTCTGTCGGGATCGCTAATAACACCTTTTCCTCCATTGTTGGAGTAATTGTAGTTTACCCCATAGGAGAGGTGGTGGGTATGAGCTCCCAACACGAAGGTGGCAGAAGCATCGAGACGGGCTGAAAAGTTTATCGGATTTCCGATGATTTCCTCTTCTGCCATATAGCTGCCATTACTAAAATATCCCTTATAGATTCCTGTAGTATCTTTTACTGTAATAGCCGTTATTCCTCTGTTAAGGATATATTGCTTGAACGAATATTGGTCGGAGTTTGAATAATTAATATTGGCATTTATATTTTCAAAGAAACGGCTTCCTGTAGGTATGGAAATCCTGTTGGCCACCGAGATCCCTTTGTTTTTGAATACCGACATTTGTTGAGTCTCATCATCAGGATCGGCGCGTCGTCCGTCGTTGCGGTAGTTATGATCAAAAGAAAATGTATTTTTTATGCCGTTGGCAAAACGCTTAGTCCACATCAAGGACTGGTTGTATCTATCGAAAGTTTTGATTTTGTCGCGAGGGTCAGCGTTGCTATGTGTATAGTTTGAGGAAAGGTTTAAAGCTCCCCATTTTTCGGGAAGGATGAATCCTTTGCTGATGCTGGTGGAGGTAGATCCTCCGTTGAGCTGGATATTTATTGCCCACGGGGATTGTGCAGCTTGGCGGTTGATAATTACGGCGCCATCCGTAATTTCTCCATAGCGTGCCGATGCCACGCCTCGCACGACCTCAATGCTTTCAATATTGTTCACCGGAATTTCACGTAAATCGATTCCTTGGAATGCCACATCGTAGGTTTGAGCACTTTGTGTGCCTAAATAAGAATCCGAATATCCTACTCCGGAAAGAGTAGCATTGGTCATACCCCATCGGCTTACCGACCGGCTTTGCATATTGGCGTCGTTGCTAAGGTATATATCATCCATAATAATGGCTATACCAAGAGAGTTGTTTAGGTTGTATAGCGAAGAGCCTCCTAGCGTTCCCGTACCTCCGCGCAATGTTAATGTTTCTACCTTATTGAGGTCTGGTGCTACTGCAGCCTTTCCTGGTAGCTTTAGTAATACATCCTGAAGGCTGAAAGCTTGGCTCGCTTCAATGGTTTCCTTGTCGAAGACTATAGACGAATTGCTGGTTTTGGTTTGACGTACTCTCGGGTTTATGTCTACTTCTTCGAGAGTTAGACTTAAGTCTTTAAGGATGAACAGATGTTTTTGGGAAAAATCTTTTCTAAAAATGGTTTTAGAAACCGACTGTTTGCCTACATGCTGTAAGGTCAGTTTGACCAAAGGTAAACCCGAAGAGATTTGAAACGTAAATTCTCCCTGTTCATTGGAATAGGTGCTCTGCTGACCATCGTTTAAGCGTATGGTGGTAAAAGCCAGAGGCTTATTATCTTCGTTGAGTACTTTGCCACTAATATGGACGGTTTGTGCTAAAGCGAAACTTAATAAGACAAAATAATTTGCTATGAACAGGCAAACAACTCGTTTCAATTTTATTAAGATTAATTCTAAATTGCAAAGTAAAGCAAAAAATTGTTCATAGCAAATTAAAAGTTAAAATTTTGTTTTTGAAGCTATTTCAATGCCATATTAAGTCTATTCGTTTTGTATGTTGCTGTCTTCGTCCATTGAGTCATTTGCTTCCTGCTGCAGTTGACTTAAAAGTCTGTCCACTTCTTCTTCCGAGGCTAGCAGTTTGGCTTTACATATAGCAATTAATGAGGAGGCGCGTTGGATTTTGTTTGCCAGCTCATCGACATTGACTTCTCCGGTTTCGATTTCAGAGACAATTTGTTGTAGTTCGTTGAATGCGTCTATGTAAGTGTAATTTGATTCCATGGTTAAATGTTTTTTGAGACAACCTGACTTTGAATGCTTCCATCCATTAGAATGGTTTCAACAAGATCACCTTCTTTTACCTGAGTTGTTGAGAGTAAGGCCTTTCCATTAACCTTGGTGATAGAAAATCCTCTTTTCAACAGATGGGAAGGATCGGCTAAGCGGATAAGCCGGCTAATATTTTCTATCTGTGTGTGCTGTTCTCTCAGAAAATGCCTGCTAAATAGATGCATTCTTTGAGTAAGCAGCTGCACGGCATGGTTTTCCTGCTGTAAGCGGTTTTTACCGGACCACGACAGCCTTCTGGTTATATCCTGTAGTTTATTTTTTTCTTCGGCAAACCTGTTTTTGGACAACGAGATTAAACGTTCCTGCAGCTGGTCCAGCGGGATGGCAAAGTTGTGAAACTGCTGTATAAGGAAATCTGCAAGCTCACTTGGCGTTATAGCATTTTTGTAGGCTACCATCTCGCTGACGGTCTCATTGGTGGAGTGTCCGATGCCGGTCAATACCGGAATAGGAAATATGGCTATAGCTTTCGCTAAAGCATAATTGTTATAACTAGACAACCCTACTTCACCTCCTCCGCCACGGATAATAGCTACTGCATCATATTCTTCCGTCCTTTCAGCAATGACGGCAAGCTGTTTAATGATGGAAGGAACAGATTTGTCACCCTGCAGGAGTGCAGGATATAGCGTCGTGTCGAACTTGTATTTCCATGGGTTGTTGTGGATAATCTTGTAGAAGTCAGAAAGACCTTTACTGGTTTCTACCGAGATGATAGCCAGTCGTTTAGGTACTGGAGGAAATGGTAGCCGTCGGTTGGCGTCAAACAGCCCTTCCTGCTGTAAGCGTAAGATGCTTTGCCGCTTTTCGCGTTCTAGCTCTCCCATTACAAAGGTGGGGTCTATGTCAACAATACGTAGACTCAGCCGTATAAAGGGTCGTAGGAGATGCCTGCCTGAAATAGGATGGTGATACCATCACGTAGAGGTTCGTTCAGTAATTTGAGAAACAGACTATTAATACGTTCAAAGTCGTTCCGCCAGAGAATAGAACGCATTTCGGCAACAACTTTACCATCTTTTTTTTCTACAAGGTCAGGATAACAGTGACCAGAATGCTTGTAGTGATTAAGCTTATTCATCTCTGCCTTAATCCAATACAAGCTTTTGTAACGCTCTCCTATGGTTTTCTGAATGCTTCGCGTTACTTCTAGTAGCGAATAGATGGTCCTCTCTTGTACGACTTCAGGCATAATTCAAATATAAGTTAAATAAAATCCTTCTTAAAATGAAATGAACTTGTTACTTGAGCATTTGCGTTTTTGTGCGTTTTATTAGTACATTTACTGCTTAAAGCATGTAAAAACATGAAAAAACTACAATTACTACCTAATCTACTACTTATTCTATTTTTGTTTGTTTCTACAGCACAGGCGCAATACAAACAGACTATTGTCAATAAGACACAGCTGCTGTTTAACAAAAATAATGAGATTCCATTCGGAAGATTAGATGAGCTTAAAATTGCAGTGGCAGTTCCTTCTGTAGAGAAGTACAGCCCATTTATTGCACAGCTTGACAAGTATGCTGAAATCACGCCTATAGACATCTATAAGCTGAATGAGCAAGGTAAGCTGTTTAACACCATTATTGTTGCCGGTACGACGGCGGAGCTGCAGCTGCTAAATGCGCAGTTGGTGAGCCATGCTACGGCGAACAAAAAACGTGTTGTCGTATGTCGCTTTCAGGATAGCGATTTAAGTCGCCTTCAGCAGACACCATCATTCAACGGTGTC
>NZ_JXAC01000032.1 GCF_000814685.1 Sphingobacterium sp. T2
GTTCTTTCAACGTGATGGACGATTTCAACAGGGAAGCACTGCATATCGAAGTGGATTATTCCCTGCGCAGTTCGCGGGTGGTTTGGGTGCTGAACCATCTGATTAAACGTAGGGGCAAGCCCGGGAAAATCAGAATGGACAACGGCCCGGAGTTCATATCCCAGCTTTTAAGGGAATGGAGTGTGGTCAACGGCATAGAGTTTTATTATATCCAGCCCGGAAAGCCCACGCAGAATAGTTTTGTGGAAAGATTGAACGGGACTTACCGTGATAATGTATTGGACTGCTACCTGTTTGACACCCTTGATGAGGTAAGGGAAGTTACCTGGCAATGGATGGATGATTATAACAATCACAGACCGCACGACAGTCTTGGCAATATGCCTCCAACCGAATATGCCGCTTTATCCGCTTTTGAAGGCGATAGACAGGCGTGTTAGGGTATTTAGGTTTAGGTTAATTTGAAGAGAATTTTGTAAAATTATGCAGTCTTAATTCGGGGAAGTCGACACCATATATTTTTGGATTACTTTCAATAATCTTCTTTTTTACGTTCTTCTTATAGCCTCCTTTAATCGAGCTTGTGCATTCTCTTGATCTTCTAAAGCCATAGTTTGTGTAGTACGCATGACAATATCTTTAGCTAAGATTTCGGCTTTACGCTCAACTAATTGTTCTAGACTTCCATCTATTGGTAATAACGCATATACGAATTTCATATCCAATGCCTGAGCCGTTTCTTTTAACGAATTGATTGTGATGCTTCCTTCTTTTTCTCTTTTTTCTAAACTCTGTATGCTTTGTTTGGTAACACCTAATTTATTGCCTAATTGTTCTAAGCTCATACCAAGTGTTGTACGTATGGCTTTCAACCATCCGCCAACAGGAGTTTGAACGTTTTGAAGCGCTGAAATTGCCCTAAGCTTTTCATCTAATTGCTTTCTTTGTAAATTACTCTTCATAATATGTCAATATTTACTTTGACAAAAGTAACAAAAAGTAAACACATAAGTTTACTTTTTGTTAAATAAATCAACATATATATTTACACAATTTAAAATTAGTAAACATTTAAGTTGACTAAAGCAAAATAAAGTAAACATAAAAACTGACTATTATTTCATTTTCATTGTTTTTTTCTTCACCGGTTTGTTGGCTTCTTTCTCCGCTTTTATTTTCTCTAAGAGTACTGAAGCAGGTTCATAGTCTGGTGCTTGTTTGCAATGATTTAATTCTTCTTCGCTCAATAAACGGCCTTCAAATGCTTTTTTGAGGATGCTTTGGCGTAAAGCTTCTGCTTGGTCTAAACTGTCTTGAATTTGTTTTTCTACCGCATCACAAACCGATAAACGTGCTTCGATTTCTTTGACGATTTGGGCTTGTTCTTCTAAACTAGGTAAGACCTTTACTTTCAATGGAAATAAATCCCTTTGATATAGAGCACATATACTTGTAGTAGCTTTCTTCTCAGCAATCATATCCTTTCTTAACTTAGGACCTATTAATTGATAAAAAATAAACAAAGGATCAATACTTGAAACTACTCGTAATCTCATTAAATTATTATTAAACACATAGCCGTCAAGATTTTCTCTGATAATCCCTGTTTTACCTACCAATTCGAAACTATTTCTAGTGTTAATTAGTAAATCACCTTTTAAAAGATTGTATTTTTTTTTTCTTCTTCTTCAGTCGCTTCAACAAAAACAGTATTAACTATATCCGTTTTACCATCCATAGTTATATTATTCATCTTTATATATGGTGTTAGTCCAGTTTCAAATTGTTCTGCATTAGATTTTACTAAGCCTATCATTGAATCAACCTTAATTTCCCCTAAACTTTTTTCTGTTTCAATCCCCTCAAATGCTTTTTTCAAAACGGCTTGGCGGTAGATTTTCAGTTGTTCTTGGGCTTTTTTGAGGTCGGAAATACCTGCATCTAAACTCGAGAACAAAGCTTCTATCTTCTTGATAATGGCACGTTGCTCGGGAAGGGGTGGAAGTGGGAAATTTAAGTTACTAAATTGAACTTTAGATATTTCTTTAAAAGTTGTTCCTGTTGCAACGCTCTCTGCTTTATTTTTAGAAAACTTTAGATTATAATAAACATATTTAGAATCAATACCTCCCAATGGTTGAACACTTTTAAACCCTTGGTTGGTAGTCATTTCATTCTTAGCAATAACCGTATAACCAATTGGAGCTCTAGAAGAAAATAGTACAGTACCAGCGGGAAATAATTGTGCGGAAGATTTTTCAAGTCCTAATTTAGTAATTGACTTTGCCCCACGCTCAATATACACATTCTCATATTTAGATAAATCACTAGGAGATATCCAACTGATATCGTTTCCCCAATATTCAAGTATATTTGTTTTTGGAGTGCCTCCTGAATAAATTAACCCGATATCTTCTAATTTACATTCTACCCAATCTTCTCTCATTATGCAGCTAAAGCTTCATTTAGTTCGTTAATAATATTTTGCATGTCGTCGCCAAAGAGTTGGTACATTTTACCTCTACCGCCATGTACGTCAAAAGGATTGTAATCCAAATCGTCTAATTCTAAATGATAGGAATTGACAATGTGTTCTTTGATCATACGGAGCCAGTCCATTTGTTCGGGTGTAAAACGGTTGTGCTGTCCGGCATTTTGCGCAAATATCCATTGCTTAAAATTTTCGTCCACCGTTTTGTCGTAGGCTTTTAATTCGCTATCGATACCACAAACGGCACGGATTAAGGATACTAATGCGGTCAGCTCATCTTTTGGCGCATCATGTTGGGTTTTACCTAGTGTTTTGTAGGCTTCCCACACATGCAAGGGTGCAAATATCGGTTTTTCTAGGCGTATTTTCTCCATCAACTCTTGGATCATTTTGAAGGTGATGTCTCTTCTGCGGTAGGGTTGACCAAAGTAAATGGATAAAGCCGTGATTTCGTCTTTGTTGGCTTTTAAGTATTCTTCGAATTCTTGAATCAAGGTTTGTGCTTTATCTACGGTTGTGGTATCCCATTCGGATTTCAGCACCGTATCGATATTGATGTGATCGATGATTTGTTCGTGTTGTTTGCGCACATCGTCGATATACTCGTTTAGTTCACCATTAAAATTGAGTGAAGCTTGACGGATTAAATTTTCTTGAGCTTCTTGTCGTGCTTTTTCCACTAAGAATGGCGTTCGCTCTTGCACAGGGATTTTATCTATTTGCAATTGTGTCGCTGCTTCAATTGCGTCTGGGTCAAAGGCTGTGATTAACTCACGCGTAATTTGCTTTATATTTTTACCACCCGACAGTTCGATGATACGTTCTTGTTCTTTGGGTGTAATTTGTCTGTCTAAACGAATGAGTCGATTTGCCAAGGAAAGAAATACATCTTCTTCTGCAACACCCATCGTCACGGCACCAAGCAATTCTTTTAAAGCTACGGTAGGTTTACGCTCCAAAGGACGGCTGTCCGTTTTCTTGGATTTGGTTGCACCGACCGCATCTACAATCACGAAATGATTTTTGACACGAGCTTGTTTACTGACTAATTGCAATTTATCCGCATTGATTGTACGTGTACCACGCCCTTTCATCTGTTCAAAGTAATTCACGCTTTTCACATCACGCATAAAGAGTAAAACTTCCAAGGGTTTGACATCGGTACCCGTAGCAATCATATCTACCGTAACGGCAATACGAGGGTAAAAATCATTACGGAAACGATTTAATACCGATTTCGGGTCCTCGTCTATTTTATAGGTTACCTTTTTACAAAATTCATTGCCTTCTCCGAATTCCTCACGTACAATATTAATAATATCATCCGCATGTGAATCCGTTTTGGCAAAGATTAGCGTTTTGGGTACTTCATATTCCGTTCTGTCGGCATTCCAACGGTCTGGATAAATCACCTGTTCCAAAGCCCGTTTGAACTCTTTTATAATGGTACGAATTTGAGATACATTTACCACCGCTTTATCCAGTTCATTGCGTTGATATTCCGTATCCTCATCTTCTTGTTGCCATCGTTTGGCTCTAGATAATTTATCTCTACGATCTACAAACCAACCTGATTCTATTAATCCACCACTTTGTGAAATTTCCGTTTCTATGGTGTACACCTCATACGGTACATTGACTCCATCTAATACCGATTCTTCATAAGTATATTGACTCACGACGTTTTCATTGAAGAAACCAAACGTACGTTTATCAGGCGTTGCTGTTAATCCAATAAGGAAAGCATAGAAGTAATCCAGCACTTGCTTCCACAGGTTGTAAATCGAGCGGTGACATTCGTCAATGATGATGAAGTCAAACTGTTCAATTGGCACTTGTGGGTTGTATTCCACTGGAATCACCTTCTTTTCGGCCAATTTTTGTTGCAGCCATGAAGATTGTTCGTTTGGATTTTCGACATCTGCAGTCTCGTCCATCTCTTCACCACGCAAGATGGAATACATCCGCTGAATAGTAGAAATACAGACTTGACTGTCTGAAGCGATGAAGCTAGAACTTAAACGCTGGACATTATATAATTCAGTAAACTTACGGTTATCGTCATTCGGTTGAAAAGCCATGAACTCTTGTTCAGCTTGTTCGCCCAAGTTTTTGGTATCTACTAAAAATAGTACACGCTTTGCCTTAGCAAACTTCAACAAACGATAAATAAATGTAGCTGCAGTAAATGTTTTTCCTGCGCCTGTTGCCATTTGAATTAAGGCTTTGGGCTTGGCTTGTTTAAATGACTTTTCTAAATTGTTGATAGCCAATATCTGCACAGGTCGTAAGCCTGTTTCATCTAAAGCCGGTAAATCCTTTAAGCGACCACGTAAGGTTTTTTCCATATTCTTCCACTCCAATAATGTTTCTGGCTTGTGGAAATGAAAGACCTCACGACTTCTTGGGTTAGGGTCGCGATAATCTGTAAAACGAGTGATGGTTCCTGTGCTCTCGTACACAAAAGGAATGGTTTCTGCAGAATTAAAGTACTTCAATTGAGCCTCTGCATATCCTTTTGATTGTTCTTCTGCAACAGTCATTCGGTGACCTTCGTCTTCTTTCTTGGCTTCGATAATTCCTATAGGTTTTTGATTGACGAATAATACGTAATCTGCAGGACCTACGGAAGTAGTATATTCACGAACGGCAATACCTTTTGCAGCATTGAAGTTAATTTTATCTTTAGCTTGAACTGCCCAACCTGCCTGACGTAACATTTCGTCAATACGATCACGAGCAATTTGTTCCGGATTTTGATTTAGCATTCAAATAAAGGTTAATTATCAATTATAATAAATTGATTTATCTTTTCATAACAAACCTATTATAAATTACATACTATTAAACGCTTCCATCGCCTTAGAGCGCATTGAAGCACACAGCTTATAGATCCGAGTAGCTATAAGGATAGGCCACCCGTCTGGGATTGGCTATGGATAGGCGTTTTATTGCTTATAGCTATTGGCGGGGGGATAAGGATTGATACGGAAAATAATTCGGAGGTGATTAGAGGTAATGCAGATATGTAAATTACGAAGTTCTGCCTTTTATGCCTATTGGGATATTCTATTCGTAAAGGTGATATTGAGTCAATTATATGTTATGTGTTCATCGATAGTCTATACTGTAAAAAGTGGAGGAGGCACAACTGGCAAAACCATCTATGCTGATAAAGGTTCTGCCTTCAGCAATTTACGATATTCCTTTGGAGTCATTCCCTTCAACCGTTTAAATTGTCGGTTGAAATTTGCTAAGTTGTTGAAGCCACATTCATACGCAATTTCAATGATAGTCTTGTCTTGATTGGATAAGAGCTTACATACATGGCCGATCCGTATACTGTTGAGATATTCTACAAAGGTCATTCGAAAATGCTCTTTAAAGAAATTACAAAAAGTAGTGGTAGCCATATTAGCTACCTCCGAAATTTCTTTCAATGAAATCTCACGATGGAAATTCCGCAATACAAATTCGGAAATTCGGCTAAATCTATCGGAATACGCTTCTTTCGTGTTTTCCATGTAGGATGGACTTGCTAGTGGCTCGTATTCGCTACTGTTGGCCAATATGTCAAAAATTTTAAACAGCGAGGATAGACGCTTTAATCCTGTCTCATTGACCATTTTATTCATTATTCTTGCAATACGATATCTTGTACTGCCAGTGATTACCAGACCTCGATGTGAAAGATCCAGGACTTTTGTTAATGCTTCGGTCTCGGGGAGGTTGAAGAAGTTTTCCCCCAAAAAGTCATCCATGAAATGCACAACGACGGCATCTGCTTCGGTGCAGTTGTCTTCTTTAAAATAGTTTTGATCATTGACCCACACATGTGGTAAACCAGGCCCCATCAGTACCAAATCTCCAGCAGCAAAAGACCCAATATGGTCGCCCACCATACGGCGACCAGTACTTTTGTTGACCAATACAAGTTCATACTCCGGATGGTAGTGCCAAGGACAGGGAAAGAACAACCCCCTCTCCCTAAAAACAATGAACGACTTATCAAACTCCTTGGGTAATCTATATTCGACAGCTTTCATAGACAACTTATTTTGGTTAGTAGCTACTACTAATTTATATAAATTCGTCCGTAAACACAAAGAATAATGCCTATTTCTGAAAAATAGTATCATAATATGGTAGAATAAACCCATGTCACTTGAGTCCGTAGCGGAGATCGGTGCCCCTTAAGCCAAAATACCTCGAATCTTACTTTTGCCCGACTTGCCTTTGAAAGATAGTACCACAATTGGGCACAAATGTAATAGACTTGCTAAAGCACGCAAATTACCTTTGCTCTATACATATTGATAAACCACAAAAAACACAATGTATGGGCAAGCAAAAAATCGTTCATCCAGATAGAGATGCTGCATTCGTAACCGGGGCTTATTCCGATGGTGTTGTTTCGGGCGGATTTCTTTTTATCAGCGGCCAAGCTTCTGTCGATTTTAAAACATCTTCTTTCATCCTCGGTACTATAGAAGAGGAGACGAAACGCACGATGGACAATATTCAAGCTATTGTTGAGGCAGCAGGGGCTACTATGGATGATGTGGTCAAGACTACTGTCCACTTATCAGACATTAATGATTTCGACAGATTTGACGGTGTATACAGCACTTACTTTAGTGGGATAAAACCCGCGCGCACGACAGTTCAGTCCGTGTTAGCTGAAGGTATTTGTGTGGAAATAGATTGCATTGTAAAGTTGGTGTGTGCTGATGAAGATTAATTCGAATTCAAACGTGCAGATTGCCGTTGTCGGGCTAGGTTTGATGGGGAGCAGCATTGTCGTCTCATTATTGGTCGCGGGGCATCAGATTATAGGGTTGGCGCCTATTCCGGGTGAAAAGGATGCAGCTACTTCCCGTATAATCTCCTTACTCAAGCATGCAGATAGCTGCGGAATACTGCAGAGAGAGCTGGGGTATTATATTCAGCGGTTACATATAACTGAAAGTTACGAGGATATTGCCGGCTGCGACTATGTGCAAGAGTGCGTCGTTGAAGATAAGGTCATTAAAGAGCAAGTCTATCACAAGATTGCCAGTTATGTACGTCCTGACGCCGTAATTGCTTCAAATACGTCTGCTATTCCCATAAGTGAACTACAGGGACTGGTTCCCAATCCTCAACGTTTTGTCGGGGTTCACTGGGCCGAGCCTGCGTATATGACGCGGTTCCTGGAAATTACCTGTGGGGAAAAGACGGATCTGGTTATTGCAGAGTATGTGCTGAATTTGGGGCAAAGCTGGGGCAAGGAGCCTACTTTACTGAAAAAGGATATTCGTGGATTTATTACGAATAGATTGATGTATGCCGTTTACCGCGAAGCACTGACGCTCATTGAACAAGGTGATACAACCTTAGAAGATGCAGATAAAGTATTTCGGTATGATGTCGGTTCGTGGATTACGCTGATGGGAATTTTTCGGTACCTGGATTTTATGGGCAGAACAGATTATATCAATACCTATGAAAAACTTATTGCAAAACTGAGTAATCGGTCGGATGTGCCTGCAATTATGGAGAAGATGGTCAGTCAAAATGCAAAAGGAACGCACAATTGCAACGGCCTTTATTCATATACAGAAGAAGAAGCGCAAGCGTGGAATGAAGCCTTTGCCCGGTTTAATAAAGATATTTATGAGTTAGCGTCCAAATACCGTAGGCTCCTGTTGACAAAAGTTGTTTAGTAAAGAGAAAATGATATATCAAAAGTCTAAAGAATTATTGGATAGGGCAAGCAAAGTGCTGGCCGGAGGGGTGTCCTCTGAATTTCGGAAGTATAATCATCCTCATGCTATATTTTATACGCACGGTGAAGGTACCCGGGTGTACGATGTTGATGGTAATGGTTATTTGGACTTTACCCTGAGTCAAGGCCCTTTGATTGTAGGCCATTCGCACCCCCATGTGTTGGATGCTGTGAATTCCTATTCTAGGCTGGGTCAGTTGTTTGCAGGTCAGCATATCAAGGAAATTGAACTTGCTGAAAAGCTCAATCAACTTATCCCGTCAGCAGAGTTGATGCGCTTTTGTCTCGATGGATCTGAAGCCGTTCAAACAGCGTTTAGGGTTGCGCGCTCCAAGACAGGAAGGAATAAATTTCTGCGGTTTGAGGGACATTATCATGGTTGGTTGGATAATGTGGCTTGGGGAATTAGTACACCCTCTGCGGAGGATCTGGGAGAGGAGTATAATCCGAATGTATATCCATGGTCAGCCGGCTTATCGCCCAACAGCCGGGATGATTTTATCATTTTGCCTTGGAATAATCTAGCATTGGTAGAGCAATTACTAGAAGCCCGGCATGAGGAGGTGGCGGCGATCATCACCGAACCCATCATGTGTAATAATGGATGCATCTTGCCACAGGAGGGGTTTCTCGAAGGTTTGCGTGACTTATGTGATCGCTATGGTATAGCCTTGATATTTGATGAGGTCATCACAGGGTTTCGATTGGGCTTGGGCGGTGCGCAGAAGTATTTCAACATTACACCGGACTTGTCCATTTTTGCGAAAGCAATCGCCAGTGGCTACCCGATCAGTGCGATAGTGGGCAAGCGCGAATGGATGGACGAAATTGAGACGGCAAGGGTTATCCATGCGGGTACGATGAATACCAGCAACGCTACCGTTGCTGCTGCGCTTGCTACGATTGAGGTGTTAGAGCAAGACCCGCTGACCTACGAGCGGATGTTTCGCCTGGGCAATCGTTTGATGGATGGACTGCGGGCGGCGGCACAATCTGCCGAGCAAAACCTCTTAGTACAGGGGGCGGGGCCAATGCTCAATACATCATTCACGGATCTATCCGAAATCAAGAATTATAGAGATACTTTGCACACCGATAAGGCCAAACTAGCCAAGTTCATCGCAGGTCTGCACGATCGTGGTGTGCGGGTAATAGGTCGTGGATTGTGGTATATTTCGGCAGTGCATACAGAAGAGGAAATTGATGAAGCGCTACGCGTAGCGGCTGAGGTTCTTAAGAAAATGCAACATGAATAAAACTAATGGAGTAGATTTTCCAATAACTATCGTCGGCGATGACCGTCTGGCCGTGAGCATCGCGGAGGGCTTACGGGCCAATGGATATTTTACTGTTTTGCTATCAACAGTGGGCAGTACGGCTGGGAAGGATATACAGATCCTTACCGATTGGCCGGAGACTATTCAGAGTCGCTTGGTGGTGGTCGCTACGGTAGATAGGCTCGAGGATAAACTGGAAATGATACAGCGGATAGAAGAGCGTGTGAGCGACGACACTATAATAGCGATTAATATGGAGGCTGTCTCTCTTCCCGAGATTGTAGAAGAGTGCCGGCATCCGAAGCGAATATTTGGCCTCAACTGGACTTTTCCGGTCGGTCAGACTTACTTCGCGGAGATCATTAGTCATGCGCACTCGAATGAGGTGGCATTAGAGAGTCTGGTAGATCAAGTTAAGAAGTATTGGAATAAAGATCCGTACGTTGTACAGAGTGGATTTAGCATACGAGCGAGGATGATGGCGGCTATGTTGCGCGAAGCACTGTACCTCGTTGAAGAAGACTTTGCTTCGGTGGAAAGTGTAGATCGGGCTTGCCGCAATGATGCAGGATATTACTTGCCGTTTGCGGGTAATTTCCGCTACATGGACCTCATGGGAACTTATGCGTACGGGATGGTCATGAAAGATTTAAATCCGGAATTATCCACTAGTACAACCTTGTCTCCTATTTTGCGCGAAATGAGAACGCTAGGAGAAACTGGAATGGATCAAGGGCGGGGATTTTATGCCTATAGTCCCGATGATCGGAAGAACTGGGAGGAAGTGTTTGACAAGTTTAGTAAAGAGATGAAGGAGTTGATAAAAAAGTTCGATCATGAAAAGATTTATCGTTGATGCACATCTCGATCTCGCTATGAATGCGATAGAGTGGAATCGTGATCTTGCGATGCCATTGGAACAGATTCGACTACGTGAGCGTAACATGAAAGATAAACCCGATCGGGGCAAAGGCACGGTTTGCTTACCGGAGCTAAGACGGGGCAGAATTGGTTTGGTCGTGGCTACACAATTGGCCCGGGTCAATCCGTTCAACAGTGCCTTGACAGGCTGGAATTCTCCGGCGCAGGCCTGGGCAATGACCCAGGCACAATTGGCCTGGTACAGAGAGATGGAAAAGCAGGGAGAGATGGTTCAGGTCATTGACCGGAAAGGGTTGGATGCGCATCTCGATCTGTGGAACGACACGTCCAAGCCAGATGAAGAGAAGCCTGTCGGCTATCTGCTCAGCCTGGAAGGCGCTGATTCGTTGGTCACACCGGATTATCTGTATGAAGCCCATGCGTACGGACTCCGTGCATTGGGACTGTCGCATTTTGGCCCCGGACGCTATGCCGACGGTACCAAAACGTCAGGAAAGATTCATCCTAACGGTTTGGAACTCTTGAAAATCATGTCCGAACTAAACATGATTTTGGATGTAACTCACCTCACAGAAGAGGGCTTTGACCAAGCTTTGAATCAATATGACGGGCCAATCTGGGCAAGTCATCACAACGTCAGGAAAATCGTCCCTAATCAACGTCAATTGAGCGATGAGCAGATCAAAAGGCTCATCGATCGAGGTGCAGTCATCGGCGGCATGTTGGACTGTTGGGCGATGGATATCCGTTTTATCGACACGGTATCGGATCCATGGCAATTGGATATCCGCTTAGAGATGCTGATCGATCATTGGGATCATATCTGCCAGATAGCCGGCAATTCCGAGCATATCGGTATTGGTAGCGATCTGGATGGGATATTTGGGACAGAGCAATCCCCTTGGGATATGGATTCTATTGCAGACTTGCAGAAGTTTGATTACCTTTTGTCCAAAAGAGGGTACAAAGAGGAAGATATTGATAATATCTTCAGTGGGAATTGGCTACGGTTTTTGAGAAGTGCATTGTAACTGTTATGCTGTCATCGCGAGGAACGAAGCAATCTGGCAGACAAAGTATATGTAAACATTAATTGGACATGCAAAGAGGAGAATGTGTTTATATTTTGACCACTAGCCGTCATACGGTTCTGTATACAGGTGTGACATCAGACTTGCAATCTCGAATATATCAACATCAGCACCAGACTTATCCTAATGCGTTTACAAGTAAGTATAAAGTGTACAAGCTTGTTTACTAGGTTTTTCTCTGATATTGAAGAGGCAATTGCAGAAGAAAAGAGAATAAAAGGAGGAAGTAGAGCACAAGAAATAGCGTTGATTGAAGAATTAAATCCAAATTGGGGTGATTTATACGAAAAAGAAGTGAAATTATGGTAACACAAAAGCACAGATTGCTTCGTCGTATTTCCTCGCAATGACGTGTTTTTGTTGTTGACCTGAGTTCGATTATTAAAATATGCCCTGTAGGGGCTATATATTAGTTGCCCCGGGTGTCAACCCGGGGTATGGTGTCAATCGTAGGGTGTTTTGGCGAAAATTTTGCCCTTTTCTGCAAAATTTATGACAAAACTACTTGTCATGTAGCTGAGAGAAAGTTTTACAATCCAACGACGGTGAAGCAATCTGGAAAATGAAATAGGGTATCTTTGATTAATAAAAAAATGAACCACGATAAATTTCAAGCGGCAGCGTTAAAAAAAGACATCACTCCTCCATTGGGCACATTGATTAATGGAGAGTTTCAGAGCAGGTACGCGAATAAAATACACGACCCCTTGTACGCCAAATCATTGGTATTGCAGGATGAAGATACGACCCTGGTATTCGTCGTGGTGGATATCTGTGCTATGCAGAAGGATTTTTTGGATGAAGTGAAATCTGATATCCAAAGAGCTGCCGGAATACCCAAATCTCACGTTCTGATCTCCGCCACACATACACATTCAGCAGGTGCTGTTACCGATCTGTTGTTGGGACATGCGGACTTTACCTATCGAAAAAAACTTCATGGAATTTTAGTTGATCTTGTCGTGGAAACCTTGCCACGGTTAAAGCCTGCAAGAATAGCCTTTGGGGCTGTAGATGCTCCTGAACATGTATTGTGTCGACGATATAGGATGTCTTCGGCATATAAGCCATTCAACCCGGTGACAGGAGGATATGATCTGGTGAAAACCAATCCTTTTGGGGACGAAGAACACATCGTAGAAAGAAATTCTGTACCAGACACGCAGTTGGCTTATTTAGCAATAAAAGGATTAGATGATGCGTGGATAGGTCTTTTAGCCAATTATTCCCTGCATTATGTGGGCGATGCCGAAAGAGGAACAATCAGTGCAGATTATTTTGGTGTATTTGCCGATTGTTTGCAGCAAGAGTGGGCAGGAAGCGACGGTTTTGTGGCTATGTTGACCAATGGCACGAGTGGCGAAATCAATATTTGGGATTTTATGAATTCCAACCGTTACCCTACGGGGATGCACCAAAAAAGTGCATTGATCGGCAAGGATTTGGCGGATAAAGTGTTGCAGGATATTCCAAATCTCCACTGGGAGGAAGATCCGGTTTTGAATGTGTTGTACGAAGAGCTGCCGGTGGAATTAAGAAAACCATCCGAATCGGAATTGGCAAGTGCAAAGCAAATCGTTATGGATACCGATTATGAGCATATTGTATTGGATCAGGAGGGGTATCGGCAGATTTATGCTCGAGAACAGGTTTTATTGGCAGAGTTTCCCGACCGGGTGGATTTTTATATACAGTCGTTTAGGATTGGCTCGGGCATCATTGGAGGTCTGGGCGGAGAGTTTTTTGCAGAAACGGGATTAGCTTTGAAAGCAGCCGCACCGGCCGGAAAGTATTTTACGATTTGTTTGGCAAATGATTACGTGGGCTATGTTCCGCCCGCCCATGAAATTGCCTTGGGTGGGTACGAGACCTGGCGTTGCCGGACCAGCTTTTTGGAAGAGGCAGCTGAAGAGAAAATCAGAAATGTGCTATTGAAGCAGATAGAGTCACATAGAGGATAAAAAGAGGGTGTCTAAAAAGTCAAACATCATCATCATTGCGAGGTAACGAAGCAATCTGATGTCAAAAACGCAGATCGCTTCGTCATACTTCCTCGCAATGACGCGTTTTTTTTGTATTTAACGACTTTTATAGACACGCTCTATGTTATAAATTAGAAATGAATTGGTATAGCCTACATACAGAAAACACCGTAGATACTCCGGTGCTATTGGTTTATCCGGATCGTATCCGGGAGAATATTGAGGTGCTCAAAAGCATGATCGATAATCCCAATAGGTTGCGTCCACATATCAAAACACATAAGACCAAAGAAATCCTCCAAATGCAATTGGAGGCCGGAATCCAAAAATTTAAGTGCGCTACTATCGCCGAAGCAGAGCTGTTGGGGCAATGCAATGCACCGGATGTGTTGTTGGCATATCCGCTTTATGGCCCCAAGATAGACCGGTTTATAGCGCTGACACGACAATATACACAGACAAAATATGCCGCTATTGTCGATGATGTGGATGCGGTACGATTGTTGTCAGAGAAAGCCGTCCAACAACACACGACCATAGATGTATATATCGACCTCAATATAGGCATGGGGCGCACAGGAATCCTCCCCGGTAAAGGTGCGTTGGAACTATACCGGCCTTGTGCCGAAATGCCCGGAATAGCGATACAGGGCTTTCATGCGTATGACGGTCATGTACGTGAAATCGACCTGGATAGACGGAAGGTTATCTGTGACGGGAACTATGCGCCTGTTGCTACGATGACGGAGCAGTTGGCTGCTGAGGGCTTTGCTACACCCAAGATTATTATCGGAGGGTCTCCCTCTTTCCCGATATATGCGCAGTACCCCGATGTGGAGTGCAGCCCCGGTACATTTGTGCTGTGGGACAAGGGCTATGCCGATACCTTGCCCGAACAGAAATTTCTTCCGGCAGCGGTGCTGATGACACGTGTAGTTTCCTTACCGTCACCGAATACAATCTGTGTCGATCTGGGATATAAAGCCATTGCATCTGAAAACCCGCTGAACAATAGGGTGTATTTCCTGAATGCGCCTTCGCTGAAACCCATAGGTCATAGTGAAGAGCATATGGTGTTGGATGCAGGGGAAGATCATGCATTCAAAACGGGGGATGTGCTGTATGCATTGCCTATCCACATCTGCCCAACGGTGGCGTTATACGACAAACTGTTGGTTGTAGAGCACGGAGCTATCGTGGCAGAATGGGAAGTGGCGGCGAGGAAGAGGTAGTTTTTTATATCCACAAAAACATCTTGATTTTAAATAGTTTTTATGGTTATATGTGTAAAAACTACAGGCAAATCATTATGTTTGTAGTTGTAACCATAAGGGAATGATTGCCAGAAACGTTTATATATCACAGCTCCAAAACTTTATCGACAAGCCACAGGTAAAGATCATCACCGGGATCAGACGCTCGGGAAAATCCACTGTGCTGAATTTGCTAAAAGAGAACCTGTTGCGCAGAGGCATAGCAGCAAATCATATTATTGCGATAAACCTCGAAAGTTTTACCTATTCAGAGCTTACCCAGGCAAAGCAATTATATGATTTTGTTCGCGAAAGAATTCGAGACAAAGCAAGGTATTATCTTCTGTTGGATGAAATACAAGAAGTCGAGGAATGGGAAAAAGCTGTTAATTCTTTTTTAGTAGATTTTGATGTGGATATCTATCTCACCGGGTCTAATTCGCATTTGTTGTCTTCCGAGCTAGCGACTTTTCTGGCAGGACGTTATATAGAAATTCCAGTTTATACACTATCGTATAGGGAATTTTTGGATTTCCGAACACATTATGCCACAAAAAAGGAAGGCAGTCCGTTTGTTTCTTATTTGCGCAAGGGTGGTTTTCCGGTCATTCATACAGCAGATTATTTGGAAGATGATGCGTACAAGGTCGTGTACGACATCTATTCCTCGGTTATTTTGCGCGATACTGTACAGCGGTACAAGGTACGTGATGTAGAACTTCTGGAACGGGTAATCAAGTATGCTTTTGATAATATAGGCAACACGTTTTCAGGCAAAAATGTAGCTGATTATTTTAAGAGCCAACAGCGTAAGGTGGATGTCAATACGGTTTATAATTACCTGAATGCTTTGGAAGGGGCGTTTATTTTATATCGGGTACCCCGTTATGATATCAAGGGCAAGGAAATATTGAAGACACAGGAAAAATTCTATGTGAGTGACGTTTCCCTGATTTATGCAACTATGGGCTTTCGTGACCGGATGATCTCAGGTATCCTGGAGAATATTGTTTTTCTGGAACTGAAACGTAGGGGGTATAAGGTCTATGTCGGCAAGTTGGATCGCCGGGAAGTTGATTTTATTGCGGAGAAAAGAGGAGGAAAGTTATATGTGCAGGTGGCCTATAAATTGGATAGCGAATCAACGGTAGAAAGGGAGTTTTCACATCTTTTGGCCATTGACGATCAATACCCGAAGTATGTCGTGACGATGGATGAGTTTTGGAAGGACGATATCGAAGGTGTCAGACATCTTTATATTACTGATTTTTTGTTGAAAGAGACCCTGTAAGTCTGTTGAATAATATTGTTACTTTACCCTTTGAACAATAGGGTGTATTTCTTGAATGCGCCTTCGCTGAAACCTATAGGTCATAGTGAAGAGCATATGGTGTTGGATG
The DNA here is from genome assembly GCF_000814685.1 of Sphingobacterium sp. T2. Taxonomy (GTDB): domain Bacteria; phylum Bacteroidota; class Bacteroidia; order Sphingobacteriales; family Sphingobacteriaceae; genus Sphingobacterium; species Sphingobacterium thermophilum. The sequence continues at coordinate 16,144 of NZ_JXAC01000032.1, forward strand.
CAGGGGAAGATCATACATTCAAAACGGGGGATGTGCTGTATGCATTGCCTATCCACATCTGCCCAACGGTGGCGTTATACGACAAACTGTTGGTTGTAGAGCACGGAGCTATCGTGGCAGAATGGGAAGTGGCGGCGAGGAAGAGGTAGGGGGTACTTTGGTCGCACACCTGTACGATGAACGAAACCCTTGAAACTGTATGTGAGCATGTATAATGATGCTGAAAAGTAGTATTATAATTAAGGATAAATATAATAGATAAGCGATGTTTTCAGGTGTATTTTTATCATTTCAGTAAGCGGAAAATTATTTTTTAAACACATCTTGCTAAAATATTGTGGGAAAGGAAGATTGAAAAAAAAACTGATAGAGTGAAACTGCTTTTAAACTAAACAAGATAAATATGGTAAAACTATTGAATCTAAGATCTTTTATCTTTATTATCCTTACATTTTTCACTTTTAATGTCTTTTCCTGCCAAAAGAACACCGCCTCTCCGGTCGAGCAACAAAAACAAGAAATACAGTTAAATAAGACAACAAGTACATTAACCGTAGGAGAGGAACTCATTTTGACCCCTCATTTTACGCCGTCAGTCGTGAATCCGCAGGCCTATAAGTGGAGGGTAAATAATACACATGTCGCAGGAATAACGGTCAATAGCGATCATTCAGCTACAATTACCGCAAAATCAAAAGGCGAAACAAGCGTTTCTATTTTCTCCCCGCAGGGAGCCATACTTGCTAATTGTGCCATTATAGTGAATGAAGCGGAGGTTGTTGAAGTTCCGGACGATGGTATAGTAAAGATATTGGCGATAGGAAATAGTTTTTCGGAAGATGCGCTAGAACAGCATTTGTATGGTCTGGCCCATGCCGCTGGCAAGAATATAGTCATCGGTAACCTGGTCATTGGCGGAGCATCACTGAGTCTGCATGCGCAAAATGCGGCGACTAATGCTGCAACTTATACCTATAAAAAGACAAAACAGGATGGCAGTAAGACAAGCAAGGCGAATACGACAATTGCAACAGCAGTTGCTGATGAGAATTGGGATTACATCAGTTTTCAGCAAGTGAGTCAAAACTCCGGCCAATACAATACCTTCGTCACACCACTTCCTGCCTTATATAATTATGTCAAAGGACGAGCAACAAATCCTCAGGTGAAATATGTTTTGCACCAAACCTGGGCCTATGCGCAAACTTCTGACCATTCAGGCTTTGCCAACTATAATAGGAATCAAGAAACCATGTATCAGGCTATTGTGAGCACCTACAATCAGGCAAAAAGCTTAATAAACGCCGATCTGATTGTACCAGCCGGCACAGCTATCCAGAATGGGCGTACAAGTGTTATCGGAGACAATTTCTGTCGGGATGGTTATCATCTTGACTTGAATATTGGGAGATACACCGCTTCCTGCACATGGTTTGAAGCCATCTTTGGTGAAAGTGTCATCGGAAATAGCTATAAGCCTGCAGCTCTCACCGACTATGATGCCGAGATTGCCCAGCATGCGGCGCACTCGGCGATCTCCACGCCCAACGCGGTAACACCTATGTTGAACTATCAAGGTGGTGGAGGATCTGGTACTCTTGCTCACGCGGTACTTATCAATTTTGGAACGAATACGTCCTCTCCAGTGTGGAACGGCTTAACCGGAATCACGACGGCTTCGGCTATTCCGAACCTCAAAGATAAAGAAGGAAATTACACAGGCATCTCCTTGAGTGTTGTGGAGCCGTTCAATGCCAGAAACGGAAATGGTCCGAAAACGACTTCAACGGACTTTGAAATGCCTGAAAGCGTCTCATCCGATTCATACTATGGAAATTCGAAAAAAGAATTTGGCGGCAAGCACATCGTCCAAAGTGTCGTCAAGTTCGTTGGACTGGACAAAACAAAGAAATATAATTTCTGCTTCTTTGGCTCTCGAATTGACGCAGCACGGAACGAAAACAGGCAAACCAAATATATTGTCAAAGGACAAAATGAAGGTGTTGCCTTGCTGGATGCGATGAATAATACATCTATTACAGCTTGTGCAAATGATATTCAGCCTGACGCCAATGGAGAGGTCGTAGTTACGATTACGGCCGGAGAACAAAATAATAATGCCGAGGGTTTTTACTATATCAATGCATTGCGGTTGGCACAATCGGCCAATTAGCTACGGACGAGGCACTGACAAGATGTTGAAACTGTTGCCAAAATTACCCCGGATCTACGCCGTGCCTTTTGGTACTGTCACGCGTACCTTTGTACCGGAATAAGAATACAATAGACCAGCCATTTTTGGACATTTTGTTCCTGAGTGGTCATTTTGGACAGCGCACCATTTTTTACGCATTCAAGACTTAATCAGCACTATTTTTATCCTGGTAAAAATTACTAATAATAAAATTAATTCTGCTTTTTAAGGCCCGGCTAACTAAAGCCATATTCCGGACCTGAGCAATGAAAGTTTTAGAATATAAAGATGGTTTGAGCTGTGAGAGCTTGTCTTGTATTTGAGCACATGAAGTATAATACCAATTATGAAAAAAATAATAGTAGTCTCGAAGGTTTTATGCTCCTATCTTTGATATATAAGAGTTCACCATTCTTTTGTACTCAGTTTGATCGAATGTAGCTTTTTGGGGTACCAAGAAGAATATATAAATTTAACTAAATTATGACTAAATTATGGATACCATGTTTATCAAAAAGGTAATATTTCTTTTGTATAATAAGGTAATGTTGGGAATTGTCGTTTTACTTGCATTCCCCATATTGCTTTCCGCACAAACAGATCATTTTGTGAGCGGGACGGTTCTCGATCAAAATGGAGCGCCTATACAAGGTGCCACAGTTACTGTTCTCGGTAGCACGAGAGGTGTGCTTACGGATGAGGAGGGGCGTTATTCGCTTCAAGTTGAGGCTAGTGGGGAGCTTGTGTACACGTACGTCGGCTTCACTCCCCAAACCATACCTGTTGAAGGACGTACAGAAATCAATGTAACCTTGAATCCTGTGGTAGATGCTTTGGACGAAGTCACAGTTGTGGCTTTTGGGCAGCAGAAGAAGGAAAGTGTTGTCGCCTCTATTACCACAGTCAAACCCAGTGATCTGAAAGTGCCTTCCAGCAACTTGACAACGGCTCTGGCTGGGCGTATCGCCGGCCTGATTGCTTTCCAACAAAGTGGAGAGCCGGGTGCGGACAATGCGGACTTCTTTATCCGTGGAGTAACAAGCTTTGGGTATTCTAATAGGCCGTTGATTTTGGTGGATGGGGTAGAGGTGCCGGCCAGTGAGTTGGCGCGGCTGCAAGTGGATGATTTGGCAAGTTTCTCGATAATGAAAGACGCATCAGCGACAGCGCTATACGGCGCCCGGGGAGCCAATGGTGTGATCTTGATTACAACGAAAGAAGGTAAAGAAGGAAAAGCAAGAATCTCATTGCGCTATGAGACATCGGCTTCGCAGCCTACACAAAACATAGAACTGGCTGACCCGATTACCTATATGAATCTGGCGAATGAGGCTAGTTTGACCAGAGGAAGGGTAAGACAATACCAATGGGAAAAAATAGAGCGGACTATGGCTGGGGAAGATCCAATGGTCTATCCAGCGACAGATTGGCAGTCATTAATGCTAAAAGACCGAACCTTTAATCATCGGCTCAACTTAAATGTGAGCGGTGGAGGGAAGGTCGCCCGTTATTACGTAGCGGCGACTTACAACAAGGATAACGGTATGCTCAAGGTCGATAATCGCAATAACTTTAATAATGGCATTGATCTGAAAACATATGGACTGCGTTCCAATGTGAATATCAACCTGACCAACACGACAGAAGCTATTGTTCGTCTTAATTCGACCTGGACCGATTATACCGGACCATTGGGGAATGGTGCTGATTTCTATAGACAGATTATCCGTACAGACCCCGTGCTATTTCCAGCCTATTATGAGCCGGATGAAAAGAACCTGACTACTGAACATATCTTGTTTGGAAATTCCGGCGCAGGGGAGTATTTAAATCCGTATGCGAACCTCATGAAGGGGTACAGGGATTATACCAATGCCATGTTTTTGGCTCAATTTGAAGTCAAACAGGATTTGGATTTCATCTTGGATGGATTGAAAGCTAGTGCGATGTACAATACCACCAGGTACAATTATTACCAGGTATCCCGTATGTATAGCCCGTTTTATTATATTTTATCAGGTTATGACAAGACAACAGGGAAATATACTTTGACTAACCTGAACCCGACATCTGGACATGAATATCTGACTTATAATGAAGATGCCAAGCAAATTACTTCTGAAGATTATTTTCAAGGAATTTTGAACTATAATACGGACATTGGAGAAGACCATTCAGTTAGCGGTATGTTGGTCTATACGATGCAGAATAAAATTTCTGCTAATGCCGGAAGCCTGACAAAACTCATTGGCAATGCGAAATTTAGGACTGGCTGGTCGTTTTACCTATGCATTCCAAAACAAATACTTTGTGGAGGGGAATTTTGGTTATAATGGTTCGGAACGTTTTGCAAAGGAGCATCGTTTTGGCTTCTTCCCTACCATAGGGGCAGCCTGGTATGTGTCGAAAGAGCCTTTTTGGGAAGGCAACCTACAGCGGATCGTGTCTAATCTGAAGTTGCGCGGAACCTACGGTCTGGTAGGAAATGATGCTATTGGTAGCCTCGATGACCGGTTTTTCTATTTGTCGGAGATTAATCCTAACGTATCGGCTGCGGGGTATACCTTCGGATCCGAATTTGGAAATAGGATTAATGGCGTGACAGAAGGACGTCTGGAAAACCGAGATATTACCTGGGAGACAATCAAAAAAATTAAATTTAAGTGCAGAGGTAGGGCTTTTCAATATGGCTAACCTTGTTGTGGATCTGTACAAAGAGCATCGATACAATATCTTAATGACACGGGCGCATACCCCGAATACGATGGGTGTGGCTGTCTTGCCACAAGCAAATGTAGGTGAAGCAGAGAGTAAGGGGATAGATGTTTCTTTGGAGGCGAACAAAAATTTCTCCAATGGATGGTTTGTTTCCGGCCGGGGAAATTTCACTTATGCGGAAGGTAAATACCTCAAATATGAAGAGCCGGATTACAGTGCATTTCCGTGGCGTTCCCGTGTAGGCTTACCTCTTGGACAACAATTTGGTTTTGTGGCCGAACGCTTGTTTATCGATGATGAGGAAGTTTATAACTCACCTGCACAATTTGGTGACGTGCTTGGTGGGGATATTAAGTACAAAGACATTGATGGCGATGGGGTGATTACTGACTTGGATATGGTACCTATCGGCTATCCGACGACACCCCGGATGACCTATGGTTTTGGATTTTCAGTGGGGTATAAAGGTATAGATTTCTCTTCTTTCTTTCAGGGGTCGGCCAAATCGTCCTTTTGGATAGATGCATCTACAACAGCACCATTTGTTTCATTAGCTACAGGACAGAAAAACCAACTGCTCCAAGCCTATGCGGATGACCATTGGTCTGAAGATAATAGAAATTTGAAAGCACTTTGGCCACGATTGAGCGATATTGCCAGTACAAATAATACCAAAGTAAGTACTTGGTTTATGCGAAATGGAGCTTTTTTGCGTATCAAACAGGTCGAATTGGGCTATACTTTCAAAGAGACCTTAACCAAAAGAATTGGGATAGAGAAAATAAGAATGTATATAAACGGTTCCAATTTGTATAATTTTTCCAAGTTCAAGCTTTGGGATGTGGAGATGGGAGGTAATGGTTTAGGATATCCCCTGCAAAAGGTGTACAATTTTGGAATTCAGTGTTCACTATAATTAAGTGTCAGTTATGAGATCCTCAATAAAATTAGTTTTAACCCTTATAGTAAGCATTTCGTTTTACGGTTGCCAAAAATATCTGGATATTGTTCCGGATAATATTGCCACAATGGACGATGCTTTTAAGGATCAGGGTGAGTGCCCAAAGGGCATTAGCGACTTGTTATAATCAAATTCCAAGAAATGGAACACGTTATGACCCCGGCTTTGCCGCAGGTGACGATCTTTGGATTCACCAATTTATTGATGATGGTTCCCAAGAACGTTGGAGACAATATTACCGGGAGCTGGCGATTAATGGAAATAATGTGACGAGACCCTTGTATAGTTATTGGCATAATATTGAAGGTGGGTCTGCGCTATGGAAAGCTATTCGGGATTGTAATACCTTTATTGCCAATGTACACAAGGCGAGGGATTTGGATAGCTATGAGCGGGAAAAATGGATTGCTGAGGCAAAAACGCTGAAAGCCTATTATCATTTCTATCTGATGCAACTGTATGGACCCATTCCTATTGCCCGGGAAAATCTACCGGCTAGTGCTTCTACAGAAGAATTGATGGTCTATCGGGAACCCATAGATGAGGTCGTGGCATACATCGTACAGTTATTGGACGAAGCCATACCCAATTTGGATTTCCAAGTGGATAACCCTGTGGCTGATGCCGGTCGTATTACCAAAGCTGTTGCAGCAGCGATTAAGGCCAAGGTTTTGGTTACAGCAGCCAGCCCCTTGTTCAACGGCAATCAGGACTATGCCAACATGATCGATAAGCGTGGAATAGCACTGTTTAACACTGTGGCTGACCCCAATAAATGGGTGTTGGCAGCTGAGGCTGCTAAAGAGGCTATCGATATCGCGCATGAGGCCGGGATTAGATTATATCATCATCAGACGACTTTTAATGTCAGTAATGAGACGCTCGGCGTCATACAGGTGGGGCAGATCATAGCCGATAAGTTCAATGCCGAACGTATATGGAGTTTGTCTGATTTTAATAGCAGTAGCCCAAATATCCAAGACCTTGGGTTGGAATTACGTACGATACCCCGACTGCACAGCGACCATCAAAATGTGGTTTACCAATGGTTCGTGCCTACGCTTAAAATGGCTGAATTGTTTTATTCGAAAAATGGGGTGCCGATTGAAGAGGATGTGGATTATGCCTATGACGATCGTATGACCTTAACGTTAGTTCCGGCAGATCAGAAAGCATATATGCAACCGGGATACCGTACTATCGGTTTGCACTTGAACCGTGAACCTCGGTTTTATGGTTCCTTGGGTGTCGATGGCGGTTGGTGGTTTGGTTTAGGAAGAACAGATGAGAATGCACAATGGCCTTTGAATCTCAAAGCCAAATCCATGACCGGAGGGATGATCGGTAACCAACGTTATTCGACCACAGGTTATTATATCAAAAAGCTGTCAAATTATCTATCAGCCTATACCGGTAAGGATGCGTATGTTGGCAAGCGTTTTGACTTTCCATTGTTCCGTCTGGCAGATTTGTATCTACTCTATGCAGAAGCATTGAATGAATCTTTGCAGGCACCTAATGCAAATGTATACCATTATATCGATCTTATTCGACAGCGAGCTGGTTTGGATGGTGTCGTAGACTCATGGGCGCAACACTCCCGGTTTCCTCAAAAGCCAACGACAAAAGAAGGGATGCGGGAGATTATCCATCAGGAACGGAATATTGAACTGGCCTTTGAAGGACAACGCTTTTGGGATCTACGACGGTGGAAGAAATCAATCGAATATATGAACCAACCGGTTCGGGGATGGAATGTGACGGGCGAAACGCCGCAGGAATTCTATCAGGTGATTACACACAACCGCAGTCAATATACATTGCGGGATATATTGTGGCCCATCATGCAGGATGAGATAACTACGCAATAAAAATCTGCTTCAGAATCCGGGATGGTAGGATTAAGATTTTCAATTAAAAATAAAAAGTAAGAGGAAATAATGAAATACTACATTGAATTTCCGAAAAGACAAACACATATGAAGATATTCCACCGAAA
>NZ_JXAC01000033.1 GCF_000814685.1 Sphingobacterium sp. T2
GTGTTTAGATAGATAGAGCGTGTTGAGGTGTCATAATCCTAGTAKCCTTGGCAGTCTCAGAAACTATGGAATACGGTTTTAGTTATTTAAATATTCTTAGTATCTTGAATAATAAAGCCTTACGGCTTTGCAATGCATAAGGATCAAGACATAGAGTATTTAATAAGGCTTAAATCTGGTGATCAAGAAGGACTTCGGTTTTTTATGAGATTATGGGGAGAGCAGCTACGCTTTTATTCCTTTAAGATTACACGAAACAAAGAAGTCTCTGAAGAAATAGTTTCTGAGGCTTTTTGCATTGCCTGGCAGAATAAGGAGAAAACCGTATCTGTTGCGGCACTCAAATCTTATTTATTTCTTGTTGTGCGAAACGCTAGTTACGATCATACTAGTGGATATTACCGTAAAAATGTGGACTTGGGGGACGAATTTTTATTGGAGACCCCGGAAGGAAGACCAGATATTCTCTCACAGATTATTTATGTAGAAATATTGGAACAAATTATAAAAGAACTGGAACGTTTACCGAAACAGCAAGCCGAAATTTTTCGGATGACCTATCTGGAAGGAAAAAGTAATAAAGAGATCTGTCAAACCCTAGGAACTACACTGAATACTATTTATTTTGCTCGCTCCAAAGCCTTATCTACACTCAGACAAATTTTTAAAGAAAAGGACATCAGTTTATATTCAGCATTTATGATGTTTATAGAAATGATGGACTGAAGAAGGTAAAGATTTTCTTTACTAAGCAAGATCTTTGCTTATTTAATTAAAAGTCCTTTTTCCTCCCAATGATCATCCTAAGTTTCTGTGAATCGAACTCTCCGGCTAACCCTTCGGTTCGAATCCAATGCGGATGAAATGTATATATCTGTTGATTGTGGGGAAATCCGTTTAAAATAAAAAAGCTTCATCTGATGATGAAGCTTCCTTTGCGGAGAGTGAGGGATTCGAACCCCCGAACCTGTTACAGTTAACGGTTTTCAAGACCGCCGCATTCGACCACTCTGCCAACTCTCCGCCACAAAAGTAGAAATTCTATGTATATCTACAAAACTAAATTTTGCTCTTTTTCTTTATCACTTGAAAATGAGGTCGATGATTTTTTCATAAGCCTTGTTTTGTGCATTTATGCTATCTTTAAACTGCTTTTCAGACGGATTTTTGTTAATTTGTAGTATGATTTCATTCGCAAATGCTAAGATTAATATAGGGTTGTTTGTTTCCCGAAGGAGAGAGGATGGCTATCACGATATTGAAACCATATTCTATCCGGTGAAAATGTATGATGTGGTGGAAATGCATGCGGCAGATAGTTATTCTTTTGAGACCTATGGCATCCATATTCCGGAAAGAGGAGACAACCTATGCACCAAAGCCTACCATCTATTGAAGAGTGATTTTCCCCAGATTGAGCCTGTAGCTATCAAGTTGCTGAAAAACATTCCCGTAGGGGCAGGATTGGGAGGAGGATCTTCTGATGCAGCCTTTGTGCTAAAGGCGTTGAGCGAATGGAATAAGCTAAACCTTAAAGCCGAGGAACTGCAGAAATATGCCGCCAAGTTGGGAGCTGACTGTGCTTTCTTTGTGGAAAATAAACCTGTCTTTGCGACTGGAATAGGAGATGAGTTTTCCGAGATATCACTAGACCTGTCGACTTATTGGATTGTTATTGTAAAGCCGGATATACATATTTCAACGGCAGAGGCATATAGTCAGGTGATTCCTGCTGCACCTGAGGTGGACTTGTGTAGAGCGATTAAGTTGCCTATACAGGAATGGAAATATTACATTAAAAATGACTTTGAGTTTGGAATTTTTGATAAATATCCTGTCATACAAGAGATAAAGCACAAGCTATACGAAAAGGGAGCACTTTATGCATCTATGTCCGGATCTGGTTCTGCCGTCTATGGCATCTTTGAAGAAGAGGTTAACTTAGATGAGCTAGAGGCTTTGGGTAAGGTTTTTCATCCGGTAGAACTATAGAAGATTTGTAGGAACAAAAAGTAGGAGCCTATTTTACTTAAAATAGGCTCTTATAGTTTTTTCATCTTCCTTGATTTGCTGTTGCAGTGCCTCCAAGTTGTCGAAACGTTTGTCTTCACGGATAAACTTGTGGAACTTAATACGTACCGTACGGTCGTAAATATCTTCGTTGAAGTCAAGGACATTCACTTCTATTTTTCTGGTGAAGCCGTCGATCGTAGGACGATTACCTATATAACACATGCCTTGTGCGGTTTTTAACACTTTAGCTCCTCGTATTCGCCTGATATAATACTTGACACTTCGGTATAGATATCTACCTCTACGGCATAGATACCATAGGCAGGGATAAGCTTGTGCGCTTCATGCACATGTAGGTTGGCAGTAGGAAATCCTATTTGTCTTCCTATTTGGTCGCCTTTTTCTACAGTGCCTGTAAGCTCAAAAGGATAGCCTAGATATTTGTTGGCTGTATCAATATCCCCTTTGATAAGGGCTTCTCGCACTCTTGTTGACGATACGGCTACATCCTCGATATCTTGTTTGGCAATTTCTTCAACTTTAAAATCGAAAATCTGAGCAAAATGCTCCAAGTCTTTTATTGTACCCTTGCGGTTTTTACCGAAATGGTGATCATAGCCGATGATAATAGTTTTTGTTCCTAGCTTATCTACTAAGACATTGCGTATGTAGTCTTCTGGGCTGAGGTTGGCAAACTCCTGAGTAAAAGGAGTGATGATAAGATGGTCTAAGCCCGATAGACTTAGCTGATGGGTTTTCTCCTCAATATCGTTGATAAGGCGTAAGCTGTCGTCATTTGGGTTGATGACAAGGCGAGGGTGGGGAAAAAATGTAAGTAATACAGTTTCTCCTCCCGTTTCTTTGGCACAATCCACCAATTTCTTAAGAATTTTCTGATGCCCGATATGCACACCATCGAAAGTTCCTATAGTCACAATGGCATTATCTAATGGTACGAACTCCTCCAGATTTCTGTATATCTTCATTGGATAATACTATAAAGTTTGTTGTAGTGTAGATTCTTTTTGTTCACGTATAGCCTTAATCAGCTCATCCAGCTTCCAGGCGTCATCGACATGGAAGTCGCCACTCATGGTACGGCGCAAACTAGACAGATGGGCGCCGTTGTTCAATGCTTTTCCAAAATCATGTGCTATGGAACGTATATAAGTACCCTTCGAACATTTTATCCTAAAATGTACGTTAGGCATTTCTATCTTTTCGATGACAAAAGAAGAGATGATAATCTTTCTAGGTTTGAGCTCTACGTCTTCACCGCGTCTAGCCTTCTCGTAGACCCTTTCTCCCTTGATTTTTACGGCGGAATGGGCAGGAGGCAGCTGTTCCTGTTCTCCTTCAAAACTTTTGGCAACAGCTAATATCTCTTCTTCCGTGATTGCACTTATGTCGAACGTTTGATCTATCTCTGTTTCCAAGTCGTAAGAAGGAGTGGTAGCCCCTAAAGTGATGACGCCTGTGTATTCCTTATCTTCGGCTTGGAAGGTGTCGATTTTTTTTGTGAGCTTGCCGGTACAGATGATGAGCAATCCTGTTGCCAGAGGGTCCAAGGTTCCTGCGTGGCCCACTTTAAGCTTCAATGGCTTCATCGTATTGCGAAGTTTACCTACCACATCGAAGCTCGTCCACGTCAAAGGTTTGTCTACTAATAGTATTTCTCCTTCGGCAAAGGAGAATATTTTATGTTTTCTTTTCTGTTGTTTCCTTCATTTCTGAAAATCAAATGATATAGATAGATACTCTATATCATTTGAGTGCTGCAAAAATACGAATTATTGTCGAATGAATTATTATGCGAACCTGATGAAGGTGATGACCTATTGCTGCCAAAAGAATATTAACAATCCTATTCCGATGATGATGCGGTACCATCCCCAGAATCTAAATCCGTATTTTGTCAATACGGAGATGAATGTTTTCACGGCGATCATGGCTACGATGAAAGCTATTACATTTCCCAAGATAAAGGCTATAATGCTCTGTTCGCTAGCCATGATCATTTCATATCCTTTCTGAGCATGATTCGTCCCTTCTCCCCATGTTTTGACGAAGATGGAGTATACTGTCACCGCCAACATGGTAGGAACAGCCAAGAAAAAGGAAAATTCGGCAGCTGCTTTGCGGTTAAGACCTTGGGTCAATCCTCCAATGATGGAAGCCGCTGAACGCGATGTTCCTGGCATCATGGCCAGACATTGCCAAAAGCCTATGGTCAAGGCTTTCTTTATGGAAATGTCTTTTTCGTCCGTGATTTTAGGGTTTTTAAACCACTTATCGACAAATAGTAATACCACACCTCCCAAAACCAAAACGGTAGAGATGGCTATCTGGTTGCCTAATACGGCTTCTATCTTTTCGTCGAATAACTTGCCAAGAATCAGCGCAGGAATGACAGCAATGGCAAGCTTGTAATAAAGCTGTATGTTGTTGATGTCAAAAAACTTTTTCCAGTACAAAACCACTACAGCCAGTATAGCACCGAATTGGATGGACACCTGAAACATTTTAAGGTATTCTGTTTCTTCCATTCCCATCAATGCAGCTGTAAAACCCATATGGGCTGTTGACGATATAGGTAAATATTCGGTGAGTCCTTCAACAATAGCTATGATAATAGCTTGAATGTAATCCATTATAAAATTTATTTGTTTTTCGGCTTATATAAAATCGCAATAAATCCCAAGGCAAATCCCGCTACTACCACGATAGGAGCTAGGGTTATTTTAGTGAAGCTGTAAATGTCTTCCGTTCCCATCATCAGGAAAAATCCTACGGCCACAACAAGTATGCTTGCTATGAACAACTGGTAGTTTGCTTTCTGGAACACAAAAACACTCGCTTTCTTGTCTTTGTCCAATACGGTTCTTTTTTCAGTCATACTTTTTTATAATGTGTTAGTATAAACAATGTGTTATCGATACAGGCTGTGTGATTTAGCTTTTAAATATTTTGTTACGGCAAAATAGGTGCTAATACCGGAAATAAGGATTCCCAAGATTACCACTACTAAGAATATTAACACAAACTCACTCCAGCTTTGCAAAAATACAATCTCCGGAATCTGCTTTTGCGCGAAGTTTAACGTGAAAATCAAAAGCAGGATAGCTACCAAAGCACCAATCAAACCGTGAATGATACCATAAATGATGTACGGCCGGCGGATAAAGTTTTTTGTGGCACCGATAAGCTGCATACTCTTGATTAAGAAACGTTGGGAATAAATAGCTAGACGGATAGTATTATTGATGAGGGCTACAGCGATAATCAGTAATATGGCCGCAAAGGCTAATACCACAATAGAAATAACGCGTATGTTTTTGTTTACCATGTCGATAAGCGATTCTTGGTAAACGACTTCTTTCACTTTACTGCTTTTGGTGATTTTATCTATAAATGGCTGAATGCTATCCGCGTTGGCATACTGTTCTTTCAGATATACATCTATAGAAGGAAGAAGAGGGTTAGTTCCCAGATACTCGATAAAGTCTTCCCCGAGGTCTTCTTTTAGGTTTTTGGCTGCCAGCTCTTTGGAAACATATTCCGTACGTAATACGTAAGGATCTTTTTCTAAGTCTTTCTGTAGGGATAAGACGTCACCCTCGTTCACATTGTCATTCACAATGATATTAAGTACTATATTTTCCTTCACATATTTGGAAAGGTTTTTGGCATGTACCAATATCAATCCCAAAAGACCGGTCATCAACAGTACCAAAGCAATACTGATAACCGTAGAAATATATACGGATTTCGTTTTTTTTTCTTGGTGATCCCTGATCAATTATAGACATAAAGCTTCTTAATTTTATAATGCGAAAGTAAGGATTTATGATGATTTTAGGGAATAAATATCAATATATCTGTCGGGGAAATCAAGATTTTAACATTTCTTTACGAATGAAATAGTAAGCCGTGAGTGCTGCTATCCAAAAAATTACTTGATTTAAAAACAATTATTCCCATATATGCCTTAAAATCGCTATTTTCGCATCTCTTTAGAACGTATTAAGAAATGGATTATTCGCACAAATCAATTGAGAAAAAGTGGCAAAAATTTTGGGCTGAGCGAGGAACTTTCAAGACCTCAGAGTCTACGGACAAGCCTAAATATTATGTGTTGGACATGTTCCCTTATCCATCGGGAGCAGGATTGCATGTGGGACATCCGCTAGGATATATCGCTTCTGATATTTTTTCAAGATATAAAAGGTTGAAAGGATTTAACGTATTGCATCCGATGGGATACGATTCTTTTGGTTTGCCTGCGGAGCAATATGCCATCCAAACTGGACAACATCCTGCGATCACGACAGAAACAAACATCAACCGCTATCGTGAACAGCTGGACAATATCGGATTTTCGTACGACTGGTCTAGGGAGGTGCGCACGTCGGATCCTTCGTTCTATAAATGGACGCAATGGATTTTTATGCAGCTTTTCAATTCTTGGTATAACAAGGATGCTGACAAAGCTGAGTCTATAGATACTTTAATTCAAAGGTTTGAAATATCAGGTACACAGGGAGTTAATGCTTCTTGTGATGAAGATATTCTGTCCTTCACCGCGGAGGAATGGAAAGCTTTTACCGAAGAGGAACAACAACGTGAACTGTTGAAATATCGTTTGGCTTACCTGCGTGAAAGTACGGTAAACTGGTGTCCTGCTCTAGGGACCGTGTTGGCCAATGACGAAGTCATTAACGGCGTCTCGGAGCGTGGCGGTTACCCGGTAGAACAGAAAAAGATGATGCAATGGTCTTTGCGTATCACCGCTTACGCGGACCGACTGCTTAGAGGGTTAGAGACCGTGGACTGGCCGGAACCTGTCATTGAGATGCAACGCAACTGGATAGGCAAGTCGGAAGGTGCTTCGGTTAAGTTTCCTGTGCCGCAACTGAATACTGAAATTGAAGTATTTACGACTCGTGTAGATACTATTTTCGGTGTGACGTTCATCGTACTGGCACCTGAACATGAGTTGGTTTCTGCTTTAACTACGGAAGGTCAACGGACTGAAGTTGAAGCTTATATAGAAAAGACTGCGAAGAAGTCCGAGCTTGACCGTATGGCAGATACAAAGACTGTTTCGGGAGCATTTACCGGTTCTTATGCAAAACATCCATTGACGGGTGAAGATGTACAGATATGGATTGCAGACTACGTGTTGGTAGGTTATGGTACGGGAGCGGTGATGGCTGTGCCGTCAGGTGACCAACGTGATTACCTGTTTGCAAAACACTTTAATTTGCCTATCATTCCTATTTCGGATACACAGAATATTGAAGAGGCTGCCGACCCGAACAAAGATGGACGCTATATCAATTCGGGATTTATCAACGGCATGACTTATGCTGAAGCCGTTCCAGCCTTGATTGCTAAGCTAGAAGAACTAAAACTCGGAAAAGCTAAGGTAAACTATCGCATGCGCGACGCCATCTTCGGACGTCAGCGTTATTGGGGAGAGCCTGTGCCGGTATATTTCAAAAATGGATTGCCTTATCTGATTAAAGAAGAAGAACTTCCTCTCTTGTTGCCGGAAGTAGATAAATATCTTCCTACAGAGACAGGAGAGCCTCCTCTTGGTCGTGCCGAAAACTGGAAATACCAAGGCCAATACGAGTATGAGTTGAGCACCATGCCGGGATGGGCCGGTTCTTCATGGTACTGGTTCCGCTATATGGATCCTAAAAACGATAAGAGCTTTGCTTCAAAAGAAGCAATCGACTATTGGAAAGCCGTAGACTTGTATATCGGAGGCTCGGAACACGCCACAGGTCACTTGCTTTATTCCCGCTTCTGGAATAAGTTCCTTAAAGATTTGGGATACCACAACGAGGAAGAACCGTTTAAGAAACTAATCAACCAAGGTATGATCCAAGGTCGTTCTAACTTTGTGTACCGTATCTTGGATGAGGAAGGTAAAGGAACGAATAAGTTTGTTTCGTATGGATTGAAAGATCAATACAATACGATTCCATTGCATGTGGATGTAAACATCGTTAGCAATGATATTTTGGATACGGAGAAGTTCAAAGCCTTCAGACCGGATTTTGCCAATGCGGAATTTATCCTTGAAAATGGCAAATATATCTGCGGCACTGAGGTGGAGAAAATGTCCAAGTCCAAATTCAATGTAGTAAATCCGGACGACATTATAGAGCAGTTTGGTGCAGATACATTGCGTCTCTATGAAATGTTCTTAGGACCTTTGGAGCAATCCAAACCTTGGAATACCAACGGTATCGAAGGGGTATATAAATTCTTGCGTAAAGTATGGCGCTTGTTCCATGATGCGGAAGGCAACTTCAATGTGTCGGACGATGAACCAACAAAAGCAGAATACAAATCGCTGCACAAAATCATCAAGAAAGTAGAAGACGATATCGAGCGTTTTTCGTTCAATACATCGGTATCTGCTTTCATGATTTGTGTGAACGAGCTTACTGACTTGAAATGCAACAAACGTAAGATCCTTCAGGATTTGATCGTTGTACTTTCTCCTTATGCTCCACATATTACCGAAGAGCTATGGGCTTTGTTAGGTAATGAGCCAGGAACAATTTCTTATGCCCCATATCCAAAGTTTAATCCGGATTATTTGGTGGAGTCAGAATTTGCTTACCCAATTTCCGTAAATGGTAAAATGAAAATGAACCTCTCTCTGGCCTTGGATCTGGATGCTAAGGCAGTAGAAGAAATCGTTCTTGCAAATGCGGATGTACAACGCTATCTGGATGGAAAGCAGGTGAAGAAGGTTGTTTATGTGAAAGGTAAGATTATTAATATCGTAGTGTAAGATATTCTTTACAACCTACAGAAAAGCCTCGAGTTTGCTTCGGGGCTTTTTCTTTTCAAGATGAGCTGACAGGATGTCAAAAATTGATGTTTTAATTAATTCAAATGTAAAAAATTTCTTATTAATACTTAATTAAAAAATTTGGCAAGCTTCTTGTAGTGTAATTAGGAAATTAAAAGAAAGGAGAATGTATGATTAAGAAGCAGAAGGAAAAACAAACAACTTTACAAAGAAACCCTTACATGTTTTATGTTACCAATTGGGGATTTGTAGAACCAACCAAACCAGAAACCAAACAAAATCAGAAACGTTAACAGTCGTGTTAACTTTCTGATGAAAGTTAAAAATTGTTGATGTGCTTTTCATAGAAAAAGCATTTTTTGTTTCTAACCATCTCTCTTTTACTCCTTACATCTTAACAAAATTTAACAAAGGTAAATTAAACATTTCGAGGTTTTTATACTCTATTGTTTTAGAAAAGGTTATTAAATATTAAAACAAAGAAAGGAGTAAAAAATGAAAAAAATCTTATCTATAGCCATATTACTTTCAGGCATAGGCTTCGGCGCTTTTGCTCAGGAAAAGGTGAACAAGGAAAAACGTCAGCATAGACCTGTGCGTGAAAAGAAAGAGTGGGTGAAACGTACGCCAGAGGAAATAGCGACCAAGCGCACAGAAATGCTGGATAAAGAACTTAACTTTACCGACCAACAACGTCAGGAGGTCTATAAGTTAAACCTTGAGCGAGCCCAAAAGGCTAAAGCCATGCAAGAAAAGCGCAGACAAGATCATCAGGTGGCGCGCAAGGAGTTTATGGCCCACAGAGAGAAATTTGAGAAAATCTTGACCGAAGAACAAAAACAGAAATTAAAAAATAAATATTCTAAAGAGTCAGGTGCAAAGTTCAGAAAAGGAAGAGACATGGAGCACCGTCGAATGCGGATAGATTCATTGAAGAAAAAGGAAAATAGTGTAGGATAGGTTTCGTGGGAGTTTAAGGTAGCCGCAAACGTAAGTTTGCGGCTATTTTTATGAATGGATAGCGAGAATCGTCGAAAGAGAAGTATCTTTGCATCCATGAGTGCATTACCCGTCGTCGTTGTAGGGGCAGGTCCAGCAGGATTGATGGCTGCGTATAAGCTGGCACAATCCGGTGTACAGGTACTTGTGTATGACCATAACAAAGCTCCCGCCAGAAAATTTTTAGTAGCTGGCCACGGCGGCTTTAACCTTACTCATAGCGAGCCTGTAGAAGAGTTTGTACACAAATATACTCATCCTCATATTCAACAAGTTGTTAAAGAGTTTGATAATGTGTCTGTTATTAAGTGGCTGGATTCCATTGGAATAAAGACTTTTGTGGGTAGTTCGGGTAAGGTGTTTCCCGAAAGAGGGATAAAACCTATTGAGGTACTGAACGCTTGGATGGAGGCATTGAAAGGGTTGCAGGTCTGCTTCTTTTCGGGATATAAGTTGGTGGACTTTGATGAGGAGTTTGCGTACTTCAGCCGTGGGGATTCCATTGAGAGCGTAAGATACGGCAGGATGATATTGGCAGTAGGGGGAGGATCCTGGTCCAAGACGGGCTCGGATGGACGTTGGACGGAAATCTTAAGCCGTAAAAATGTAAATATCTTGCCGTTTCAGGCTGCCAATTCGGGGTACAACACGAAAAAGGACTTCTCCATCTTAGAAGGACAAATACTCAAAAATGTACAAATACGTTTCGGGGACATAATAAAAAAAGGAGAGGTATTGTTTACACGCTATGGTATTGAGGGAAGTCCGGTATATTATATGAACCGATATACACGAAAAGAAAACTTTCCCCTCACCTTGACTTTAGATTTAAAGCCTTCCCTTACCGTGGAAGATATAGCACATATACTCCGGCATTCCCGCAAGATTTCTGAGACATTGAAAAGTAAACTTAACCTTAAGGGGGCAGCCTTGACATTGCTCAAGCTGCTGGATAAGGAAACGTTTACCACTGCAGGCTTATTGGCAAAGAGTATCAAGAATTATCCTATTGAGGTTACAGGTCTGCGTCCTATAGAGGAAGTCATATCTACCTGTGGAGGAGTGGATATGGATGAGGTTCGGCAAGATTTTTCGTTGGTAAAATATCCAAAAGTGCACTGTATAGGTGAGATGCTGGATTGGGATGCCCCTACGGGAGGTTATCTCTTGCAGGCATGCTTCAGTATGGGGCACTTTTGTGCACAACAGATAATTTCACAACAAGATAATGTATCCGTATCATAATAAAATCAAGCAGCGTATCCATAACGGAGAACTGATAAAGTATGAATTTGTGTCTGTCTATAAGCAGATTGCTCCGGCTTTGGTGTTGTATTTCAACACCTATCCTTATGTACGACCTGTACGTCAGCATCGCTTTGAAGAGTACAGAAAGCTATTTGAGGAGCTGGGACTTAGGGAAGGATAAAATACAGACTTTGCAGTCCGTATTTTATCTATTTACCGAATATGGCGGCTAAGGTCTCTAATACTGACCCCTTTTTATCGGCATTATTGTTTTGGTTAAAAAACTCACCGGCCAAATTGGAGAGTGTTCCCTGATTTGTCGGGGAGGATACGCCAAAGCTGTCCATGATATTACTTACCAGAGATCCTAAGATACCACCGCCGGAAGACGACTGTCCTCCTAAGATATTTCCAATAAGGTCACCTACTCCGCCGTTGTTTAATTTCTTCTGCTTGCCGAAGAATCCCATCACAAGAGGGGTGAGTAGAGCTAAGGCACCTTCAATCTTTTCTGTAGACAATCCTGTTCTTGAAGCAAGATTAGTCTTAACCACATCGGTGTTGCTGCCAAAGATGTGCTGCACTATTCTCTTGCCATCCGTACTTACGGTGCTGTCTGTCAGCTTATCCAATTGACTGAAGATACTGCCGTCGTGCTGTTCTAATGCTTTATTTATATTGTCTGCTTTTTCGGAACTTTTCTTAGCATTATAGTTGAGTGCTGCAACCATCAGCGGTACGGCCGCGGCAACCAGCCCTTTGGTTTTGTCCTC
This sequence comes from Sphingobacterium sp. T2, assembly GCF_000814685.1. GTDB lineage: Bacteria > Bacteroidota > Bacteroidia > Sphingobacteriales > Sphingobacteriaceae > Sphingobacterium > Sphingobacterium thermophilum. The sequence goes on from NZ_JXAC01000033.1 coordinate 11,869, forward strand.
GTCAATATTCAATTCAGTGTCTTGGAGATAGCAGAAGTTACGTTTGAACCTATTCCTCCTGTAATTAAATCTGTGATGTTCATGTCGTTTGATTGATAATTTTTTATACATTTAAGCTATAATCTAAATTATGAATACTTTACAATGAAGAAAGTAACATTGGTCTCTTTTGTGCTGATCACAACCTTGTTTTTTTCAGCTTGTAGAAATATTTCGTCAAAAGCGGATAGAGCAGAGGACAGCAGGGTAGTCCGCTTGGACGAGGAGTTGGCTTGTAGGATTATAGCGTTGCCCACACATTGTTTGGAAGTGGAATATCCGAATAAGTTGGGGCAGGTGTTGGGATCTGAAGAAGATTTGAAGTCGCCGAAGGCTTTACGTCCTATATTCTACGGATGTTTTGACTGGCATTCTTCTGTTCATGGCTACTGGTCTATTGTGGAGCTACTGCGTCAATACCCTTCGTTGGATACGGCAGGTATAGTGCGGGACTTGCTGAACAGACATATTACCCCGGAGAATGTGGCGGTGGAAATGGCCTTTTTTAACGATAAGAATAATACCAGCTTCGAACGTACTTACGGATGGGCTTGGCTGTTTAAGTTGCAGGAAAGCCTTACCCTATGGCAGGATCCAGATGCGCAGCGATGGAAAGCAGCCTTGCAGCCCCTCGCCGATTTATTGGTGGAACGTTATAAAGAATATCTTCCTAAGTTGGTATATCCAATACGTGCGGGGCAACATGACAACAGTGCTTTCGGACTCTCCTTGTCGTTGGATTATGCTAGGACCGTAGGGGATAAGTCCTTTGAGGCTGCTATCGTAGAGCATGGACAGCGACTGTTTGCAAAAGATGAGCATTGTGATCTGGCGTACGAGCCAAGTGGCTATGACTTCCTGTCACCATGTCTGGAAGAGGCATATCTGATGTCCAAGATATTGACCAAAGCAGATTTTAGAGAGTGGCTGCTTCAGTTTATGCCACAGCTTTTCGACGACAAGTTTATCCTTGAGCCTGCGGTGGTGAAAGACCGTACGGACGGCAAGCTCGTACATCTTGACGGCCTCAACTATAGCAGGGCCGCCTGTCTGTATGGGATTAGTGCCAAACTTCCCGAACTGAAACATTTGAAGAGCATAGCTGATCACCATATAGCATTTGCCTTACCCAACCTTTCTACCCAAGATGATTATATGGGGTCACATTGGCTTGGAACCTTTGCTCTATATGCGTTATCGCATGTACATTAAAAGAACTAAAGGGCAACATAGGTTGCCCTTTTGATTATGAAACTGGTGAACGTTGAATATGAGAGCAAGTTATTGACGAAGAGGGATTAGGGAGTTGTCCTGCAACTTTACAGGAACAGATTTTATGTGTGTGAAACCGTCTTGTTTTTCAATAATCCTTGACATGTCTATCCCTTTTCGTGAAAGAGCAGAGATAATAGCGGTGCGGAACGTAGCTCTGGAAGAGCCCCATGCATTGCTGTCTACCGTCTCATTGTTGAGACGTATAAGCTCTTCGGTAGTGTACTGGCTGAATTTTTCCACTAAATGCTGGAAAAGTTTGCTGTTGTTTGACATTACAATTTAGATTTTACGTTAAACCAATAAATTGTATTCAGAAAACTTAGGGATAAATAAAGCGTGGAAACGTTTATTTTGGTCCTGATACCCGTATTATTTTACCACCGTGGTGACTACACTCGGTTGGTATTGCTTACGCAATTCTGAATACTCTACAAATATAGTAGATTATTTTGAAATGTCAATGTCTTTAATTTTATTTTGTCATTTTCTCCTGCCAAAATGTCCTAAAAAATCTTTTGGAACGTAGCTTGATAACTCATGCTCGTAATAAAAACGCTAAATATATGAGCACAGAGAAAGGTACTATCTCCATAAACACGGAAAACATATTTCCGGTCATCAAGAAATTCCTATATTCAGATACAGAAATCTTTTTACGTGAGTTGGTTTCCAACGCTGTTGATGCTTCCCAAAAGATAAAACGTCTTGCAGCCTTAGGACAGTTCAATGGTGAGCTGGGCGACTTGGTTGTGGATGTCAAGTTTGACAAGGACGCCAAGACCATTACGATTTCCGACAATGGTATTGGTATGACGGCCGAGGAAATCAAAAAATATATCAACCAAATAGCGTTTTCCGGAGCCACAGAGTTCATGGAGAAATTCAAGGAAGCCAAAGATGCCAATGAAATTATTGGTCGTTTCGGCTTGGGCTTCTATTCGGCTTTTATGGTGGCCGATAAGGTAGAAATAGAATCCTTGTCTTATCAAGAAGGAGCCGAGCCTGCACATTGGGTATGTGATGGCAGCACTTCTTATGAAATCTCCAAAGGATCGCGTACCAGTCGCGGTACAGATGTTATCTTGCATATCAACGAGGAGTCGGAAGAGTTTCTTGATAAATTCAGATTGCAGGAAATTTTAGACAAATATGCCAAATTCCTTCCTGTAAAGATTCGCTTCGGCACCAAATCCACAACCGAGAAGGATGGTGAAGACGAAAACGGTAAACCTAAATATAAAACTGTAGAGGTTGATAATATTATCAACAACACCAATCCGGCGTGGACCAAAGCTCCGGCAGACCTTAAAGATGAGGATTACCTGTCTTTCTATAGGGAGCTTTATCCATATTCCACAGAAGAGCCTTTGTTTTGGATTCATCTTAATGTAGACTATCCGTTTAACCTGACAGGTATTCTTTATTTTCCTAAGCTTAAAAATGAATTTGAAGTTCAACGCAATAAAATTAAGTTGTACTCCCGTCAGGTATTTATCACCGATGAGGTAAAGGATATTGTGCCAGAATATCTGATGTTGCTGCATGGGGTTATCGACTCACCAGATATTCCTCTTAACGTGTCGCGTTCATTCCTGCAGGCCGACAGCAATGTGAAGAAAATCAGCAATTATATCACTAAGAAGGTAGCGGATAAGCTGCAGGAAATCTTTAAGACGGACCGCAAAGGTTTTGAAGAGAAATGGAATGATATAGGCCTCTTTATTAAATATGGCATGCTGACAGAAGAGAAGTTTGCCGAGAAAGCCAACGACTTCTGTTTGTTGAAAAATATAGCCAACGAAAACTATACGATCAAAGAATACTATGAGAAGGTAAAAGATATCCAAGCTGATAAAGATGGCAACATCGTTTATCTATACACATCTGATGCCAATCAGCAAGATAGCTTCATCGCTAATGCGAAGGCCAAAGGTTACGATGTCTTAGTATTGGATGGTCCTATAGATTCGCATTTTGCCTCTTATCTGGAGCAAAAAGGAGGAGAGAAGGTACAGCTGAAACGTGTAGATGCCGATGTTATCGATAAACTAATACAAAAAGAAGAAAAAATAGAGCTAAAGCTGTCTGAGGAAGAAAGTAAGAAGGTAACCGAAATCTTCAATAAGGCTATCAGTCGTAAAGATATGGAAGTCCATGTGGAAGCCATGTCGGAAGAGGAGCTTCCGGTATCGGTAACAATAGACGAATTTATGCGTCGTATGAAAGATATGGCCAAGACCGGTAAAGGTATGGGCTTCTATGATTCGCTGCCGGATCATTATAAGGTGAGTGTAAATGGCAATCACCCGCTGGTAAAACGTATCATCGAAAGTCAGAAGAAGATGCCGAAAAGCTAGCGAAACAAGCCTTCGATTTAGCCTTACTGTCACGTGGACTGTTGACAGGATCAGATCTTACGACTTTTGTAAAACGTAGCGTGGAGATGATTTAGAAGATCTCGGGATTATATTTACCTGATAATGGGTTGGCCGATGGCTAACCCATTTTTATTTTAACTTGTCTTTTCTAAAAGCCGTCGGTGTAATACCAAATTGTTTTTTGAAAGCTGCCGCGAAATAGGCCGCTGAGGAAAAACCTACTTTTTCGGCCACTTCATTGATATTTAGCCCTTCTAGTAAAAGGTGTTTAGATTTGGTTAAACGACGTTGAAGAAGGTATTCGTTTACACTACTGTTCAATAGGTTCTTGGTTTTGCGGTACAGCTGTACGCGGGAGATATTCAGAGCATATGCAATATCTTCTACACTGAGTGATTTTTTTCCGATGTGTTCCTCGATAACCATATCTAAACTTTGCATAAACCGCTTATCCCGTGCAGTATGCTGTTTTATATCTGTTGCCGTTTCTCCCGGCTCTAAAATGCTGGTGTAATGATCTTTCAGTTGTCGACGGGAAGTAAGGAGGTTGGTTATCACGGCTTTTAGATGGTCGACACTAAAAGGTTTGGTAAGGTATGCATCTGCCATCAGGCGCATTCCCTCAATTTTATCCTCTTCCGTATCCAACGCGCTCAGCAATAGTACCGGGGTTTTATTAAACTGTGGGCTGTTTTTGTATCATTTTAAGAGATCTAAACCACTTCCATCGGGCAACATAATGTCACTCACAACGAGATCCGGGTAACTTTGTTCCATTTTTGCAATAGCGTCCAAATAGCTTTTGGCAAATAGCAGGTTATATTCCTTTTTGAGAATATCTTTCAAGAACAGACGGATATCCGGATGGTCGTCAACAACCAGAATATTAGCTGCCTTACTGGAATAAAAAGAAACGGTTTCCTCGGTAAGCTCCTCTACATTTAAGATATGCTCCTCACGCTCCGTTTGCCGTGTGGAAGTATGGTCTAACAAACCTTTCTTTTCGTCTTCTGATAAATGTAAATGTCCCGTAGGCAAACGCAACGTAAACGACGAACCGACCCCTTTTTTACTACTAACGGTCACTTGTCCGTGATGCAATTCAACAATCTCTTTTACATACGCTAAACCAATACCCGAACCAGAAAGATGCTGTTCACCTTGATAAAACATGTCAAAGATATAGTCAATGTCCGTAACGGATATTCCACTTCCGTTATCGACTACCCGGATGTATAAATGATCCCCAAAGGTATCTTCTTCTACAACGACATTAATCTTTCCCCCTTTTGCCGTGAATTTAAAGGCGTTTGATAATAGGTTGGAAAGTGCCTGTTCCATTAGATACTCGTCAATCCAGATTTCTTTGAGTGGTGTTTTGCTGATATAGCTTAACGATATACGCTTTTTTTGCGATAAAGATTTAAAACTTGCCAATACCTGCTGGACAAACGCATCAATCTGTACAGGAGCAGCCTGCAACTTTCTCTTGGCCTTGTCAATGCGGTGAATGTCAATCAAATCGGTAACGAGGTTTTGGAGTTTCTTTGCATTCCGTTTTATACGTGCCAGTTGGTCTGCACCCTCAGAAGACAAATTTTTCTCTTTCTCCAACTCCTCTATAGGGGCAAGAATGAGGGTAAGCGGTGTTTTAAATTCGTGGGATACATTCGTGAAGAACTTGCTTTGTGCTTCGGAAGCGGTCCTTATCTGTTCATTCATCTTCACAATTTGCTGTTGTTGGGAAAGTATCTCCTCGTTTTGTTTTTCAAGATGCTTATTTTTCTCCCAGTTGCTTTTGATAACGATAATCGAAATCCCCCCGAATACCACTGCTAGTACCAAGCTTGTTATCAAGACATTCAATGTCGTCTGTTGGTTTCGGTATATTTTGTTTTGTTCGACGATAAGCTCTTGCCGTTTGTCTATATCCTCTTGTTGTTCCTGTATTTTGTTAGACTGCAGCATCATGAGTCCTGCGTTATCTTGATTGATGACAACCGTTCCCAGAATATTATCCCGTTTATAGGGTTTGCGTTGCAAAATAGCCATTGCAGTGCGAATAGCCTCCGTGCCACCAGTAGGATAGAGCATGGAAGCGAACAACGTTCCGTTGACAATTTCCGATAATCCATTGCCTTCGCCAGGAAGAGCATCAATACCGACAACCCTCTTATGGTTTTCACCCGCTTCCCGGAGTGCTTGGATGACACCAAAAGCCATCTGGTCATTAAAAGCTAAAATAATATCTTGCTCAAGAAGCTGTTTAATATGCTGTTTAGCTTGTGTATAGGCGGTATGCCTTTCCCAGTCACTTTGTATTTCAATACCCAGACGAACAGCGCCTGCACTATCTAACGCATCAAGGAATCCTTTCTTTCGTTCGATAGATGCTGAGCTACCTTTCAATCCAGTGACGATACCTACTTGTCCTCGTCCATTGAGTGTATGCACAATAAACTGTCCAGCTAGTTTACCTATCGCAAGATTATCTGCCCCAACATACGCGTTGTATAAACCGGAGGATGTTTTGCGGTCGGTGACAATTACTGGAATATTTTTTTGAAAAACGGAATCGACAATCGGCGTCAATGGTTCAGCTTCATTGGGCGACACAATGAGTAGATCGATATCTTGTTCGAGTATCTCTTTTATTTGCTGTATTTGCTTTTGGTTATCTCCACCGGCGTCACGGTAGATAAATTCGATATCCGGATAGAAAGAGAGCTCCCTTTTCATCTCATCCAACATGGTTTCTCGCCACGCGTCATCACCGATACACTGTGAAAAAGCAATGGTAAACTGCGTATTATTTCCACTCGGCTGACAAGCATGACAGCATAGAAGGATCACGAAAGCAAAAAAAATGTAAAACCTTGACATCCCCTGTTTTGAATTTTCTCGACAAGATACAATTTTTTTTTTCCTAACAGAACAACAAAGCTTAGTGTTTAAAATACACATTTTATCGACTGTTTAGATAGGTAACATAATCTAAAGAAATGGTACAAAATTCATGTCATGAAATATTTATTAAAATTTTAATTCGTTGATACACAATATTTTGATTAATTATTGTCGTTGATACAAATTTGATATAATTAAGTTAGCCATTATTTAAGCAGAGATGAAGTTCATGTTAATTTTGGATTAATCAGTTGTAAATCAATTGTAAATGTTAATTTTTGATTAATCAGTTGTAAATAAAGTAACATGAACAAAAACACAGTTTTGGCCTGGTCATTCGTAGTGGCGTTAGGCGGATTTTTATTTGGCTTTGATACGGCCGTTATATCTGGTGCGGAAAAAGCCGTCCAGCTATTCTGGTCACTAAGTGAATTTCAACACGGTTTAACGATGGCCATAGCCTTAATCGGAACAGTTGTTGGAGCTGCAATGGGTGCTTATCCATCGGATAAATTAGGTCGTAAAACGACCTTATTTCTCGTAGCGGCACTCTACTTCTTTTCAGCTATTGGCACAGCACTCGCACAAGATTGGAATACCTTTATCCTTTTCCGCTTTTTAGGCGGTATTGGAGTAGGCGTATCGTCCGTAACCGCACCCATATACATATCAGAGATTTCTCCAGCCAAATCGCGAGGGAAATTGGTGGGATTATTTCAGTTCAACGTAGTGTTAGGAATATTGGTTGCATACCTGTCCAATTATTTTATAGGACAAGGAGGAGAAGAGTCGTGGCGTTGGATGCTTGGCGTACAAGCGTTTCCATCCCTCATTTTCTTTATTTTGATCTTTTTTGTACCAGAAAGCCCACGTTGGCTTCTACTACACCGTGGAAAAAAAGAAGAAGCTACGGCTATTATGCAGAAGATAAGCGGAGAGCAGGTAGATAACGATATCGAATTAATATTGAAAAACCAGCAAGAGAGTCAAGGTAAAGGAGAAAGCCGTTTGTTTTCGAAAGCTAATCGTTTTCCGGTAATATTAGCGATTCTATTCGCCGTATTCAATCAAGTATCAGGCATTAATGCGATTATTTATTATGCACCGCGTGTATTCGAGATGGCAGGTTTGGGTGCGCAAAGCTCGTTGTTATCTACGGTAGGCATAGGTTTGGTTAACTTTATCTTTACGTTAATAGCCATCAACTTTATTGATAAGGTTGGCCGACGTAAGCTGATGTTCATAGGCTCTATCGGATTAATCGTGTCACTGTCGTTGGTATCTTATGCCTTTTTTTCCGGTAATACAGAAGGTATTGCTGTCACCCTTTATCTCATGGTTTTTATTGCCTTTTTTGCCTTCTCACAAGGAGCCGTTATCTGGGTATTTATCTCCGAGATTTTTCCGAACGATGTTCGGGCAAAAGGGCAAACCCTAGGCAGTTTAACCCACTGGGTAATGGCGGCTATTATCACATTCAGCTTTCCTGCACTTACTGAATTATTGGGAGGGGCATATACGTTTATGATTTTTGCTGGATGTATGGTTTTACAGCTCGTATATGTTTGGAAATTGATGCCCGAAACCAAAGGGAAATCGCTTGAGGATATGGGAGATGCGATGCCATTACATTAATTGGATGCAATTATTCTGTTATGCTAAGCATGACAGCGAAGAATTGATTACGTTAAAACAATGAAGAACGAAATATTAAATATCAGCGGTGTTTGTTTCGGAGAAGTGCTTTGGGACAATCTACCTTCTGGACGAAAATTAGGAGGTGCACCACTCAATGTCGCGTATCACCTTAATAAGCTAGGTATTCATACGGAGATGCTGACACGTATAGGCGAGGATAAAGACGGAGAGGATATTATGACGCTATGTGCTGAATTGGCTATACCCTTGACGCTTTTCCAGAAAGATAATAAATATCCAACATCTACAGTAGAAGTTGATATCGACGAAAACAAAGATGTACGTTACGAAATCGTGTTCCCTGTTGCGTGGGATTATATTGCGTTAGGAGAAAAAGAAATAGAAACTGTGAATAAAGCCGATTTTTTTGTATTCGGTAGTTTGTCCACGCGTCATCATGCCAGTTATCAAACGCTTAAAACCTTAATACAATTAGCAAATTACAAAGTGTTGGATGTCAACTTGCGTGCCCCGCATTATACAAAGGAACGCATCTTTGAATTATTGGGATATGCTGATCTGGTAAAGATGAACGAGGAAGAATTAGGCTTTATAGCGACTTGGTTGGGATTACCAGATACCGATACTGACGCCACAAAAGCGGAAGCCGTTATGACCACCTTTGACATTAATGAGCTTATTGTAACCTATGGGGCGAAAGGTGCTGTTTATCATTCTTGGTTAGGAAAATTCTCTTACCATTTCCCCGCCTTGAAGGTGGAGGTGAAAGATACTATTGGCAGCGGAGATTCTTTTCTGGCCGCTTTTCTATCGCAGCGCTGCCGTCAGGATAAACAGGTAACACCGGAAGAAATGTTGGAGTTCGCCACAACGCTAAGCGCCTTTGTTACGCAAAGCACGGGGGCATGTCCGAGTTACGACGAGGTTACGATCAATAGGTTTGTATGGTTAAATTCTTTAGACAATACCAAATATTAATAAACTTAAATTTTTTATTCACTAACAAGCAACCGATTATGATGTTTACAAGAAAGAAAGTAATCCTGCTTTTGTACATGGTTATTTTTTCTGTTGCCAGCTTTGCACAGCAGGTAACCCTTCAAGGAAGGGTGATAGATAGCAGTACAGAAGTGCCCATAGTGGGTGCATCTTTAGTGGTTAGAGGAACAGCACAGGCTACACAAACAAATGAAAATGGGGAGTTTACGTTGCAACTAACCGGCACTAACGTATCCGTAGAGGTGTCCTATGTGGGATATGAAACGCAAACCGTTGCTACAGGGACTGCAAGATTTATGGAGATTCGCTTGGTCAGTGTAGAACAAGAGCTGGAAGAAGTCGTAGTGACGGGTTACCAAACCGAGCGCAAAAAAGATATGACTGGAGCAGTTTCCGTCGTGAACGTAGCAGAAATGATGAAAGCGCCCGAAAATAATCCTATCAAAGCACTACAAGGGCGTGTTGCCGGGATGACTGTAACTGCAGATGGTAATCCCAGTGGCGCAGCGACGGTACGTATGCGCGGGATTAGTTCCTTAAATAGCAGCCAAGACCCACTATACGTTATTGATGGTGTGCCGACTCAGGGCGGAATGCATGAGTTGAATTCGAACGATATCGAGAGTATACAGGTATTGAAGGATGCCTCTTCTGCAAGCATTTATGGTTCACGGGCAGCAAACGGTGTTATTGTTATCACGACCAAAAGAGGAAAATCCGGCGATCCAAAGATCACCTTTGATGCCTACGCGACAAGTACCTTTTTCAACAACCGTATGGAAGTACTCAATGCGAAGGAATATGGACAAGCTATGTGGCAGGCGATGATGAACAGTGGAGCCAATCCGAATAGTAATAATATTGGTTATCAATTTGATTGGAGTATCGACGCCGACGGTCATCCGCAGTTGGATCATATTTATGTACCTCAATTTTTGGACAATAAACAGACCATGCGTGCTTCGGATACCGATTGGTTCGACGAGGTGTCTAAACCGGGGTTGATTCAATCGTATAATGGTTCATTTAGCTCTGCAACCGATAAGAGTAGTTCATTTTTCTCATTGGGGTATTTTCATAATAACGGAACGCTGAAGTATACGAATTTTAAACGTATATCAGCTCGCCTAAATACCGACTACAAATTTTTTGATGGAAAGCTGGTCGTAGGGGAAAACTTCACGGTGAATAATACAGGAGAAGTGCAAGTACCGGGAGATGTACTCGATCTTTCATTAAAAGCTCTACCGGTTATTCCGGTGCATACAGTGGATGGTATAGGTTGGGGAGGCCCTTCGCAAGGGATGAATGACCGGCATAATCCTTTACGATTGCTTTACGACAATCGGAATAATGCCTACAATTATTGGCGGCTTTTCGGAAATGCTTATGCAAATTTAGAGATTATCAAGGATTTGCATTTGAGAACCAGTTACGGTGTTGACTATAGTAATTTCTATAAGCGTCATATGGAAGTTTCCTATCAATCCGGTTTTTTGAATAACAATAGAACTGGCGTCAATATGGAACAAAGCCATGGGATGAAATGGACTTGGTCAAATACCGCCAATTACAGAAAAACGATTGATAGACATGTTTTCGACATATTGGGTGGTATGGAGATGAATAGAGAACGGAACATTTCTTTTAATGCTTATACAGCGGGAGAAGGCGCGTTCGTTATTGAAACGCCCGAATATATGTGGCCAGGTGTCAGTACTGGAACAGCTGCAGTCGGTGGCGGTTCGACAGGCTTCTCGTTGCTTTCTTATTTCGGGAAAATAAATTATGTGTTTGATGATCGTTATCTGGCTTCTTTTACCGTTAGACATGATGGTTCTTCACGCTTTGGAAGAAACAACCGTTTTGCAACCTTCCCTGCGGTAACAGCAGGTTGGCGTATTTCAGAAGAACGTTTTATGGAAAGCACCAAAAACTTTATTTCTGACTTAAAACTACGGGTAGGCTGGGGCCAGACCGGAAATCAAGGTATTGATAACTTAGCGACCTATGCACTCTTTGTACCGGAATATGGTGTCGCCGACCCGACTTGGGATATCGTAAATGGAACAGCTTATGACTTGGCGGGAAACGGTTCGGGTATTTTACCGTCGGGTTATCGCAAAATCCAAACCCAAAATGACGATTTGAAATGGGAGACAACCACACAAACCAATATCGGTCTCGACTTCTCACTTTTCGGACAAAACTTGTTCGGCTCTATTGATTGGTATGTAAAAGCTACCAAGGATATGTTAATTAATCCAGCCTACATTGGCGTCGTGGGTGAGGGAGGATATCGTTGGGCAAATGGTGCTTCCATGGAGAACAAGGGTATTGACGTGACGACAGGTTATCGTAATAAGACGGCTTTTGGCCTAGACTATGAATTAACGGGGGTTATTTCTGCTTATAAAAATAAGATAACGCATTTGCCGGAAGCCGTGGAAAACTCATATGGTGGTCGTCAAGGTGACAATATTATCGGTCGGCCATTGGGCTCATTCTACGGATTCGTGACAGACGGTATCTTTCAAAACCAAGATGAAGTAAATGCACATGTAAACCAGACCGGTAAAGGTATCGGACGTTTACGTTATGTGAATGTGTATGACACGGACAACGAAATTACCGACTTGGACCGTACCTGGATAGGCAATCCACATCCTGATTTTTCGTATAGTTTGAACGTGGCTCTTAAATACAAGCGGTTTGACTTATCCGCTTATTTTCAAGGCGTGCAAGGTATTGATGTTGAAAACTGGTTAAAAAAGCAGACCGACTTCTGGAGTGTTGACGATGTAAATTCTAATAAGGGAAGGCGCTTGTTAAATGCCTGGACACCGCAAAACAGCAGTTCCGATATTCCGGCCTTACAAACAACCAATAACAATGACGAAGGCCGTCTTTCTACATACTATATAGAAAATGGTTCGTATTTAAAATTACGCAATTTGTCTTTTGGGTATACGCTTCCTACTGACATGGTTTCGCGATTGCGCATGAGTCGTCTACGCTTCTATGTGACTGGACAAAATCTGTTCACGGTAAAATCAAAAGCATTTACAGGGGTAGATCCTGAAAATGTGGGATGGGGTTACCCTATTCCAACCACCTGGACGGCTGGACTGAATGTTATTTTTTAATCATTTAAAAGACAAACGTTAATCATTATTACACCATGAAAAGAGTATTTAATAAAATAGTTACGATGATGTTGGCCACCGGTTTGTTAACGGGTTGTGCTGATTTCCTGGACGAAACACCCAATGGGGTGCTTAGTTCAGATCAGGTAAAGGATGTAGATAGGCTACTTACGGCGACCTACTCGGCTTTGGGAAACGATCACTACGATGTACCTTTTAGCTTATGGCCCTATGGTACTGTCCGCTCAGATGATGCCTATAAAGGCGGCTCTGGTCCGCAGGATATACAGGCTTTTCATTTCTTGGAAGTATCCAACAATATCATGACCAATTTTGGCGAGGTGGATCGTCTATGGTTTCAATGCTATTTAGCTATCTCCCGTGCGAATACGACGATCCGTACGATACACGAAGCTGGTGACTTTGAGGGTAAAGAGGTGAAACTAGCAGAAGCCCGTTTTTTGCGGGGGCATTTTTACTTTATGCTTAAAATCCTGTTCAAATATATACCCTATATAGACGAAAATACACCGATCGATAGCTATGAAACAGTGTCCAATCGGGAACTGTCGAACGATGAACTTTGGCAGAAAATCGTTGATGATTTCCAGTATGCTGTAGATAACTTACCTCCGGTACAAACAGAGATCGGGCGGGCTAATCAGACGGCTGCTGCTGCATACCTAGCAAAAGCTTATTTATATAAAGCATATAGGCAAGATGATCCGGAACGAAATACGGTCACAGGAATTGATGCGGCAGACTTGGAAAAAGTGCTGCAAAACACACAGATCGTGTTATCTTCGGACTACGGCCTGGAAGCTGATTTCGCCTTCAACTTTTTGCCCGGTAGTTATGAAAATGGTAAAGAAGCTATATTTTCCGTACAATATTCGAAGGACGATGGAACGAAATTCGGACGGGTAAACCTGTCGGATGTACTTTCGGTGCCGATGGGGTTAGGTTGTTGTGATTTTAAAAAACCAAGCCAGAGTTTGGTCAACGCTTTCCGTACAACGGGCAATGGGTTACCAATAGAAAATTACAACACATTGGATAACTACAGTAACACCGAAAAATACGATCCAAGACTTTTCCATACGGTAGCCATACCGGGTTTACCTTATAAATACAATACAAACCGTTTGTATGAAGAAAGCTGGAACCGTAACCCGGCAGATTATTCGGTATACGCTTCGTTAAAAGAAAATGTAGATCCCGATTGCGATTGTTTTGTACCGATGGTTCCTTTTTATGCCAATACCAAAAATCGGATTCTGATTCGTTACGCCGATGTACTACTCATGCGGGCTGAGGCACTTATTGAACTACATCGTCCTCAAGAAGCTTTGCCTTTAATCAACGAGATACGCACACGTGCAAAAAACAGCATGCAGTTCATAGGTTACACCAGCGACAAGACACTTATTGAAACTTATAGAGACGGTGTGAATATTAACTGGAGTGAATCAGTTGCCCGGGAAGCGCTCCGATGGGAGAGACGGCTGGAATTGGCTATGGAAAACGAACGTTTTTTTGATTTGGTGCGTTGGGGCGTAGCAGAGCAGACTATGAACGCTTATTATCATGCGGAAAGGTCGCGTCGATCGTATTATGCTACTGCACAGTTTGTAGCGAATAAGCACGAGTACCTGCCTATTCCAGAAGCACAGATTAGGTTAAGTAAGTATCTGTACCAACAGAATCCTGGATATTAAAAAGAGGGTTTGAAAAATAAAATCGTATGAAGACTTTAAAAATAATCATCAATATAGGACTGGTTCTACTACTCGGCGGGCTTTTTAATGCCTGTAAGCAAGAAGTAGCCGATTCGCTGAATTTGAATGCCGATGTCCATGTGCTGGCGTTTAAAGTAGCCAATGTTAATGGCGTAATAGATAACGAAACCGGAACAATCACGGTTCTAGTTCCAGCGGGCACCGATTTATCCGCTGTCGCACCTGTTATCGATTTGCCTGCCAATGCCGTAATAAAGCCAGCTTCCGGAGTTGCGCAGAATTTCCAGTATTCTACTAGTTCGCCGGTAGTATACCGTGTGTATAATGGAAATGTATTCCAGACGTATCGCGTAACAGTTAAGGAAATCAAAGCCGAAATAACAGCTTTTCGTATCGGGAACCGTACCGGTATTATCAACCAAAATGATAACAGTATTGTCATTTATTTACCCGAGGGTACAGATCTAACCCAGCTTAGCCCGATGGTAGAATACACCGACGGGGCAGAAATATCTCCAGCACAAGGAAACTATGTTGATTTCAGTTCGCCGGTAACCTATACGTTGTCTTATATGGGGGAAACTTTCAGCTATACAGCCACGGCAATAATCGGAGAGGAGCCGAAGCAACCGTTGATCATCTTCAACGGCGAAAACATTGCTCCCCAATGGGCGGATTTGGGGACAGCGGTAGAAAACCAAAGTAATAATCCTAAAACTGATGGAATCAATGCTTCTCCTTTATGTGTCTCTATTGTAAGAAATGCTGTCAACGGAGAAGGTTGGCATGGAGGAGCAACTTTAGGAACGAAAATAAAGTAAACATAGATCCTACGGAGTATAGTCGTTTTTCCATTATGGTACTGAAAGAGGTAGCTGGAGATGTACAACTTGAAATACAATCCGATGGCGAAAGCAATAAGGATTGGTTAAGAGCTTGGTATGCCGAAGATCATCTTGGCGAGTGGCAGGATGTTGATTTTTGAGATTCCTAAGAATCGTACAGCAATCATTAACAATATCTTGGTGATGCCGCATGAACACGCCAACGGCCAGCCCGTTCCTTTCCAAACACAACGTATGTATTGGGACGAATTGAAGGCGCTTCCAAAAGAATAACAGGTTGAACAGTGTATGTGGCTGCGCAATATTTTACACAGCCACATACCGTTTTATAGGAAATCATGAATACACATACATATATACTCTTGATTCTATTTGTTTTGAACACACTGACCGGGTGTAAGGGGGACGATAGCATACCACCAACTGAACCACCGATAGAGAGTGTAGACAGATCAACGACGTGCACCAATGTGCAGGACAATGGTATATATCGAACATTTTATCAACCTCCACAGGGCTACGTTGGCGATCCCATGCCTTATTATAATGCAGGCGACAATAAGTTTTACCTGTTTTATCTTTATGAAAATGCCAATCGTCACCCTATTTTCTTGACAAGAACCAATGGCTATGGTACCTTCGAAGGTTTTACACAAATACTGTCTGCCGGACCGATAGGCAGCCAAGATGAATGGATAGGTACCGGAAGTTTTATTAAGAAGGATAATACCTATTATTGCTTTTATACCGGGCATAATGGCAATTTAAACCCTGCGGAAAAGATCATGATGGCGACATCTCCAGATCTGTTGAATTGGACGAAACAGCCGACAGCCACCTTTCAGGCTTCCGCTGAATATGAGCAGAACAACTTCCGAGATCCCCATGTTTATTGGGATGAAACCCATAACAATTACGTAATGCTTGTTACAACCCGCAAAGACAGTAAGGGTGCACTGGCACGTTACAAATCTTCTGATTTAAATAACTGGTCCATTATGGAACCTTTGGTTGCGACAACATCAAATAATCCGGGAAAACACGAGATCGAAACAGATGCGGAAATCCTCGAATGTCCGGATATTTTCAAAATGGGCGATAAATGGTATCTGACGTTTTCGAGAATCAACCGTGATGAACATCGCAAAACCTTCTACCGAGTTTCTGATTCACCGGATGGACCATGGAAGATTTGTCGCGATGCAGCTGGACATCATGAAACCTTTGACGGACTGTATTTGTATGCCGGGAAAACCGCCAGTGACGGCACAACACGTTATCTCTCTGGTTGGACTTCTACCGGACAGACCGTAAACGATAATAATGAACTGCATTGGTCGGGAAGCCTTGTTACGCATAAATTGGTAAAGCAGGCAAGCGGCAAACTGTATCCGGCTATTCCGGACGCGGTAGATCAGAAATTCAACGTGAATGTACCTTTTGCACAGATTGCTGCAGAAGGAACGGTTTCGGGAGACGGCAATGCCTACACGATTGCCGCACAAACTTCTGGGAGAAGCTACGCTTTGTTTAACCGAAATATCACACCTGTAAAAATTTCGATGAAAATAGATGCGTCGCAATCTAATCGTTTTGGTTTTTCTTTTGGCGCATGCGGAGATATGTCGGAAGTCTATAGTGTTTCTTTTGATCTGACATCTACAAATCGTTGGGGAATGCCTTCTTTATTTATGTATCAGGAAAATAAGCAGGGTAGCACAAAGAAAGAACTCAACTTTACGCCGCTTATCGTTCCGACCAATAAGGTGTTTGATGTCAAGATGGTCGTGGAAAACTCCATTTGTGTGGTATACGTAAATAATCAAGTTGCATTTACCAATCGTATATACAAAATGGATCAAAACCCTTGGGCTATTTTTTCAGACAACGGGACAATAAAAATATCGGGAATGGCCATAACAAAATCCTGATAGGGATGTTTAATGAAATACTTTTATAAACAAATTAAGGAATAACAATGATGAATAAATTAACACTGGGCTTATTCGCCCTTGCTTTAGTTGGGTGCGGACCACAACAACCCTCCACGGAGCAAAACCAGCAAATCGATAGTTTGGAAGACTATCGCCCGGCTTATCACTTTTCCCCCAAAAAAGGTTGGATGAATGACCCCAACGGTTTGGTATACCTCGATGGGACCTACCATCTGTTTTTTCAACATAATCCGGATGATGTAAAATGGGGACCGATGCACTGGGGACATGCCACGAGTACGGATTTAGTTCACTGGGAGGAACAGGAGATAGCATTATTCCCCGATAGCTTAGGAACAATCTTCTCCGGAAGTGCCGTTATCGACAAAGATAATACAGCAGGCTTTGGTGCAAACGCGTTAGTAGCTATATATACGAATCATAGCCATGAAATCGAAGATCAGAAAACCGGATTGCACCAAACCCAGAGTATCGCCTATAGTCTGGATCAAGGTAAAACATGGACGAAGTATGACGGTAATCCGGTATTGCCTAATCCGGGTATTTGGGATTTCCGCGATCCTAAAGTGATGTGGCATACTGAAACAGAACAATGGATCATGACGCTTGCTACAAAACAGTCTATTACCTTTTACGGTTCCAAAAATCTGAAAGAGTGGGAAAGATTAAGCGAGTTTGGCGAGGGGATAGGCGCACACGGGGGCGTATGGGAATGCCCGGATTTATTGCCGTTCTCTACACCCGAGGGTGAGAAATGGGTGTTGTTGGTCAGCATCAATCCCGGCGGACCAAATACCGGTTCGGCTACGCAATATTTTGTCGGAGATTTTGATGGCAAAACATTCACAAGCGAACACAACGATATCCGTTGGATGGATTACGGCCCCGACAATTACGCAGGCGTTACTTTTTCGAATACCGGGGATCGCAAATTATTGATCGGCTGGATGAGCAACTGGGAATATGCGAACGATGTTCCGGCATCTACTTGGCGGAGCGGGAATACGATTGTGCGGGAACTAGGCTTAACGAAAGAAGGCAATAAATGGCTGTTAACCTCTACGCCTGTTTCGGAGATTGATAAGGTAAGCGAGGTAACAACTAAATCTAAGTTGGTCGAATTAGCGAATGAAGCAGATTTAAGTGATGCTATCGCTTCTCTCCAGAATACCTTTGACGCATCGTTTACGTTGAAGAAAGCTACCGGCTTCCACGTAACGCTATCGAATGAAGAGGGGGATGTCTTAATATTTGGATATGAATCGGACAAGCAGCAGTATTTCATCGATCGCTCGAAGGCAGGTGATGCAAATTTCAGTGAGAGATTTATCCATCGCACGGTGGCACCAAGATTAACACAAAACCAAGCGTTAGATATTCGTTTCTTAATAGACCGCAATTCTATCGAGCTGTTTGCCGATGGAGGAAAAAGCAATATGAGCGCTTTATTTTTTACGAAGAAACCATTTACAAAATTGCAAATAGCAGCAGATGAAGCCAATACGCTTGATGCTTTTCAAGTAAAGGCTATTCGTTAGATCGGTAGAAGTCTATAACACAAAAGTCGAGGTGTCTCTTAGAAACGCCTCGACTTTTGTGTTTTTTGTGGGTTGGACAATTCGTTATTATGTATCCGCCCGACGAACTACGTGTTTGATTCCTGCAGATTATTCTTAAAGTTCTGCGGGTAGAGATCTTTTAAGTTTTTGTGGTTGATTGACATGATATTCTCCAAGGTGTATTTCAGCCATTGGTGCGGGTTCACCTCATGCTTTTTGCAAATGGCAAAGAACGAATAGATCATTGCCGATCTTTGTGCTGCCTCATGACTTCCCGCGAAGAGATAGTTTTTTCGTCCCAGCGCAATTGGACGGATGGCATTCTCGACAAGGTTATTATCGATCTGTAGGTTTCCATCGTATAGATAAGCTGACAGCATCCTCTCTCTTTTTTCTTCTGTGCTCATGACACAAAGATCGGCCTCGTATTCAGAATAAGCAATATGCACTTGGTCGGGCGGATACACATTAATGAAGATAATCCTAACTTCATGCGTGGACGGATGGAAGTGACCAAAAAAATACTAAAGGAAATTAATTCGTATTGAGAATAATCGAATATAAATATTCCGTGCGGACAGCGATTTGGCAATCTTCCTCCAAAGTATTATGCTTCAGAAAAAAGTAATAATCTATCCCACGAAAGAAGTATAAAAAAGTGCATTGCTGTATGCCTAGAACAGGGTTTTTTGCAGGTTCCAGTATCTTGCTAAAGTTTAGTACATTCATAATGAGCTCGTTCGCAAATTGAGGGCTGATTTGTGTAAAAATATTTGGAGTGTATCGATAAATGTCCTACTTTTGTGCTACAAAAATCACGGTAGGTATAGCTCAGTTGGTTAGAGCACTAGATTGTGGTTCTAGGGGTCGTCGGTTCGAGCCCGACTACTTACCCAGAAAAAAAGCGAAACAATATGTTTCGCTTTTTTTATAGTCCTAAGCTTTTGGCTTCATTCCAATAGACATCCATCTCTTCAAGATTCATATCTTTCAGATCTTTCTGCATTTGTTGAGCTCTTTTTTCCAAGTGACTGAATCTGCGGATAAATTTTTTATTGGTCTTTTCGAGAGCATTTTCCGGATTTATGCCGATATGTCTTGCGTAGTTGGTTAAGGCGAAAAGCAGGTCCCCAAACTCTTCTTCTGCCTTTTCTATGTCTATTTCGTCTTTATGATGGATGTTGTACGCTTCTTTGAATTCTTTTAACTCTTCTTCCACCTTTTTCCATACTTCGGTCTTATCATCCCAGTCGAATCCTACACCTCGTACTTTATCTTGTATTCGGTAAGCTTTGACTAAGGCAGGAAGACTTTTAGGAACACCGGATAGTACAGACTTATTGCCCTCTTGGAGTTTTATCTGTTCCCAATTAGCTTTGACATCTTCGTCATCTTTGACTTGCGTGCTACCATAGATATGGGGATGGCGGGAGATAAGTTTGTCGCACACGGCATTGAGCACATCCGTAATGTCGAAGGCTTGCTGCTCCTCCGCTATTTTGGCATAGAAGACCAGATGCATGATCAGGTCTCCAAGCTCTTTTTTGATTTCGTCCATATCCTTGTCGAGGATGGCGTCGGCCAGTTCGTACATCTCTTCTATGGTCAGATGTCGCAGTGATTCCATGGTTTGTTTTCTGTCCCAAGGACATTCCAGACGAAGGGTGTTCATCACCTCCAACAGCCGTTGAAAAGCTAAGGTAGGCGTGGGTTGATATGCAGGAGCTTGATGTGCCATGATGTATGATTTTAAAAGGCAAATTTAAGGATAATATACAGTTCTTGTAAACAGATTACCTCATTTACTTGTTATAGCTATAAAATAGAAGAACTATGGAAACAAAATACGATTATCTGTCGGTCACTGCCGCCTTGGAAGAATTGAAAGAAAAAGGGTACGAGAAGGATTACAATATAGATTTTGACGAACTTTTCTACAATGCTGATGATTATATTATAGATTATTTGTTTAGATACGAAGGACAAACGAATCCCAGCGATGAGTCTACTGTGTATGGATTGCGTAATCAGCGTACCGGAGAAAAAGGAGTCTTTGTGGTGGGAGATTTATCCCTGATCGAAGGCAAGAAACGGGAAATTATCATTAATCTAGAATTTAGATCGAAGTCTTCTTCTTAGCGTTTTGGCGGGAGATGTAGTATCTACAATTAAGTTAAGTTGCCTTGTCATTAATATAAACTCTATTCATATCTTGGTCTATAGTTTCTGCGAAGAAGAAAGTTATCC
This sequence comes from Sphingobacterium sp. T2, assembly GCF_000814685.1. Classification (GTDB taxonomy): domain Bacteria; phylum Bacteroidota; class Bacteroidia; order Sphingobacteriales; family Sphingobacteriaceae; genus Sphingobacterium; species Sphingobacterium thermophilum. Next base: position 32,617 of record NZ_JXAC01000033.1, read on the forward strand.
GGATGATTCATCATAATATTTTGGGATGTTTTATTTGTCTGAATAATTCTGTTTATTTGAAATCAATAAGACTAAGGCATGGTAGAGAATTTTGATACAGAATATATATATGCAATTTTAACCTCTATAGCCTGCGGGGCCATAGTAGGTGTAGAACGATGAATATAAAAATAAGTCTGCAGGTTTTCGTACGGTAATATTGATCACGTTGGGAGCGACGTTGTTTACGTTGGCTTCCAAAATGGGTAAGATTTCGGACGACCGTATTGCAGCGAATATCGTGACGGGAATAGGTTTTCTAGGAGCAGGAGTAATCTATCAAGGCAAATTTTCAATCCAAGGTCTTACCACTGCCGCCGTAATCTGGACCATGGCAGCAATAGGTATGTGGGTAGGCTTTGGGCAGTACCTTGGTGGCATCCTTCTTTCCTGTGGCATGGTGGTCATCCTTTCCTTATTCCAAAAGTTGGAAACCTATCTTGCTACACTTTATTTTTCGCGAACCTTGTACATTACGTTTAAAGACAATTCCGTAGAACATTTAAGAACTTTCGAACAGTTTTTAGAAACACACGAGGTAGAGCACGTAAGGAAAGGTATTGCCAAAGACGACAATAAGCTTTTAGTGGTCTTTGAAGTGTCTGGGAAAAGAAAGAAGCTGAGAGTGCTCAACGAATCTATTCTTCAACTGGAATATGTATATTCCTTTAGGAATATATAAAAAACATTGAGCCGTAAGTTAAAATCTTACGGCTCTATATTTTTTATTACCAGAATGCTAAATATAAGGCCGCGGTCAATCCAATAATCAATAAGGATAATATCAAAAATGTAGGAGACATTCGGAACATTTTGACGTCTATTTCTAGGCCTTTCGGTACAATACCTTTCTTGTTTTCATAGAGACTGATTATTATCATCCCTATCACACATAGTAAGAATACAATGGACATGCGGTCCATAAATGGAATTTCGTAAACTCCTTGCGCATTAGGTACGGCAAAATTTATTGTGGAAAGGAATTCCAGGTCCATCAGCTGTCCCGAGAATTTGAGAATCACCGAGAAGACAAAGCCGCCAATGGTAGCGAAGAGTGCTGCATTGGAGGTGGTCTTTTTCCAGAAAAATCCTAGCAGGAACATAGCAAAGATGCCGGGAGACACAAAACCTGTGTACTCTTGAATGTATTGGAATCCTTGTTTGCCTTCTCCCATTAGTGCATCACCCACTATTAAGGCTAGCAATGTTCCTAAGAGCAGGGATACCACCACAGAGATTTTGCCTATGCTTACCAGCTTGCTTTCCGTAGTCTTCTTTGTTTATAGCCTTTTTGTAGATGTCCAAAGTGAAGATGGTAGCTATGCTGTTGGCTTTACCGGCTAAGGAAGCTACTATTGCTGCTGTCAATGCAGCGAAGGAAAGCCCCTTAAGTCCGGAAGGAAGAAGGGTGAGTAGGGCAGGATAAGCCTTGTTAGGATCCTGCACCCCACTGTTGGTCAATAGCAGGTCCGGCGATATGGCGTCAATATTGTTCTTTATGATATAGTACACCGCAATACCAGGAATTACCACAATCACAGGCATCAACATCTTGAGGAAAGCAGCGAACAAAATACCGTTGCGTGCAGTAGGCAATGACGCTCCCAAGGCTCGCTGAGTGATGTATTGATTACATCCCCAATAGCTGAGGTTGGCTATCCACAGGCCTCCTAGTAGCACACTTAATCCCGGCAAGTCCATATAATTTTCATTGTCCGGCGTGAAGATCATATCGAAATGTTCGGAAGCGCCCTTACGCAGGTTAGTAAGCCCGGTGAAAAATCCCTGTCCGTCGGAGATGATGTCTAATGCGATGTAGGTAGCGACAAGACCACCTAGTACTAATACAAGCACTTGTATTACGTCGGTGTATCCTATGACTTTCATTCCTCCCAAGGTGATAAAGATGGCAAATAAGGAAAGTAAAATGATACAAGTGCCTATATCAATTCCTGAAATGCCGCTGATAGCCACTGCCCCTAAGTAGAGGATGGACATGAGGTTTACTACAATATACAGCATAAGCCAAAATATAGCCATGATCATAGCTACGGTGCCGTTGTAGCGCTCATGCAAAAATTGCGGCATCGTAAAAATCTTGTTCTTCAGATAAACAGGCATGAAGAATATGGCTACTACGATAAGCGTCACGGCAGCCATCCATTCATAGGCCGCTATGGCAAGTCCCATCTTGAATCCTGAGCCACTCATGCCGATAAACTGCTCGGCAGAAATGTTGGAGGCAATCAAAGAAGCACCGATAGCCCACCAGGTCAAAGAACCTTCGGCAAGAAAATAGTCTTTAGAATCCTGTACGGCAGATTTCTTTCGGTAATAAATATAAAGACCATATCCTGCCACGATGATAAAGTAGATGATAAAAACAATGTAGTCTTGGAGTTTCATAGCTTATAATTGGTTATAATGATTAGGTTGTAAAATCTTTCACAATATGAGTCCCTTCGGATATAGCTGACCGAAATGGGGGTCAGCTCAAGGTTAAATTTTTTGAAATAATCGTCTTTCAGCTGTTCGAACACTTCATGACTTTTATCTTTTTTGACGATATTTATAGTACAGCCTCCGAAGCCGCCACCCATCATACGGGCGCCTAATACCGCCGGTATGCGGCTAACTTCGGCCACCAGATAATCCAGTTCCTCACAGCTCACTTCGTATTCTTTACTTAATGCCCAATGCGTTTGATATAGCAGTTCGCCAAGAGATGGAAGGTTGTTGTGCTGTAACGCCTCGACAGCCGCAAATAGACGTTGGTTTTCCTGTATGACAAATTTTGCCTTTTGGTAGGCTTCCGGATCTACATGCTTTACAAGTTCGTCCAACTGCACCAAGGAAATGTCACGAAGGGAATGTACTTCTTCATACTTTTCCTTTACTAATGCTACAGCTCTTTCGCAAGATTCCCTTCTTTTGTTGTAGCCGATGATGCCAAAGAATGCTTTACATTGGTGTTAAGAAGGAGAATTTCATAGTCTGACAGGTCCGCTCCTACATATTCGAAAGAAAGGTCTCTACAGTCGAGACGGATAAAGCTGTTTTCTTTTCCGAAGACGGAAGCAAATTGATCCATGATACCACAACGAACGCCTACAGCCTCATGCTCTGTCCTTTGTCCTATTCTGGCAATATCGATCTGTGTCAATGCAAGTTCAAAAAGCGTATTTAAGGCAAAAGTAGTGGCACAGGTAAGTGCCGCCGAAGAGGATAGACCGGCGCCTAGAGGTAGGTCTCCTGCTACTGCCAGATTGAATCCTCCTAAGGATTCTCTTTCCTTAACGATGCGTGTAGCCCCCAAAATATATTTGGTCCACAAGCTATCCCCAAAGGTCAGCAAATCCACTGTGGTGCTGTAGTGCTCATCATAGTCTAAAGCGTGCAGGTGTATCTGATTGTCTTTCCTTTTTGAAATAGCAATATAAACGCCTTTGTCTATGGCTGCAGGCATGACAAAACCTTCGTTGTAGTCGGTGTGTTCACCGATAAGGTTTATCCTGCCAGGTGATTTTATGATAAGATGCGGTGTCTCTTGAAAGGTAGATGTAAAAGTATGCTGTAATTCAATCGCTAAGCTCATATTACTTATTTTTATAATGGACAGTCGGTTGATTTTTAATAATGTTGGCAGCAGCTTCAGGTGTGATATCACGTTGAGGCGATGCTAGCATTTCATAGCCTACCATAAATTTCTTTACCGTCGCCGAACGCAACAATGGAGGGTAAAAGTGCATATGCCAATGCCAGTGCGGTTGCTCTCCGCTATTTACTGGCGCCTGATGCATGCCTGCAGAATACGGGAAAGAAGTCTGGAAAATATTGTCATATCGAATGGTCAGCTCCCGCAGGTTGCTGCTAGGCTTAGCTTTTCATTTTCTGTAAACTGGCCTATATGCTGACGATGTTTTTTGCTGACAATCATAGTTTCGTAGGGCCATGTTGCCCAGAAGGGAACCAAAGCCACGAAATGATTGTTGTCAATAATGATACGCTGGTCTAGCTTTCGTTCTATATCCACATAAGCTTCCAGGAGGGAAACGCCATGTGTATCGAAATATTCTTTTTGTCTATACGATTCAATGAGAATTTCGTTGGGTAGAGAACTTTGCGACCATATCTGTCCATGGGGATGCGGGTTACTGCATCCCATGATCTCGCCCTTATTTTCAAAAATCTGGATATATTTAATCCAATCTTTTTGGGAAAGCTCGTTGAATTCCTTTTGCCAGAGGTTTACCACCTTCACTATATCTTCAACTTCCATTTCGGGAAGCGTAAGATCATGACGAGGAGAGAAGGTAATGACTTTACATATCCCTCTTTCTGTTGTGGCCTGTAAAAGGTTGGCATGGTTATATTGTTCAACAGGTGTGTTTTCTAGGATGGCCGAAAAATCGTTGACAAAGACATAGGTGTCTTTGTAGTCCGGATTTATGGTTCCGTCAGCTCTAGCATTGGAGGGGCAGAGGTAGCATTTCGGATCGTATTGCGGTCTATCGGTTGAAGGAAGCTGTTCCACCTTTCCTTGCCACGGTCTTTTGCTGCGATGCGGTGATACCAAGACTTTTTCGCCTGTCAGTAAATTTATGCGATGATGCGGTTGATCAAGATCTATCATATTTGTTGTCAGACACTAAAATATAATTGGTTATGTTATTCTTTCTTTTCTGGCTTAAATATATGTAGGCTAAAATAAAGTAATTTGTCAAATAAATAAAGATTTTATTTCGATTTAGTTAAAGTTAGTGCAAGAAAAATGAAAAAATAAAAAGGCATGAGAATTTCTCATGCCTTTTTATGAGAAAAAAATATATAGAATTAAAAAGCCCTTAAGTGTAATACATCTCCTTTAGTGAAGTCGTTGTCTTATAGTAATTTAAAAAAATCTAGGATTTTCCGGAATAAACTTTGAGGAAGCGCAATATATATTCCGTCCTCTCTTTGTTGAAGTCTGTAAGTACGGATATAGTTGTTTTGTCCTTCAGCTCCCTTTCCATTTATGAGATTGAAGCGGTGCCTGTGGTAAGGGCATATGATTTCACCTTTTTCGCACCAGCCGTAGGCTAAGTTGGCACCGGCATGGGGACATCTAGTGGCTGTGGCATACCAGTGTCCCTGATGGTGAATAAGACAGAATTTCGTACCGCTAAGTTTAAGTTGCTGAACTTCTTTTTCAGAGGAAAATGTCTGTTCGGGAATCCTGAGCCATTTCATACCTAAATATAAGCATTATAGGCGGATAGCTTTTAAACTTAAATTTTGATTTTTTTAGAAATTTTACGGTTTCCCGTTTTTTTAAAATTTTTCAATAAAATAAGTTTGTTAGAGAAAAGAGTTCAAACCTGATAATCGCCTTGGATATCCATAAAGGCAGCTATCTATGAGAAGGACCATTCACAAATTCATCTAATTTTTGCTGTAGCGTTTATATATTTCTGTGGATTAAGTGTTCAACTATTTACTATTGATTGAAAGAATAATGTTAATATTTATTTCACTATATCATAATGCGGAGTTCGATGAAGGTAAAGTTTTCGTAAAGCTCAAGCTCATGGATATCGAAGAGCAGGATGATCGACGAGGAGGAGCTGCAAGGTATTATCAGGACAGCAAAACAGATAAAAGAGATGTTCCGAGAGGAAAATAGGAAAGAAAATTACTAAGCTATAAGATAACTTTCACGGACGGAAGTGTCATAAGTTTGAGATATATAGTTCATTCGTCATAAGGTTTAGGTAAATTGTAGTTGATGCAGTTGGTAAAGAGTCCGATGATTCATTGGACTCTTTTTTCTTTTTTAGGCATATGGTAGGAAATGCCCCAAGAGAGGCTCATTAGATCCGGATATCCGGGGATAAAAGATACAGCGAGGTTTATGGATTCTGAAAGACGGAGTCTATATTCCAACTCACCTCCATACCAAAGAAACATATATTGCCATTTATCTTCCTGCTTTCCTTTGAAGCGATTATACGGTCCACATAAGCATCTAGGGAGTGCCAATTTTTTCTGTAAACCAGAGTAGGGCCTATTCCTCCATATAAGCTCCCTTTGCGGTGTCCATAGATTTTTGCCCGCAAGCCTATATGAGAGAATCCGGCAAATTGTTCGGCACAGTCCGCATAAAGCGCTTGAACGGCTTTCAAGGAAAGTGCATCTTTAATGATAAATTTTTCATAACCGAGAGCTGCACCGTAGTTGATCACACCATAGGCGTTTTTATCCAACTTGTTGGGCATGAGATGCGCATTGTCTCTTTCGCCGTGCGGATGTATACTCAAACCGAAATATTTGAAACTCAGATTGTCCTGTGCGTGTATGGCTTCAGAAAAGAAGATAAGGAAGAAAAGGCTAATAAGAAACCTGTCAGACACTTTATTGTTTTTCAATATATTTGTCCGGCGATAATAAAAAGTGAAATATCTACTTCCAAGAAATAGGAGACGGGTATCTACTGTAATAAATAGATGTTCATCTTCATAAATAGATGTTCATCTTCAAACATCAAAAACGAAAAAGTTCTTTTAGACTTTAAATCACAGATCGTTCATATATACCTTATTCAGCCAGAGGAAAAGAGGGATATTAATTAAATTGAATGTAAGCTGTTGGTGTTTCATGAGCTTGTCGTATACTTCTGCTATCTTCATATCGTCACGGTTAGAAAACAACGCGAGTACGTTATTGTCTGTCATATTCCAGACGACAATGTTGTGAAATCCCGTGCTTTCGCCCGAATGGAAAAGAAATAGGTCTCTGCCTTTACGTGTGAAAAACCAGCCTAGGCTATAGTATACGTCATCTTTGACATATACAGCATACTTTTCGAGGTGGGCTTTGTAGCTTTCATCCCAAAGTGGGTTTTGGTTATTAACCCATTTAAGATATTCTTCCATGGAGATATATACGCCGCCGTCCCCTTTGGTAGCGGAAGTAATGCTTTGGTCCGCCAATCTAAATCCTACGGATGTCGGGTGGTAACCGTAAGCTCTTTCTTTGTCGTGAGGAGTAGGGTATACGGTAGCACGCTTAATGTCTGAAGGTTTGAATATCAGCTCTTTCACCGCATCGGGATAGGATAGCCCGGCGACTTTTTCAACAATCAATGCCAAAAGGCAGTAACCCGTATTGCTATACTGAAACCTCGTTCCGGCAGGGAAGTATACAGAATCTATGTCAGCAATAATGTGCAGAACATCGCGGTCGGTGAGCTGTGCAGTCTGATGCGTAGGGATGTGGGACTCATAGTCCACAAGTCCCGAGGTGTGGTTCAACAAGTGACTTATAGTTATAGCTTGCGTACGCGGCGGTAAACCCTCCAGATATTTGGATATGGAATCTTCGAGGTTTAACTTACCTTGCCGGTGCAGGCGGTATATCGCCATCGCTGTAAATTGTTTGCTGACAGAGGCCATCCTGAAATGAGTAGTCATTGTGATAGGATTAAGCTTTTTCGAGGTTTGCAAGGCCACGCTGATGGTATGTTGTCTTGCCTTCTGTACGTATGGCAAGGGAGGTGCCGGGAGCTTTGTCGTTGTAAGCCTGACGAAGAATATTGTAAGGTTCCTGCGCGTAAACTATATGCATGGATATAAGGAGTATAGACAATAAGATTTTCTTCATAATGTAATTAAAACTCACTTGTTGATGGCGTTTAGGTGATAATTGAAAGAAACCGATTTTAAAGCTTCCGTTTAAAAATACTAAATCTTTTTTGTGGCTATGTATGATTTAGCTACAAAAAAATAGTTTTTATCGTTGAAGGCGCGTGTGCTTAAGTTTCGGTTTATAGCTTTGCTTTGGTGTTTCAATTTGTAACTTTATGAGAATCAAAATATCCATTATTCATATTCTTGCTATTATTACCATTCTTCTTTCCCTGTCAGCTCTGGTTTTATTCTATCTGTATATGTCCGTTGCTAGGCCCGACGTATTGGGATTCTAAAAATTTTTTTTAGGAAAAGGGTTTGTTTGGTGCGCTTAGGCTTTACAAGAGCTGATGCTGTTATACATGTTTCTATGATGATATTTCTCATTTATAGTCTTTAGGTATTAAAACTAAAGACTATTTTTTTTTAATCGGATATATTTCCTTTATTGAAAAACATAAGATATTTTAGTAATTAGAATTTAAGAAGTAATGTAGGCTGGACGGTACTGGATTTAGCGCTTACCAAAAATTCTTTTCTCACTGAAACACTAGCGAACGCTATATGACATCATTGGAATAAATACCCCATCTTCTTGGATGACTCTTTATTCTTTTTTGATTATAATCTATTAAGTTAAGGTTTACGGATTACGGTTTCCCGTAAGTTTTTTAGGTTTTTCTAAGTATATTTAGAGTCAATTATTAATGTGAATTACTAGGTTATGGACGCTTTTAAATTGCATCAACAAGTTATTTCGAATTATAAATCATATTTACAGTCTTTTATTAATATCAGAGATCAGAGAATTAAAGAATATATTAATAGTGAAGCTTTGGTTAACAATATAATTCCAGAGCCTTTAATTCAGTTTAATCCTTCATTTCAAAAAGGGGAATCATTTCAAGATTTAATAGCGGAGAAAATTATTCATCCTGAATTGCCTAGGGCTTTAGGTTCATATAATTTATACAGACATCAAGTTGAGGCGATTCGTTTGGGGGTTCAGGACAAAGGATTCGTTGTAACTTCTGGTACAGGTTCTGGAAAATCCTTAACATTCTTAGCTACCATTTTTAATGATTTATTTAAACAAGGTGAAGTTAAGAAAAAGGGTGTAAAGGCTATTCTTGTTTATCCGATGAATGCTTTAATCAATTCTCAATATGAAGAAATTAAAAAGTATGCGGATAATTATGGGGCAGAATTTCCAATAACATTTGGTCAATATACAGGGCAAGAAGGTGGTGATGTAAGGAATCGAATAAAAGAAGAACAACCAGACATAATTCTAACTAACTACATGATGTTGGAATTGATAATGACGCGTCAATCCGAAAAGTGGATGCGTGAATCGATGCAACAAAATTTGAAATATGTAGTATATGATGAATTGCATACATATCGTGGCAGACAAGGAGCTGATGTGAGTCTTTTGAATCGTCGTATTCAGACGCTTTGTGAAAATGATTTGATTTTTATTGGAACATCGGCTACAATGGCTTCTCATGGAACACCTTTAGAAAAGAAAGAAAAAGTAGCTGAGGTTGCTTCTCAAATATTTGGTAAAGAAATTAATGCATCAGATGTAATTAATGAGTATTTAGAACCGTGTACTTTAGGCAAAGTTGTAAATGCTTTTTCATTAGCCCAAGCGATAAAAAATGGCATTGATATAAATTGGGATGAAGAACAATTTATTAACAATGAATTAGCCAATTGGATTGAGCTAAATGTTGCGCTAAAAGATAATTATGGAACCTTAGAAAGAGGGAAACCATTAAATATTAACCAGATTGTTGAACTGATTTATAAAGAAACATCTCTTGATAAAGAACAGATTAAGAGTGTTTTGATTGATTTGTTGAAATGGGCTGAGAGAATTAATGAAAAGAATAGATTAGCCAAAACCCGTAAATCATTTTTACCTTTTAGATTTCATCAGTTTATTTCTCAGACTGGTTCTATTTCTGTTACTCTTGAACCTAGAGCAACGAGACATATAGAATCTACTGATGAAATTTTTGTGAAGAAAGATGGAATCGAGAAAAAATTATTTCCCGTTTTGTTTTCGCGATATTCTGGATATGATTTTATATGTGTTGAGCTAAATATTGAAAAAGGACTATTGGAACCTTTGTCGCCAAGCAACAAGGAAGCTAAAAACAAGAAGCAGGAAGAAATTGACAAAAAGAATCCTAGCTGGGAGGATTTTAAATATGGATACATTGTACTAGACGAGGGAGAAGAGTTTTGGAATGTAGATTTTACAGATTTGGTACCATCAGAATGGCTTAATAAGTCGGGTACAGACTTTCTTCCTTATTATAAAATGGTTATGCCAACTCCTATCTATTTTAATTCAGAAGGACGATTCTCATTTGATGCAATTTACCCTATTAAAGGGTATTTTATGCCTAAAAAGCTACGTATAGACCCAACCGCATCGATTGTTTATGAAGATAGCAGAACGGATGACTTTACAAAGTTGTCGCGATTGGGTTCGGAAGGGAGAAGCACGGCGACATCCATATTGTCTTATGTCATTATAGAATCCTTAATGCAGCAAGGTGGAAAAGTACAAGATCAAAAACTTTTAAGTTTTACCGACAACAGACAAGATGCTTCTCTTCAAGCTGGGCATTTTAATGATTTTTATACCACAATTAGATTGCTGTTCGACCTTAATTTCATGACAATAAAAAATCAGGAAGAAACCATAATTGAAATTCAATTGAAATTCCATGAATACTTTATACAAAACACATTGATACTTAAGAGAATCTGATT
>NZ_JXAC01000034.1 GCF_000814685.1 Sphingobacterium sp. T2
TCAATACGGTAACCAATTTAGCTGGTTTTTATTGATCTGTTCTCTAACGGCAAATCTTGCTGCGAGGACGTGCGTTAGGCAGCAGCGCAACCACATACCGAATTCAGKACGTCCAATTCCACCCCTATATGAGCTAAATGAAGGCGAGCAACCTTTTCATCCAAATGTTTTGGCAATGTATACACCTTCTTCTCGTATTTATCCGAATTGGTCCATAGCTCTATCTGTGCTAAAGTTTGATTCGTAAACGAGTTAGACATCACAAACGATGGGTGTCCTGTAGCACATCCCAAATTCACCAGCCTTCCTTCTGCCAACAGAATAATATCTTTACCGTCGATAGTGTATTTATCCACTTGAGGCTTTATCTCCACCTTGGTATGTCCATAGTTGGCATTTAACCAAGCTACATCGATTTCTGTATCGAAGTGTCCGATGTTACATACCACTGTCTTGTCCTTCATCATCTTGAAATGTTCGCCACGGACGATATCCTTATTTCCTGTAGTGGTCACCACTATATTGGCTTCTTTGACGGCATCAGCCATCTTCTTAACTTCATAGCCTTCCATGGCGGCCTGTAAAGCACAGATAGGATCAATTTCCGTAACGATAACACGTACTCCTGCCGAACGTAAAGACTCTGCCGACCCTTTACCCACATCACCATAGCCTGCCACTACCGCAACTTTTCCGGCCAACATGAGATCCGTAGCACGACGGATAGCATCTACCAACGACTCACGACAGCCGTATTTGTTGTCAAACTTAGACTTAGTTACCGAGTCATTAACATTGATGGCAGGAAGATATAAAGTACCGTTTTTATATCTTTCGTAGAGACGATGTACACCTGTCGTCGTTTCTTCCGACAGACCTTTGATACCCGGAATAAGTTCCGGATAATTGTCGAATACCATATTCGTAAGGTCGCCTCCATCATCCAGAATCATATTCAACGGCTTACGTTCCTCGCCAAAGAAAAGGGTTTGCTCGATACACCAGATGAACTCCTCCTGCGTCATTCCTTTCCAAGCGTAGACAGGAATTCCAGCAGCAGCAATAGCTGCGGCAGCATGATCCTGCGTAGAAAAGATATTACAAGAAGACCACGACACTTCAGCACCGAGTTCTACCAACGTTTCGATCAGCACTGCCGTTTGTATAGTCATATGCAGACAGCCGGCGATACGTGCACCTTTCAATGGTTTGGAAGGGCCATACTCTTTTCGTAAGCTCATCAGCCCCGGCATTTCAGCCTCTGCCAGTTCTATCTCCTTACGTCCCCACTCTGCCAAAGAAATGTCTTTGACTTTGTATGGAACATATTCTGTTTTTAATGATGACATAAAATATTGTGTTTATAATTTTAAGTAGTGTGACAAAAATACTCCAAAAGGCCGTCAAATCAAAACGATAGCTCTCAGCCCTGCACTTTCTGACATTATCTTGAGGTTCTTGTGTTGCTTTGGGGCTATTATTAACTTATATTTGCAATTATCAACAAACAAAGGACAATAATTATGTATCCAGAATATTTAGTAGCTCCTATGCGTCAAGAACTTGTAGACGCAGGTTTCCAAGAATTGAAAACTCCGGAAGAAGTAGATGCTGTAATCCCTTCGGAAGGAACAGTATTCGTCGTAGTGAATTCGGTATGTGGTTGCGCTGCTGCCAACGCACGTCCTGCAGCAAGATTTGCCGTTGAGAACAGCAATAAAAAACCAGCTAAATTGGTTACCGTATTTGCAGGCATGGAAAAAGAAGCGGTAGAAAAGGCACGTGAATATATGTTGCCATACCCTCCATCATCACCTGCAATGGCTTTATTCAAAGACGGAAAATTGGTTCATATGATCGAAAGACATATGATTGAAGGTCGTCCGGCACAGATGATTGCAGATAACCTAATCGCTGCATTCGAACAATACTGCTAATTCGTTAGATTATTTTGTTTTTTTGAATAGGATAAGCTCTTCCGCAATATGGAAGAGCTTATTTTTTACCATCGAAAATAAACATCATGTTTATGAGGTTTATGAGGCTTTTCTTTTTTATGTTTTTTCTTCTTCTGTCCGGGAGCATGTCGCTTCGCCGATTTATCTCCATATAATTTTTTCGCTTTTCCTGGAGGAAGATGTCCATGTGGATGTCTCGACGAAGTATAGCACGATGTTACACTACATCCTATTACCCCTGCCAAAATATAAGGTATTATTCTTCTCATCATAAATCCTTTCTTTATCTGTATTAATAGAAGGACAATTTAACTGCCTAAAAGTTTAAATGTTTTTTCGGAGCTAAACAATCTGATTCCCAAATACAACGAAATTTCCCTTTAACTGTTCCTCCTAAAACGACATACCTATAAAGAAAAACTTTGAATCAAAAAACAGGATTTACTGTCATTATTAATACATAATTAAAATTTATCAAAACTACATAAGCTTAAAACTGTTAAATTATTAAAAGTATGTGGTTTTGCTATAGGTAAAAGCGAAAATACTGTAACCCTATCGACTATGTACAAAAAGAGAACTATAATAATATCAAACAGACTACCAGTAAGAATCGAAAGAAAAGACGGAAAGCTTAACATTATTCCAAGTGAAGGGGGCCTAGCCACAGGACTGGGATCCATCTACAAAGAAGACGGCAATATATGGATTGGGTGGCCGGGGTTTGTTCCCAAAAACGACAAAGAGAAAGTTCAAGTCATCGAACAACTGAAACCACTAAACTTAGTTCCTGTATTCCTTACCGAAGAGGAGCTTGAAGGTTATTATGAAGGCTTTTCCAATGAGGTTTTATGGCCTATTTTCCATTACCATCCTTCCTATGCGGTTTATGAGTCATCCTATTGGGAGATGTATGAAAAAGTCAATCAGAAGTTTGCTGATATTTTTGCGGAGCAAAACATCAATGATGCAGACGAAATCTGGATTCACGACTATCAGCTCATGCTGTTACCTAAACTTATCAGAGCTTTAAATTATCGACTATCGATCGGCTATTTCCAACATATCCCTTTTCCTCCGGATGAACTGTTCAGAAGTATACCATGGCGCGATGAGCTGCTGAAAGGTTTGTTGGGAGCAGACTCATAGCCTTTCATACGTATAACGATACGCAGCACTTCCTCAATGCCTGTACCCACATTTTAGGTATTCCTATACAGAACAATTGTCTTAGAAGTGGGGGCCGCAGCGTATACGTGGAGGTCTTTCCGATGGGAATAGACTTTGAAAAGTTCAATAATCTCTCCAAGTCGCCGGAGATAAAAAAACGAGCTAAAGAAATTCGTACCTTTTACAACAACCGTAAATTTATACTTAGTATTGATCGCCTGGACTACAGCAAAGGTATTTTAGAACGTCTGCGTGCTTTTGAATGCTTTCTGAAAACCTATCCGGAAGTACGCAATGAGGTAGTGCTTTATATGCTGGTCGTTCCCTCAAGGGATAGCGTGCCTAAATACAAGCAGCTACACGATGAAATCAACAGAATGGTAGGCCAGATTAATGCCGTCTATGGCAACAACGAGTGGACGCCGATAAGTTATTTCTATAACTCCTATGATGTCAAAGAGCTGTCAGCCCTCTATGTGGCTGCAGACATCTGCTTGGTGACCTCTTTGCGCGACGGCATGAACTTGGTTTGTAAGGAGTTTATTGCAAGCAAAGAAGATCAGAACGGAGTCCTTATCCTGAGTGAGATGGCCGGAGCCAGCAAAGAATTGATAGGACCGCTGTTAATTAATCCCAATTCTATCGAGGAAATATGTGAATGTCTGAAAAAAGCCATTCACATGTCTCCAGCAGAACAACGCAAAAGACTGGACGACAGTCTAGAAATAAGTCAAAAAATTCAACATCCGACACTGGGTAAGAATATTCTTCAAGAGGTTACGAGAAATCAAGTCTATTCAACAGCGCGAACATGCACGCCGCATCAATCCGGACACATTGGCAAATTTCCTTACCCGCTATAGGGAAAGCAAACGCAACCTATTTTTCTTGGATTACGATGGTACGCTCATAGGATTCAACAACAATGCTAATGAAGCTACTCCTACAAACGATCTTTATGAGGTGTTGGAAGAACTGCAATCGAATCCAAACAATCAGATTGTAATCATCAGTGGCAGACCTCATGAAACTCTTTCCGAATGGTTTGAAGGGAAGCAATATTATCTAGTCGCAGAACATGGCGCTTGGAGCAATTATCCCGATTTTAAATGGCATACCAGAACACATTTTTCCACACGCTGGAAATATCCGATAAAACACATTATGACCAAGTTTACCAATATGACCGCTGGATCGGTCATGGAAGAAAAAGACTATTCTTTGGCTTGGCATTATCGTAAGGTGCAGAGTGGCTTAGGCAACCTACGAGCACAGGAGCTGGTAGACCATCTGCGCTATCTGTTACCGCAGCACGGCTTACAACTGCTTATGGGGAACAAAGTCATTGAAGTAAAAAACAGTGAGCTGAACAAAGGAAAAGCAGCCATGGAAATCGATGAAAGACTTCCGTCCCGAATTCATCTTTGCCATAGGTGATGACGCTACCGATGAGGATATGTTTCTGGAACTGCCCTCGAGCTCTATAACCGTGAAAGTAGGAAGCCGCAAGTCCGCAGCCCGATATTACATCGACACGCAAGAAGATGTATTAAAGCTTATCAAGCAATTTACGTTAGTCAAACCACAAGAAGCTTTAATCTCTTATCATAAATAAATTTATTATGTCGGAAAAAAACAATATTTACAATAGTGGGATTATAGGAAACTGTGCTATATAGCACATGTAAATAAAGACACCAATATAAGCTGGCTGTGCTGGCCAACCTTCCAGGATTCGTTTGTGTTTGGAGGCCTGCTCGATGAAGAACGAGGTGGCCGTTTTGATATACGACCTGTGGCTGAACAGTACAACAGTAAACAATACTATATTGAAAACACTAACATACTATGTACCGTAATCGAAACCTCGGAAGGGACGTATAAAATCACGGATTTTGCTCCACGTTTCGAACAGTACGAACGCTACTTCAAACCTCTGATTCTTATCCGTAAAGTGGAACCCGTAAAAGGAAGACCACGAATACGTGTACGCTGCGAACCCGTATATCAATACGGAATGCTGCAGTTTGAAAAAGGCAAGAGGTAGTAACCATATACAGTTCCATCAAGGTGATCTTCGTATGCGTCTGGCTACTGACATGCCCATAAATCATTTTTTTGATGACATTCCTCATGTCTTGGATAGGCCTATCTATCTTATCCTAACCTTCGGTAGCCCCTTTGAGGCACCTATTGAAAGGACATGTGAAGATTTTCTGCGAAGGACTACCTTGTATTGGCAGAAATGGGTGAAAAATGCATCAATACCCTCTTTCTATCAGAAGCAGGTTATACGGTCTGCCTTAGCCTTGAAGCTCCACCAATTTGAAGATACGGGTGCTATAATTGCTGCAAGCACGACCAGCTTACCCGAATTTCCTGGATCAGGAAGAAACTGGGACTATAGATTTTGCTGGTTGAGAGACAGCTATTATGTCCTTACCGCGCTAAGCCATATCGGACATTTTGAAGAAATGGAAAAATATGCTTCGTATATTGCCAATATCACGCAGACCGACACCGGACGCCTACAGCCCCTCTACGGAATACTAGGCACTACACGTTTGGAAGAACGACTGCTGGACCACCTTCAGGGTTATTTGGGGAATAAGCCTATACGTGTCGGTAACCAAGCGTATGAGCATATCCAGAATGATGTATATGGCCAAGCTCTTATCGCCCTTCTTCCTCTCTTCACGGATTATAGATTTAAATATCAAAACCAAAAAATGGCAAAAGAATGGACCAACTTCATCCTTACTAAAATAGAGAATACCATAGATGAAACAGATGCCGGAATTTGGGAATTTAGAAACTTCCATCAAAGGCATTGCTATTCCAACCTTTTCCAATGGGCAGGAGCTACTGCTGCCCTTAAGATAGCCAGACAGTACGGCTTTGAAGAAATAGAGAACAAAGCTTTAGCATTACAGAAAAAAGCTTCCTTCTACATAGACTCCTGTTATGATGAAAAACGAGGTGTATTCACTAATGCTACAGATTCATAAAAATCTGGATGCCTCTACCCTGCAGCTTATTATGATGGGATATCTTGACCCCAATTCCGATAAGGCAAAAAATCATCTTAAAGTTTTAGAAAGTGAGCTGAAAGGTAAACATGGTCTCTTCTATCGTTACCTCCATAAAGATGACTTTGGAAAGCCAAAAACAACCTTTCTAGTTTGTGCTTTTTGGTATGTGGAAGCTCTAGCTTGCGTGGGTAGATTGGATGAGGCTCAAGAAGTTTTCAAGCAGCTGCTATCCTTTGGCAACCACCTTATGCTCTTCAGCGAAGATATCAACGAAGAAGATGGAAGCCAATGGGGCAATTTCCCACAAGCCTATAGTCATGTGGGGCTAATGAATGCGGCCTACCGCATTGCCATCAAGCTGGACCGTCCTACCTTCTTCGAAAGTGCGGAAATGCCACATTAATACTCATTATCTTTATATAAAAGGAAAAGGCTTGAAACAGGAGGTTCCAAGCCTTTTCTTCTATAGCTGAGTGAGAGAATTGAAATTATTCATCAGAAGTGTAATAGCATATTTCTTCCTGTGTCCTCAAATCTCTAAGCCCTATGGACATATGATCCTTAAGCCCATGTAGTAACTCATAAAAAGGACTTTCCTCATATTGTTTCTGCAGTGCCTTAAGAAAGTGAATAACCTCCTTACTGTTTGCACATTCCTGAAGCACCATCTCCTTAAAGGTAAGATCATGCTTACCCTTGGTGCTCTTAATAATTTTTATTCGATTCGAAACATCTAGATTCATAGAACGATGGTCAATGCTTTATCCTATAACCACAAAAACCTCCCTTCAGTTTTCGGAAAGTGAATAATCCGTATTAAGCACATCGCATCCGTAGATATACTATAATTTATTATAACCACTTTTAGGGATGAACGAATGTCCACCGCAAATGTTAAGAGGGTAATAAGTTATTTATAAGGATATGAACAAAATTCCTACACAAAAAATGGGCAAGTCTTTCGATTATTCGAAAGAACTTATTTTTGATGACGAGACACAGGCATTTGCCCGATACAGAATCATAGTTCAAAAGCTGTTAAATGTAAATGAATGGGACGCCATTGCAGACGGCATCTCTGCAAAGTTTGCCATTGTCAACCCTAAGAATGAGCATGAAAACCGAAGGGTGCGCAAAAACGACTATATACGTATAGACATCCCTAGCCCCGGCACACCTTCCGCCCATGGATACGACTGGGTTAAAGTCACTGAGCTGGACCAATACGAGCATCATCATAAAAGAAAAACATTTATCTCGCTGCAGCCAAGTCCTCGACCCCTCCAGTCTAGAGGATCATACAGCTCATTTTTTCAAAAAATATGCTTCCTCCAACCTCATGGTGCGCCAGGAAGAAAACAAAGTCATTATCAACTATGCAGGGAGGAATGAGGTAATAAATACTGATACGGATCATATTTTAGATAATGTGCGAAATTTCTTGGTAGGAATTACAGCACAATTGGGCGCCTCATATCCACAATGGAAAGCGCTGGTAGATGGACTAGCAAAATAAATAATGCTTGATCGACATAATTTGTAATAATGAATAAAGACCTGCTCATGGAGTAGGCCTTTATTCGTCTGAATAGAATTAACCACGCATTAATTCATGGGTGTGGGCGGAATTAAGGAATCCTGCGACAACGTATCCTGCATTAAGGTATCCATATCACTAGGATTATTTTGATACAAGGTATCATACATGTCGGTGGTATTTTCGTTATTACTACGATTCGAGCACCCCATGATGGCTAGCATACACAACGATATGCCTAAAGGTATTATTGTCTTTTTCATAATTATAGTCTTTTTAATGTATTATTCATTTTCTATACGAACAGCCCATCTGTAATAAGGTTTAGAAAAGATTAAAAAAGGGAGTAAATACTTATTACAAAGCATTAATACGGCTTTTGAGTACAATGGTGAACCCAATCCTATAAATAGATGTTAAATAGATGTTAATATGTTAATAATTCACGAATAAAACTTTTATACTATGGCACTTACAACTCCAAATGAAGGTCAAGCGACCAAAGAAATCGAAAAAGTAACATCAAAACTTCCTTCCACAGCTTATCTACACTTGCCGTCTCGGCAATGGCAGCCTCTGCAGCCCTTAAATGTCTCTGCAGAGATAAAGATGCTCTTTTCATAGGACAATGGGTAGCTCCATTTCTCTTGTTCGGCATTTACAATAAGATTGTGAAAACAGAAGGTCATGACTAACACTTATCCCCATCCCAAAAGATGGGGATTTTCATTATGACACCAAATGATGTTGTACGGCAAACTTAATAAGCTCGGCAGAATTCTTGACCTTCGCCTTATTGATAAGACTTTGTCGATGACCTTCTACCGTCCTCTTGCTAAGAAATAACTTGTCAGCAATCTCCATATTGGTATAGCCTTCACTGATAAGCTGCAACACTTCTACCTCCCTTTCCGAAAGATCTAAATCTATTGAAGAATAAGCATATTTACCTCCCGCGGAAGAGGAAGCCAGCTTATCTACCATCATCATTGAAAGCTCCGCACATACATATCGCCCTCCCTCAGCGACATGCTGTATGGCAAAAATAAGTTCACTAAACCCTACATTTTTCACCAAATATCCTTTGGCACCCTTGTTGAATGCCTCCAACATTTGCTCTACGGTATTCAGCATGGATAGCAAGATCACTTTAATAGAAGGATAGCGGGATGCCAAAAACGATGTCACCTCCAATCCATCCATCAGCGGCATATTAATATCACTGATGACTATATCCGGCTTGATTCCGTTTTCCAGCATGTTGATCAGCTCATTGCCATTTTCTGCTTCAGCGACAATTTCAATATCCCCGGCAGCATCCAACAGCAACTTGATTCCATTTCTTACTACTAAGTGGTCTTCTACTAAAACAACCTTGATCATATTTTCAACACTAGCTTAGGATTTCATAGGTATTCTCATACAACAATTAAGTTATCATTTGGTTTTATTAGGACAACAAAAAGCAATTAACAACGTTTTTTATTAAGAAGACTTGGATAAAATAATAATGAAAACTAAAAAGCCCGAAAAACGTTCTATATAAAGCCCTTCTGTCTAAAGACTAAGGCAAGAGAAACAACAATAACTGCAGAACAAATTAATAATCACATCGTGAGAAGTGCTAGCCGTCATCTTGTACCTGAAAATTAAAACACATTGAAAAACTTTAAAATTCAAGATTTTGGGCATATTCTTATAGTGGATTTAAACTTAAACATCATAGGAGTATCCAAACATATGCTTGTAGAATTCAACATCCCTATAGAATCTTTGTTGGGCACTCCGGTAGAAGGTCTATTGCTCCATCTGCCTAACAGTTCGTCTAAAAAGATACGAGCGATAATCCATTCGTTTGTAGAGGGTAACCCGCCCCGCGCTTTACTCACCGTAAGAATTCAGCAAAAGCTCTACTATCTAAAGATTAGCAAACACGAAAACTACATCTATATTGAAGCAGAAAGACAGCTCAATAAAAAAATTTCAACAAGAGATCTTGAAGATATAGGCTTCCTTTTCGAGAACAGGTATCACCCCAATTGGAATTTTGTCTGCAAGGCTATTAACCGGATTTTACACTTCGACCGTGTTTTTATCGTCCAACAACAGGATATGGCAACTGCAAGGTGCTAGCCGAAACGAATAATGGCCAATTGGATTCCTATGCCGACAAAAATTTCTCTAAAGAATTCTTACCTCCCTACATTATAGATTATTACTCAGGAACCTCCTATCGTTATATAGAAAATACAATAGCTCCTCCACAAGATTTTTACTCCCTGACGGATGTAGATCTCAACATCATGCAGATAACTTCCTGTCCGCAAGAGTGGATGGCTACCTACCGGCTCATGGGAATAGGTACCGTCGTCTCCTTCCCCCTATACCTTCAAGGGAAATTCTGGGGACTGGTCATCGCCAACAACAGACATGTTAAACCAATAGATCTTCAAAATAGAAAAATCTGCACCTTCATTGTACAAAATGCTATGAGCAAGTACGAGATTTTCGTCAAGGAAGGTCAGCTCAACATTAACACGCAGACACAAACCTTTCAACATAAACTGTTGGAGAGGCTTACACATCACAAAACCATCAATTGTGCCTTGGTAGAAAGTATGGAAAATCTACGCTTGATGATGAATTCGGATGGTATAGCCATCTACAACGAAGGAGATATTTACCTAAACGGAAAAACTCCTTTGGACAAACTTGTTTTTTGAGATCATCCACTTTTTGCAAAATTCCAATAAAGAGGTGATTTATAAAGACCACAATTTTAAGTTACGCTATCAAGCTTTTTTCAGAAAAAGCTTCCCTTTGCGGACCTCCTAGCCTATAATGTCGACAGCAAAAAAGATTACTATATTGTTTGGTTTAGGCAAGAATCTCCTTACAAAGAAACCCATATTGAGATCTGTACATCCCCAGACGAAAAATTGATGGCTTATGAAAATGATGTTTATCATGTGGCAACCCCGTGGAATGATGAATAATTGACCTTACTAGAGGGCTTACAGAACACACTCAACAACTCCTTGATCGAGAAATTCTTTGAAAATAAAATCAAAACGAAAAACCTATCCGAACTCAACAATGAGCTGGAAATGTTTACTTATACACTTTCTCTTGACATCAAAAATCCCTTGTCGGTACTGAAAATGGGTATTGACTTCCTCAAAAGCAAAGAAAAGTATAGCGCTACCAATGAGCGGAAATGGCTCAACACCCTTTCTCAAGGCATTAGCAATATAGAAGAGATCATCAACAATATCCTTCATGTGTCTCACCACAAAGTAGACAAAATTCCTAAGGAATCTATCCCCCTAAAGTATCTTCTTCGTAAGATTGTAGCAGAATCGAAGCTGGCCTATAAAGCGGATTCCTGTCAAGTGACGTTCGGTAATCTTCTACCCATATGGGGTGAGAAAAGTGCTATTTATCAGATCTTCACCAATATTATTAGTAATGCCATAAAATATGCACAGGGACGAAAACTTCCCAAAATTCATATTCAAAGTACTATCAAGGAAGGAATGATTCAATATGAAGTGATGGATAATGGCATAGGCATTCCGAAAAATGATCTCGACCGAATTTTTGATATGTTTGGCAGAGCCCAAAATGCTACATCTTATGCGGGATCGGGTATAGGCTTAGCCCTAGTAAAAAGGATAATAGAACGATTGGACGGAGAAATAGAAATAGAATCTCGAGAAGGTATAGGAACCAAAGTGATTATGCGGTTTCCCAACCTTAAAGAAGACTCTTCTCACCAAAAGTACATTAGTCTCTACATAGAAAATCAAAAGTATCCCTGATAGTGCCAATATCCTGAAATGCTCAATATCTTCGATAAAGCAGACAATCTGAAGATAACACTCTAACATATAGGAATGCATATGTTGCAAATCTGAGTCTTCCAATACATGAAAATACAAAGACCTCTGTCTCTTCAAATTATGTAGGAAAACTTCAAACAATTCATTATCGAAAGAGGTAGTATCTTTTACAAGCATCTCCACACTTTGGTTTATCTTTTCATATGCCGCCATAGATAAGTTAAGTTCCTTATCCTTGCACATGCCCACCAGCTGAGGCTGGCTCTGTTGATAGTATAATAATATTTTGTAATATAATTCCTCTGGTTTTTTCCCAAAGGCTGAGCCGCTTAACTTTTCCAAAATCAACAACCCTTCGGTACGTTGATAAACAATCTCCTCCAAAGCGATACACTCTTTAACCCCTTTAAGAGATTCCTTTATTTTTTCGGAACCCTCTCCTATACAGGATTGACACATGAAGAGCACCAGTAAATAAAATAAAAATCTCATACCCGTTCTTTTAAGAATAGAACAAGGCTCTTGCTTGTTATGTTGTAGGCGTTGAAATCAAACAGCCTTTATCGTGAAAAAACAAGTATTTATTGCGAAAGATGCTGTGGAAAATACGTAATCCCTACTTACGCTAAAATCCTAGGAGTCTAGATACATATACTATTTTGATTCCATTAAACACCTGATTGAAAGCAAAAAAAGAAATTGGCGCACTGTTTTTGTCATACCCCTCATATCATTTGAAAATTAAAAACCAAAACGTTATGAGAACAGACGCAGCTTTAACAAGCAACTTGTAGAATATCAACGTATCCTAAAAAACTTGGCAAAAAAATTCACCAAAGATCCGGATGTCACCAATGATTTAGTCCAAGAGACTTTCATCCGTGCACTCAAATATGTGGATCAATTTTTTGACAATCCTCGTGTCGTATCATGGCTCTTCGTTATCATGCGTAATATCTTTATCAATCAGTATAAGCGCCTGACGTATCAGCAGAACTATGAAGACATCAGCCTTTTCTATTACAACCAAAAAATTAGCTACAGAACCACGCATGGACGATGTATCAGACCAGCGTATGATGCTTAAAGACATCTCCAAAATTCTTAGCGACATGCCCTTATCACACGGCGAGATGTTCAACCATTTTGTGGATGGATATAAATACCGCGAATTGTCGGAGATGTACGGCATTCCTGAAGGAACCATAAAGTCGCGAATACACATCATCCGCAAAACCTTACGGAAAAAACTTCAAGCTAAATACAATAATTAAAAAAAGATGCTTCAAGGAGTCATCTTTTTTTTCTTTATTGCTTGTCCTTGACAATTTCTCTTGGCCTGTCATTAGGGTCATTGGCATATCATTGATTTGCTCTACATGTGGATCTACCCCCGCTTCTGCATCTCCATCCTGCATCACATCATCGCGGTCTACCTCTTTTTTCCCTTTGCTTGTAAGAATATCTTTCTTCTCCTTATGCATATCCCTGCCTTTGGATTTACTATGATGTATTGTTGCCATACTTAAAATTTTGATAAAAATTATTGTCTTTCTTCTGCACTGTCCGTCGGAATGGTATCTACATCTGCCGAGTCGAGCATTCCATAATTCATGACGTCGGAGTTATTGAGATTATAACGCTGTTTATCTGCCTCCGTAACTGGGCCCGGATCATTTCCTTCTGCACTGGTACCTTCGGAGTCGTTGCGCTGTCCGCAAGCCACGAAAAATAAAATGGTGAATAGCCATAAGCTCATTTTGTGTTTCATGATATTGAATTTTGATGGTTATGATTTTAGACTTTCTATCCACGGACATAAGTCCGAAAAAATAGAATTGCAAGTTTTTATAATAATCTCACCCGTATTTCCTGAAAGATGTCTTTCAAATACTTCGGTATTTCCTCCAAAAGAAAAAGCATAATAAACCGTACCTACCGGTCTTTGCTGCTTGGGATTGGGACTCTCGAAGGCTAACCCCGTGATGCTAACATACACATCAGCATGAGGCACCAATATTTTAAGGCCATGCAACATGGCCAGTGTAACCTCTTCGGACTCTGCCGTATGTATGTCAATGAGGGCAGGTGCTACTTGCAAAACTTTCTGTTTCTGCAAATCATCATAACAAACTATAGATCCTAGAAAATAATCTCCACTCGCCAGTTCTAACGCCCACATACTGCTCAGAAACCCTCCTGTCATGCTCTCCGCACACACCAGTTTTAAATTTCTGCTGCTGAGATAATTTCCACAGCGTTCTAAAAGCCGTTCGTCTATTCTCGATCTCATAATGTTTTTTTCTTTAATTATTAACGCTTTAAGAACGGGAATAGTTCAAAATACAAGGTAGAACGCGTGTTTATACGCTGACTTAGGATATTTTATTTCTAACAATCAGGTATTATTTCCTCCAACTATTTCTCTCTGACAGAGGTTCATCCTTTACAAAAAACGTTTAATTATGAGAAGACAAATGATATCAGCAACAAAAGGACTAGGTCCTATCGTATGCATTATTTTAGCCGACAATAATCCTCACATGCCGGACTATGACAATCAGGATAACAATAATCCATTGGATGGGGATAACCCTAACACCCATAGAGAATCCGATGAAGAAAACTAATATTCCTGAAGGAGAAGAACAAAATATCTCCGACCCCAATGAAGAGGAAGAACAACGATATCCTGACACAGAAGAAATCCCTATGGAGGAACCAAATCCGGATCTTGACGAAATAGAGCCCGAAGAAGAGGACGATGTACACATGGATCCTTATCAGCCGGGAAAGCAAAATCCTGATGAAGCAGGAACTATTTGACAAAAAGTTTTTCTTTATTAATTCTATTAAGTTTTTATATCGGTATGTTTAAAGCGGAGCTCATCCTCCGCTTTTTTATTGTCTTTGAAAACATCCTCATGGTAAAGAATATAAATCCCTGAATATCATAATCTAAATTCCATTACTCTTAAATCAACAAAAAAAGCTGCACCAGAATCTGGTACAGCTTACAAGAGGAACCTAATGGAAAATTACTTTTTAGAATTTTTCTTTGAGGAGGATGCTCCCATATTGGCTTCTCCCATAGCAATCTGCGTAAGCAGTTGATCTGTTTCTTTCTCTTCGTCTAAGATGCTTTTGAGTATAGAAGCTGCCTCTTCATGTTCCATAAGATCGGCATATGTAACAAGACATCCATAAGAAGCTATCTCATAATGTTCTACTTTCTGAGCGGCAGCTATAAGGGCTGCATCTAATACTTCCGGACTGTCTTCAAATTCCTCTGCAATTTCGTCAGCTTCTTCTAACAGACCTTCCATAGCTTTGCATTTCTTTCCGCGAGCAGGGATGTCTAAATTTGCAAAGACCTCCTTAAGATTTTCTATCTGCTGTTCAGTCTGTTGATAATGCGTATCGAAAGCATCTTTAAGTTTTTCACTTTGCGCTGCCTGTGACATTTTCTTCAGACCTTTAAGCAATTGTCTTTCAGCTCCTAACATATCTTTTAAAGCATCTACAAAGAGTTCGTGTAGATGTGCATTTTTCATGTTTTCCTGTTTTGATCTAGCCATATTATTCTATTTTAATTGTCTAATAGAATAACCTTTCATAAGCTATAAAGTTGAAAATAAAAGCATTACAAGTATAAAACACGCCTTATCCACGTACTTTTACGGCCAACACCAGATCTGATTTTAAGCAAAGTGAAGAATAATTACGGTGAGAAAGCTTAGACAAGTTTCATAGAGGGTTTGCATTCTTATTTTCACCATAAAAAAAGAGTCCAACAATGTTGGACTCTTTTTCGTCGGGGTGGCAGGATTCGAACCTACGACCTCCACATCCCAAATGTGGCGCGATACCGGGCTACGCTACACCCCGCTGAAGGACTAACCTTCGTTGTTTGTGATGCAAATATACAGTGTTTTTAATTACTTGCAAACATTTTCTTCATCAAAAAAGCAAACAAGCTGATTTATTGCAAGATAATTTTTCATCCTTTTTATCATTCCAAAATCATTTCCACATTTCTTTCCATGCTTTCACTTTTTTATTCCGAAATTTGTACCAATGAGTAGAACAGACATTCAAACTTTGGAAGATATCAAAATGCTGGTAGATACCTTTTATGATAAAATCAGAAAGGACGACCTGCTGGGCATTATCTTCAACCAGAACATTCAGGACCGGTGGCCTCAACATCTGAATAAGATGTATCGCTTTTGGCAAACTATCCTGCTGGAAGAATATACCTATGATGGAAGGCCCTTCCCTCCGCATGCACACCTGCCTATCTCCAAAATCCATTTTGACCGTTGGCTCTTGCTCTTTGGACAGACCGTAGATGAGCTTTTCGAGGGACCAAAAGCCGAAGAAGCAAAATGGAGAGCCAACAAGATGGGTATAATGTTTCAAAGCAAACTGGAATATTTACGAAATAACCCTAATAAACCATTTTTATTTTAAGCAATGTCACGAACATTACCTAAGCCTCCCAAAGTGGTGGACCTACATGCCGAAGCCTTTTTGGACGATTGGGAAGATTATGATGCTGACGAAATCCTCAACCTAGCCATTGACCACTTCAGGGAATGTCTCGATGCAGCCATCTATTGGGAATATACTGAAATTAAGTTTATCCACGGCAAAGGAAAAGGAACACTAAGAAAATGGATCTACGAGGAGCTAAAATCATATAAAGATATGGGTGCAATAGCCGCCTACTATCCGGCTTATCATAACGAAGATATAGTAGTAGTGCAGATAGGCATCTAAAGAATTAGTGTTTTCTTCAACAAAAAGAAGGTGTCCAAAAAGGACGCCTTTTTTTGTTTTAAAAGTGTCTGTGTTCTCTGATTGTTTTAGGAGGTTACCCTATGCCGCCATTGGCTGATAGTAGTCTTTTAGCGATGACATGTCATAACTAAGCGGATTATTGCACCTGTGACCTTGGTTTGATCGGAATGAAGTTGTTTTCAAGAGTTTTTTCGACCATTTTCTCAGGTTATGTCCTATGCACATCAGTGCAAACTCGATATTGACCTTTTCAAGTCCCCTCATCGAGAACCTGTTGAACCGGTTATTGCTTTTCATCTGGCCGAACACTGCTTCTACTTCTATAGGCCTGTTTGCTTCGGTGATATTTCCCTGTTTCAGATGTCAGGCGTTTCCTTGCCCTTGCTTTTAGTTCGTTCAAACGATGGTTCACTTCGATCCGTCTGTTGCCCTTGGCCTTATGGCACTGTCCCCGCATGGGGCAGCCTTCACATCTTGCGGCACTGTAATAGCTCACCTGAGAGGTATATCCGTTAGTACTTTCGCGCGTCCCCTTACCTACAAACTCCATCCGTTGTCCCATGGGGCATACATAGAAATTTCCATCCTTATTGTAGAACAGGTTCTGCTGGAGGAAGGGATTGTTCTTCTGTGCACGTTTCTGCTCTTTGTGGAAGTAATTGTACTTGACATATCCCTCTATCTGCTGTGATTCCAGAAGCTCATAGTTCTCCTCACTGCCGTAGCCCGCGTCGGCCACCACCACATCGCTCTGGCTACCGTAGTTTTCTTCGAAGCCTCAAGGTGTTCTTTCAGCGTCGTGGTATCGCCGGCCGTCTGATGGATACTGTAATGGGTAATGAACTGCTGCTCGGTACTGATCTGGGTGTTGTAGGCCGGTTTGAGCTGTCCGTTCTGCATGTGGTCATCTTTCAGCCGCATGAAGGTGGCATCTTCATCGGTTTTGCTGTAACTGTTCCTTTCCCCCAGTGTAGCCAATTGCTTTTCGTACTTTTCCAGCCTTGGAAGATGTTCCTCTCTTAGTTTTTTAAGTTGTTTCTGTGTGGCTTTCCCTGTTTCCCTGAGCCTTTCGTTCAGCGCGGACAGCCGCTCCTTTAGCTGGGTGCTGTCAATCGGCCGTGGCGTTTCATCCCGGCCCAGTTCCGATTGATCCTCTTTGATCTGTGAGTCGATATCCGACAGCACGCTGCTTATCTTTGCCTCTAGTTGCGCCCTGTGCTTTTCAACCGAACCCTTCCATACAAAAGTGTAACGCCCTGCTGCCGATTCGATCTTCGTGCCGTCTATGTACTGTACCTTCAGGCTCACATATTCCAGCTCGTGCAGCATCCGCACCACATCGGCAAAAAGAGACTGAATATGGCCTTTGAGACGCTTACCCCGAAAGTAGTTGATCGTACGGTAGTCGGGCTTGCTGTGGCCCGATAGCCACATGAAATAAATGTTCTCCTGTAGCGATTTCTCGATCCTGCGGCACGAATAGATATTGCTCAGCTAAGCGTAGAAAAGCACCTTGATCATCATACGCGGATGGAAACTTGTCGTGCCTCCGCCTTTGTACTGACCTATGATATGATCGATGTCCAGTCTATCGACCACTTCGTTAACTAGGCGGACAGGGTGGTTAGAAGGGATCTTTGAAAAAATATCTTCCGGAAATAGGCTCGGACTATTGGATGGTAACGCTTTAAACTGTACTTTCATAGCTTTGTTTGGGAACACCTAAAAATAACCTTTTTTAGGACAAACAAAAAAATCCCCGACACTATATCAGTATCGGGGATTCCTTTTTTAAAGAGACTTTTTAGACAGCCTCTTTTTGTTGATAAGAATTAATACTCTATTGGAGTGATTACAATCTTACGGAATTCGATTCCTGTATGGTCCCCTTGCAAGTAAATAGGTCCAGCTTCGCCTTCCTTACTATCGAGAGCCCCCCCCGTAATACCCGGAATTTCCTGATTGCTGATAACAGTTTTGCCATTAGCTACCACCGTCACCATACGTCCTTTGAGGGTAATTTCGTATTTATTCCACTGATCCGGACCGTTGGTTACGATTTCACTTGGACTTAAGAATCCGTAAATGCCGCTGAAGTATAATGATCCTGGATGTCTGTCTGCCGGCGAGTCTTCAATTTGTACTTCATAACGTCCTCTCAGGTAAATACCCGAGTTGCCTCCCTGCCCATATTTAAATTCTACCTCTAATTTGAAATCTTCAAACTTCTGTTCAGTTTTCAGATTAGCGCCCGCCTTTTCATTTACCAAGACACCATCTTTCACAGACCAGTTGTTATCTCCACCAAATGGAACCCAGCCAGTCAGGTCTTTGCCGTTGAACAATTCTATAGGCTGTCCCAATCTGCCTTCAGCATTCCTCACCAAATAAGGAGCCTTCTCACCCACATATTTATAGACTTTTCCTGTATTGCTGGTGATGGTACCTTCGATCTTACCATCCTTCAGGCACCTTCCACTTTAATCATACCAGTACCTGTTTCCCATTGGGTAGGAATCTCAAAATGAAACTTGCCATCTTCTAATTTGATATGCGATACAGGACGGGCACTGCCGGCATCCGAAACAAAATAGCCCACCAAGGTGCTGAATCCTGATAATTTTATTTCCAGCCATGAAGGAACTTCCTTACCTTCTTTGTCTACAGTAAGATCCCAACGGCCTATCAGTTCTTTAGATTCTTCCGGAATAACTTGCGTTGCCGCATTATGTACTTCTTCGCCCTGCTCATTCTTGTCGGAAGCATTATTACATGCCAATAAAGCCCCCACAAGTAATGAAGCAAAAGCCGAGTGTTTTAAAACATTTGATGTCTTCATATTGATTTTTTAGGTTTATGCTGTATTACAAATATATTATTTTATCGAAATAAATCACTGTTTGAAAGGATATTCCACAATCAAGTTACACTTTTCAGAAGAAAGAAAGATCCCTCAAGACCATAAATATTCAGAAATTAAAGCATCATTTCGTATTTTTTACGGCAATAACAAAAATTAGCTTGAAAATATCAACCATTATTTAATAAATTTGAAAACTAACAACCAAAACCTTAGAGACACCATGAATTTAGACCCTACAGATATTAAGTTGCTCAAGCTTTTGCAGGAGGATGCCACACTTAGCAACAAAGAATTGGCCGAGAAACTTTACAAATCCATAGCCGCTGTACATGAGAGGGTAAAAAAAATTAAAAAAAAGCTGGATATATCAAAAAAACGGTAGCTATTCTGGACCGCAACAAGATCGGTATCGGCTTGATATCCTTTTCTCAGGTATTTTTGAAAAACCATACGTTTGAGGCCCTCAACGAATTCGAAAGAGAGGTATCCAAATTTCCGGAAGTAATGGAGTGCTATCAGATGGCGGGATCTTACGATTTCATGCTTCGCATAGCGACAAAAGACATGGAAGCCTATCACAAGTTTTTACGACACAAACTGGCTGTATTACCTCAGGTAAATACAGTGCAAACCTATTTTGTACTGTCGGAAACCAAAAGTGAGACAGCTTACCATTTTTAATCCTATATCTAAAAAACATTTTATTGTCCTTCTCTGTTTTAATGGGTATATTTAATACAAATCAATAGCCCTTAAAATTATGAGAACAACGATATTTACTATTATTCTTGTTGTAGGCTGCATCATACAGGCAGCAGCCCAAAGTATTTCCGGTGCTTATCATACAAAAATCAATGATATCCACCACCTACTTTTATTCGTCGACGGTTATGTCACCCATACTGTGTACACAGATAAAGAATACCATAACACACAGGGAGGAACTTTCAACATAGAAAACAACACCCTCATCGTCCATTGCGAGTTTGACAATAAAAATCCGGAAAATGTTGGCAAAGACCATCGATTCTCCATATCCTTTCAGAACAACCAACTAAAGGTGGATGAGGTAGCTTTCGACAAGAAAGCGACACATTCTCAAGCGCTGGATGGATTATGGCGCATCACGGGACGCAAAGTTAACGACAACATACAGACCATGCAGCGTGGCAACCGCAAAACATTGAAGCTACTTATAGACGGCTATTTCCAATGGTTTGCCATCAATCCGGCAGAGAAAGGATTTTATGGCACAGGCGGTGGAAATTACACTTTTCAAGACGGCAAATATCAAGAAAATATTCTTTTTTTCTCAAGAGACAACAGCCGCGTAGGTGTAACCTTAACCTTTGACGGAAAAATTGAAGAAGGACAGTGGCATCACAGCGGCAAAAGTTCTAAAGGAGATCCTATCTACGAGATATGGAGTCGCGAAAAATAAGAAAAGCCTGACATTGTTAGACATGCCCCAAAAAGTTAGACACTTATTTGGGGCATGTCTAATTCATTGGGTCTTTTCTTTTGTATATGGAGATATGGTTTATTTTTTGCTTTTGAACAGATCTATCCCCTTTTGCAGGTAAGCAGCATAGCTGTCCACATTGTAGTCTGCCCCTGTAGGTGGCAACAGCACATTACCTTCCGTATCCACAATAACATACAAAGGCTGTGAGTTGCTGTTGAACGATGAAGCCTGAAAGTCGCTGTTCTTCTTCCCTATCGTGTTAATCTTCTTGCCGCTGAAGCTTGAAACATACTGCTCCTCCGCCGGCAGCTCCGTCTTGTCATCCACAAAAAGCTCGGCCATCACGAACTCCTCGCGCAACAGCTTGGCAACCTTCACGTCTGTCCAAACGTTGGCCTCCATCTTGCGGCAGTTCACACAGTTCCATCCCGTGAAGTCTATCAATACCGGCTTATTCTGCTCCTTGGCTGCTGCCAATGCCTCCTCATAGTCGTAGTACGGGTCAAATCCCTTAGGCGTTCCCCGCTCATGGAAGATCTCATAATATTTCTTCTGAACCTTCACTCCACTGTCTCCCGACCCGTATTCCCCTCCCTGAACCGACGACAGATCAAAATCCTGTGTGGCACTAGGGGGAAGAAAAGCACTGATCGCTT
The DNA here is from genome assembly GCF_000814685.1 of Sphingobacterium sp. T2. Classification (GTDB taxonomy): domain Bacteria; phylum Bacteroidota; class Bacteroidia; order Sphingobacteriales; family Sphingobacteriaceae; genus Sphingobacterium; species Sphingobacterium thermophilum. Next base: position 21,327 of record NZ_JXAC01000034.1, read on the forward strand.
TCAATGGCGCTCCCCACATCCCCGGAATCATATACATCACAAAAGAAAAAACGATAATCGCCACAATCGTTCGAGGAACAGACATATACGACAGCTCACTGTCATGGGCAAACCTAATCTTGCCAATGAGATAAAGCCCCATAAGACCGAAGATGGCTATCCACAAGGCCAGAAAAACTTCCCGGTCCAGCCAGTTCCAGTGATAAGCCAAGTCTACGTTCGACAAAAACTTCAACGCCAAGGCCAGCTCCAAAAAGCCCAAAACCACCTTCACGCTGTTCAGCCACCCTCCAGACTTTGGCATGGACTTCAGCAACGAAGGAAAGCCCGCAAAAAGAACAAAAGGAACCGCCAAGGCAATAGAAAATCCAAGCATGCCGACCGCTGGCCCCAAACGCTCCCCCTTGGAGGCCGCCTCTACCAACAGCGTCCCTATGATAGGCCCCGTGCACGAAAAAGAAACCAACGCCAGACTGAAAGCCATGAAGAAAAGACCCAGCAGACCCCCGCGGTCCGACTTGGCGTCTATCTTGTTAACAAAAGAACTTGGTAGCGTAATCTCGAAAGCCCCAAAAAATGAAGCCGCAAAAACAACCAAAATCACAAAAAAAACAAAATTGAATATCCCGTTGGTCGACAGCTCGTTCAACGCATCCGAACCAAAAGCTATCGTCACCAGCATACCCAAAGCAACATAAATCACGATGATGAAAAGCCCGTACAGCAACGCCTGAGAAAATCCTTGGGCATGAGACCCCGAACGCTTGGTGAAAAAGCTCACCGTAAGAGGAACCATAGGAAAAATACAAGGCATGAAAAATGCCGCAAAACCACCAAGAACACCCGCAATGAAAATCCCCCACAGCGAAGAATCCTGAACATCAGACTCCATAACGGACATCGACAAGCTCTGTTCGCCCTCTACTGCAACGGTATCAACCTCCTCAACAGAACTATCCGATCCATCCGTGAACTCCAGCCCCTCCACATCAATAAATGCAGAACTTTCAGTAGTGTCTTCCATAGATTCTACACTCTCCACACGGATTAAAGTGTCAGAGCTTTGCGCCTGTGAAAAAGTAACAGCTGCTAACAAAGCTATTACCCAGCATATTTTTCTTATCATGATTTATAATGAATTAGTAACAACTTCTATTAAAGATTAGCCGAACATAAAGCTCGGCCAATCTATTTTTTAACACAAACAACCCTAAACATAATTTAGGATGAAACACAAATTACTGTCGCAAATTAGCAAACAATAGGCTTTTCCAGACGTGCAATAGGGGTAAATCCTGTAAATTGTACATCCGTTGAGATATAGCCTTCCTTAACAGGTTCTTCTCTCACAAGGTCAGTACTCAAATATTTTTTGTTGTCATCAGCCAACACTGTCACCACCACTGCGTCTGCTCCCAGCTGCTCTTTGATTTTTATTGCTCCTATAACGTTGGCCCCCGAGGAAATCCCAACAGCAAGGCCTAACTCTTGTGCCAGCTTCTGTGCCATAATGATAGAGTCTCCATCCGAGGCACAAACTACCTCATCCAGTTCATCAAGATTGACTATTGCCGGAATAAATTCATCCGAAATACCTTGAATCCTATGTGCTCCAACTTTATATCCTGTTGTCAAGGTAGGACTTTCCATAGGTTCTAGCGGATGTACCTTTACCCAAGGATTGTGCTGTTTCAACTGACGCCCCACACCCATCACGGTTCCTCCTGTCCCCACGCCGGCGACAAAAGCATCAGCCACCAGATTTCTAGCACTCAACTGCAGCGCAATTTCCTTACCAGTGGTAAACTCATGTGCCTCAGCATTATATTGGTTTTCGAATTGTCGTGGCAAGAAGACCCCTCCCCGGGCTGCCAGCTCCTCACTAAGCTGTATGCTTCCCAAAAATCCTCCTTCTTCCTTGCTAATAAGCTGAATTTCAGCACCCAGACTTTTGATGATATCTATACGCTCCTTACTCAGCCAGTTAGGCATAATGATTTTCACCGTATGACCTAACGACCGGCCTATCGCCGAAAAAGCTATACCCGTATTGCCACTTGTAGCTTCTACAATCATATCGCTAGGCGAAATCTGACAATTCATATAAGCCTTGTAAAGAATATACAAAGCCATACGGTCTTTGATACTTCCCGTCAAATTATAATTCTCGCACTTAACAAAAATTCTCCCCGGCTTCCCCTTATAAGTGTATTGAAGTTCCAACATTGGCGTATTGCCCACTAAACACCATAGATGGCTAAACCTGTGATCTAGTTCCGGAGATAAGCATTTATGTACCGTTGAAATCATGTATCCGTCTTAATTTTTTTAGCACAGCAAAAAAACACACTATCAATACATTTTTCAAACAAACCACAACAAAACAAAAAACTTAACAGAAAAGTATAAGATATTCCAAAAAAAATACAAAAACCAGACGCATTATAATTACTCCTCGAAAAAACATCCAGCGAGGAATTCTCCATTTGCAAAACAAAAGAAGGAGAAGCGTATTGCTTCTCCTCCTTCTTAGCACTATATCTTCAAATTTCTTTACCGAAAACTAGCGAATCTTTTTGGCAATAAGTTTTCTTTTAACGGCTAGTCTTACGTAATCATAATAAAGACCTGCCAGAAGAAGCATACCGGCACCAAGCAGCACAAACATTTGGATTTTCGAATAAAAGATACCACCTAAAAGACCTCCCAAAAAGAAAAAACTAATGATGGTTAGTCGCAGCCGTATGGATGAATACAGTTTTTGTCTTTTAGCTCTCTCCTTATAAAAAAAAGAGTTGAGACACCTCTATACCTAGGTCAGTAAAAAGACCGGTAAGATGCGTAGTACGAACTACAGCATTGGATATACGTGTCACCAAGGCATTCTGCAACCCCATAGCGAAAAGCAACGCATATGCTATAATATAAGGATAGGTCGGAACAAAAAGCTGACCCGTAAAGGCCACAGTAATCAGAATCACACTTTCCACCAAGACAGGAATACGATAAGTGTACCGGTCGTCAATCTTGTGAATAAATTCTATGGCGAACCCTGAAAAAAAAGAACCTAAAAAGAAAAACAGAATATAGAGAAAGTAATGCGTAGCTTCCAGAAACTTCTGCTGGAACACCTCGTCCACAAACATGGCAAAATGGCCGGTAACATTTGTTGTAAGTCGCTGAACAGACAAAAATCCGGCAACATTCACCACTCCCGCCACAAATGATAACAATGAAGCGATTTTAAGATTGTGCGTAAATGTTCTACTCTTTCCCTTATGCCTAAACATACTTCCTAGATGTACTTACAAACAAGAAGACAAATAACGTAAAAATTATTGGATACCCTGAAAGAAATAAAAGCTAACCGACAGAGCATCAACCTGTAAAAGCCTTTTCTCGAATGATTATACGAAGACTTTTTTCACTATCTGAATTCTACCACTACATCATCAGACTGTGGATATCCTACACAAGGAAGGATATACCCTTCTTTAAGCTCTCTTTCCGACAAGGCTTCAGTAGTTAGCATAGTCACTGTTCCCGAAAGACATCTGCTGATACAACTTCCACAATCCCCATTCTGACAAGAATAGGCTAGATCAAAACCCTGATCAAGACCGGCCTCCAAGATAGATGTTCCTGCCGGCACCTTCACCTCATAATCCTTTCCTTTATAGCGTACCGTGATTACATATTCCGTATCGGAGGCTGCGACAGCCGAAGTATCCAATTCAGTATAAAAACTCTCCTTATGGATAGTCTCTTCATTATATCCCAAGCCATGAAGTGTCCGTACTACCATATCCATCAAGCCTTGTGGACCACAGACATAAAATTCTGCCTTATTGCCACGCTGTATCCCCCATTCGTCCAACACAGAAATCAACCTAGACTCGTTTAGACGATGGTCTTCTTTCTTCTTAAAAAGACGTGAGAAGAATCCCGACTTATGTTCTTTCTCTTTCCAATCCTCACTCCAATAATAAACAATTCGGAATCGCTCGGAATATCTTGCTCTCCATTCCTCCAGCTCTGTGTAGAAAATTGTATTATCCCTCGAAGAATTAACATAAAGGAGATTCACTCTCACATGTGGCTCTTCGCTAAGTATAGACTTTATCATGGAAAACAATGGAGTGATTCCGCTTCCTCCTCCTATCATCACTGCTTCTTTGCTTTCTTCCTTACGGACAAAATAGAAATTACCCATAGGAGGTAATGCCGACAACGTATCACCCGGCTTCAAGTTGTCTATAAGATAATTGGACACTTTACCTCCCTCTACCCTTTTTACTGTCACGGACAGAAAACGGTCCGCACAAGAGGCAGAACATAGCGAGTAACAACGTCTTTCTTCTTTTCCATCTATATCACATATCAAAGTAAGATATTGGCCGGAAAGATATGAAACAGGTCTTTCAGGTTGTTCAAAATGTATGGTTATGGCGTCGGAAGTCTCTTTAACAATCTTAGCCACACGTAAGAATAATGTCTCACTCATATATATATTTACGGTTAAAAGATTGCGGCACAAGATACGATTTTCATGAAAGGATATTGTCATTCTAAAAGCATATCGATAACTTCCTCAGCATCCATGTCATGGTGCCTCCATAAGTCTTCAAATATTACGATCTCCTCCAAGGACACTCCCTTTTGCTGTAGACGTGTCGCCGCAGTTGTATAATCTACTCCTAAGGCCTTTAAAGCATCTTCCACCGGCGCTTTCGTCAGTCTTTCCATGATCTGAAGATCTACAGGAGGATAAGTGATCTCTGCAACAACAAGTATTGCCGACAATACCAGAACGGCTAAAGCTGCCGGCAAAAAAACACCTTTTTTGAAATGCCCTCTCAAGGACTTCCAGTTAAGCAGAATATGAAAGGCAGCACAGAATACAAACAGAAGTCCCAGTACTTCGTGCAACACTTCGGTATAGCCGTCCCACAGATGAAACAACATCAACATACCGGTAATTGCCACTACCACAAATATTAAAGATATAAAAGGTGTAACGATATTTCTGTTGATTTTCATGACGATTATTTTAGAGTTGAAAACTGTTTTTCCAAATTGTCGAGCCATCTAACACGTTTCTCATGACTTACACGTTTTACCGACGTAAAACTTATCCATCGTAGATTTCTGTATCCCATAGCTTTAAATACACTTTTGAGCATAGCCTTACGAATTAAATTACCTATAAGCAACGAATACATCAGCTTAGGCTTATTCATCGTCGTAATCATCGTAATACTCTTCAGATTATCCAGCAGAGGTACTAATCCAAATCCTCTAGGATGATGGTCATACACCACTCCCGGAAATAAAACTCGATCAATAAATCCTTTGGTCATAGCAGGCATGATATCCCACCAGATAGGAAATATAAAAATCAGATGGTCAGCCTGCCTAAGGCGCTCGCTATAGTCGATTACCTGAGGATCTATAGGCTGATGATCCACGAAAGCTTTCAGGTCAGCCTTTGTCATAGCCGGACGAAATCCATCATTATCCAGATGAATAACATCTACTTCATGGCCTCCGATCTGTAGGCCTTTGTGTACGGCATGCAGGATAGCGTTGCAGTAGCTCCCTTCATACGGATGGTTGAATACAATAAGCGTTCTCATATTCTCATATAGTATTGTGTTGACAATACAAAATTGAGAAGGCTTCTGCCCTTAGAACGATAACATTTGTTAATAAATGCGAGGATTACTTTCGGTTGCGGATACGACTGAGAGATACCGGTGTGATCCCCAGATAGGAGGCTATGTAGTGCTGCGGGACACGCTGTACTATATGTGGGTATTGACGGATTAATTCTTCATAACGCTGCTGTGGAGTATTACGGAGGAAAGAAAGCATGATTCGTTGGCCCTCAAACAGACGCCGGAAAAGATGCTCTTCAAACATCTTACGCAACGGCGGCTGTTCCTCAATAACTTTTTGAAAATCTCTCTGAGAAACTGTATGCAAAATACAAGGTTCGATACTTTCGATACTGTATAAGCTGGGCTGGTTGGTTCGAAAACTTTCTATAGAAGAAACGCTGTCTCCTTCAAAGAAAAACTGAGTAGTAATCTCCTTACCATCGTGATTAATCCACGTACGAAGACATCCTTTCTCCACGAAAAACATGGTCTTGGAAACTTTACCCTCCTCCAACAAAACAGTACGCGCAGGTACTTCCACACGATTAATATACTTTTCAAAAGGAGACCATAATGTTTTCTTTGACAATCCCATATCATAAACAATATACTAATATAGATTGGAAAATCTACTAAGTCAATGGTGTTCCTTTCTATACTACTCAATCTATCCTCTTTTTGATATTCAACACAGGAACAAACTCTTCCAAACCTTGGTAATATTGTCTCAAGAGGTAACGGTAAGGATCTATGCCGTGATCAAAGTACAGCACTGCATTTTTAAATTTTTCTTTATAGCTTCATTGGCCGACAACACTATGGGTACGCCAGGGCGTACGAAGTAGGTCGTTTTCACCGGATTGGGTAGTTGCAATTCGGGTAAAGATTTGTGAATAAAATCTCCTACATATTTACCCAGATATTTCTGATAAGCTTCGGAAGATTTCTGAGCACTATTTTTCATCTTGTTGAATGCCTTTTGACAAACCATCGTTTCATCCAGACAGATCGTTGAAGCGAG
>NZ_JXAC01000035.1 GCF_000814685.1 Sphingobacterium sp. T2
AAACTACGTTATTTAATGAAATTATTACTAAATTTGTGACCATTCAAGTTCAAAACTATAAACCATCAAAAAAAAGACATCTCCTATATAGAAGAGCTTGATAGGAAAATTTTATGTTATCTAATTAAAGTAATGCTATGATGCAATCCGGATAAACACCGACCAAAACAGTAAGCAGTACGGCAATGATAAGTACAATATTAAAATTCATAGACACGGCAAGGTCTTTCTGTCCATCGGCAGGAGCATGAAAATACATGTGTACAACCACTCGTAGGTAATAATATACCCCTATAGCAGCATTGATTACCGCCAACACCAACAGAATGATATGATAATCCTGCATCACATTTTTGAACAGCATAAACTTGCCCACAAAGCCCGCCGTAAATGGTATCCCCGCCAATGACAGCATAGCAATGGTTATCACCAGCGCCAACAGAGGATTGGTCTTCCCTAGGCCATCAAAAGCCATAAACTGATCAGAGCCTTGCATCTTCTTCACAAGAATCAAGCCTGCAAAAGCCGCAATAGTGGATAATGAATAGGCAAGTCCATAGGTCAGAATACTTGAAGAAGCATTTGTCCCTAGGGCAATGATAGCAAATAGCATGTAGCCCGCATGGGAAATACTCGAATAGGCCAGCATACGTTTAAAGCTGCTCTGCATCAACGCTGTAATATTGCCTACAAACAACGTAATCACAATCACAGTCAACAATACTGGGACCCAAAAGTCTTGAAGCGGAGCAAACACATTGGCAAACAGACGGATGAATCCGGCGAAAGACGCGACCTTCACCACAGTACTCATATAAGCGGTAATCAAAATCGGAGAGCCATCATATACATCCGGCGTCCAGAAGTGAAAAGGTCGCCGCCCCCACCTTAAACAGCAAGCCTACTAAAAGGAGCAACACCCCCGCATAAAACAATGGCGACACAGATGATGGGTTGTCAACGACATAATTCTTTATTCCTTCGATATCGAAAGAGCCTGTAGCTCCATAAAGTAAGGTTATGCCGAAAAGTAAAAAGCCTGTAGAAAATGCCCCCATCAAAAAATATTTCAATGCTGCTTCATTCGAACTGAAGTCAGTCTTCCGTATTCCGGCAAGGATGTATAGCGCCACGCTCATCACCTCAATACCAATGAAGAGCATAGCCATATTATGATAGGAACAAACCATCAAAGCTCCTGTCAACGAAAACAATATCAGCGCATAATATTCCGCCACATTGGAGCTTATAGCCCTAAAATATTCCTTAGATAGGAGCAGTACTAGGGCTGTAACAACAATACACAATGCCGAAAAGGCAAGAGCGAAATTATCGAACAACACCATGCCGTGATATAGAGGTGCCGCCTCACCATTCCAAGCATAGATTTCGAAGCCCAAAGCCTACAGCCAGCCCCACCAAAGAAACTGGCAAGAGCAAAGATTTAGCATTGGACAGCCCCAAATAAAGTAGCAATATCCCTAATAAAGAAAGTGTTATTATCGCTCCCATATATCTCGCAATTTCAACTTATTAGTTTACTGAATTCAACAATTGTGTTACCGATGCCTCAGACAAATGAAGCAATATATTACGGCTTAATACCTATAACTAAGATTAATATCGATATGATGACTAAAACCAATAGTTCTACCCCACTGACATCTTTTACAGCAGCATAGCTCGGATTCACGGGGCCTAACATGGTTTTCTGAAATAGACGCAACATGTACACGGCTCCAAAAATCAATGTTAGCCCTGCAAAAACAACATACCATAGATGAAGTGAGTATAAGGACTTCAACAGTAGAAACTCTCCCACAAATCCATTGGTCAATGGTAACCCCACCGCAGCTAACAGGATAATAGCAAACAAGGTTGCCGTCTTCGGCATGGCGGCAGCCAAACCTCCCAAATCATTTAGGTTGTTCGTTCCCGTGCGAGACTTTATTATGTCTAATACATAAAACAACCCCACTACAGTGATACCATGGTTTATCATCTGCAATAAAGCTCCTTGAAGACCTTCCTGATTCCACGCAAAAATGCCGGCACTTATCAACCCTACGTGTGCAATGGACGAATAGGCTACCAATGTCTTGGATTCATATTGCTTGAAAGCAATAATAGAAGCATATACAATGCCTATAATACATAATACCAACGCTATAGGAGCATACACCTGTGTGCCGAAAGGAATAACAGGAATCAACCAACGGATCAACGCGTAAGTCCCCATCTTAAGCATAATGCCTGCCAACAACATGGTTCCCGGCGTAGGGGCATATGTATATGTATCAGGCTGCCATGTATGGAATGGGAAAATAGGAATCTTAATAGCGAAAGCGATAAAAAACGCCCAAAACAGTGCTCGTTGTGCGTATTCACTCAGTTCAAGGGCCATAAACGAAGTCCACTCAAAATCTTTGCTAGGCGTCTGCTGCGAAAGATAGATAATAGCTATCAGCATCAACAAGCTGCCGAAAAACGTATAAACAAAAAATTTGAGATTCACCCGTATACGGTCTCCCTCTCCCCACAATGCACAAATAAAGTAAATAGGAATCAATGCAATTTCCCAGCCCACATAAAAAGTAAAGGCATCTAAAGCAGCAAACACCATCAATAGGCCCGACTGCATGAAGCTCGCCAAAGCATAAAAACTATGTTTGTAATCATTTCGGAAAGTGGACAGCACAATAAGCGGCATAAGACCGTTGGTCAGTAGAATCAAAGGCAGGCTGATGCCATCCACACCTATATGAAAACGTATATTCAACTCCTTAATCCATTCCAAAGACTGCTCAAACTGAATGCCGGCATCCGGCACAAAAGAACAGACAAGAGGAACGGTCAAGACGATTTGAATTAAAGAAAAGACAAGCGCAATCCATCTCGCCACAGAAGACGACTTGGTAAACGCCAACACTATGGCGCCTACAACAGGCAGTAATAGCAATAAAAAAAGGTTATTCATTGATTATCTTCTATTTCAAATCTCTTACATATTCAAAATGCCATACAGTACTATCGCTGCAACACCCAACACCATCATAATGATATAAAAGCCGACATAACCACTCTGCAGCTGGCGGATACCCCGGCCGGAAGCATGGATGATGTCACCAACACCATTAACTATCGCATCTATGAGCCCCTTGTCTATTGCCTTATATAACACTTTGGACAACCCGTTCAACGGCTTCACAACAAGCGCATCATAGATCTCATCAATATAAAGTTTGTGGTACGACAACTTATGTAGACTCCCTTGTTGAGCTCCATCTTCCTGAGGCAGATCCTGCTTCTTCACATATTTTTGATATGCTAGGATAGCCATAATTATTGCTGCTATCGCCGACGCCGCCATCAGTATATACTCGGTAGAATGCTCTAAATGCACTTCCGATGCACGAGACACAGAATACTCATAAATAGGGCTCAAGAAATTGGCCAACCACTGCCCACCTCCTAGGACTGAAGGCAAATTGATGATTCCACCGATGAGCGACAACACCGCCAATACAATTAAAGGAAGAGTCATCACCATTGGAGATTCATGCAGATGTTGCTCCTGCTCTGTGGTGCCTCTGAAATCACCATAAAAAGTGATATACAGCATGCGGAACATATAGAATGCCGTAAACAGTGCTCCTACAAAGCCTAAACCCCATAATAAAGGGCTTTGGGCAAAAGCAAAAGCTAGAATCTCATCTTTGGAGAAAAAACCCGACAGCGGCGGAATTCCTGCTATGGCAACCGTACCAATAAGCATCGTCATGAAAGTGATAGGCAAATATTTTTTCAATCCCCCCATCTTACGCATATCCTGCTCGTGATGCATAGCATGAATGACCGAGCCGGCCCCCAAAAAGAGCAAAGCTTTGAAGAAGGCATGGGTGAGCACATGGAAAAAGGCTGCCGTAAAGGCTCCTACCCCTAAGCCTAAAAACATATAGCCTAGCTGTGAAACGGTAGAATAAGCCAAGACCTTCTTAATGTCATTCTGCGTCATAGCAATGAAAGCAGCAATCAATGCCGTTGCCACTCCTATGGCTGCAATAATCTGTAATGTCAAAGGAGAAAGCGTAAATAAAATATTCGAACGGATAATCATATAGATTCCCGCGGTCACCATCGTCGCCGCGTGAATCAAAGCCGACACCGGCGTAGGTCCGGCCATAGCATCCGGCAGCCACGTAAACAAAGGAATCTGTGCCGACTTTCCTGTAGCTGCAACAAATAACAGTAATGTTATCAGTAACAAAGTAGCATCACCCATTGGAAATTGCGATGCCTTTGCAAACACTTCCTTATATTCTAAAGTACCAAAAACGGCTATCAAGACAAACATTGCTATCAGAAAGCCCAAATCGCCAATACGGTTCATCACAAAGGCTTTCTTCGCCGCATTTGCATAAGATGTATTCTTATACCAGAAGCCGATAAGCAAATAAGAACATAAACCCACTCCTTCCCAACCTATGAACATGATAAGATAATTCGACCCCATCACCAACAACAACATGAAGAAGATAAACAAATTCAAATAGCTAAAAAAACGGCCAAAAGACTCGTCCGAAGCCATATATCCGCACGAGTACAGATGAATCAAAAAGCCTATTCCCGTAATTATCAACAACATTAGGGCACTCAGTGGATCCACCAAAAAGGAAAAACCTAAGTTCAAACTTCCCACCGTAATCCAATCAAAAAGATGATAGACCGAGGAGGCCTCCTCACCCAAAGCTCTTTGTTGCTGAACCTGAAAGAATAGTATCAAACTAAGCACGAACGATGATAACACCGTTCCGCATCCTATCCATCCTATAACTGATTTCGAAAAAGTTTGTTGCCCAAGACCATTAATAATAAATCCAAATAAAGGTATTAAAGGGATGAGCCAGATCAATTCCATCATATAATTTAGGCTTAAACTGATTTTACCAACGCAATTTATTCAAGGATTCTATATCTACCGATTTGGTATTTCTGTACACCATAATCACTATGGACAAACCCACCGCCACTTCTGCGGCTGCCAAAGCCATGATAAAAAACACAAACACCTGCCCATTCGCATCCCCCCAATAAGCAGAGAACGCTGCCAGTAACAGATTCACGGCGTTGAGCATAAGCTCAATAGACATCATAATGATAATCACATTACGACGTATCAACACTCCTATCACGCCGATAGCAAAGATGACACTACAGAAAATCAAATAATGATTTAAAGGTACTCCCTGTATATGTTGAACAATAGTATCCATTATGCTTCTTTAGTTTCTTTTTTGGCTAATAATATCGCTCCTACCATCGCTGTCAACAGCAAAATCGAGGACAGCTCAAACGGCAACAAAAACTCATTGAACAAAACCTTACCGAGGTTTTTCACCAATCCCACCTCTGTATGTCCGGTCACCAGCTCCGACTGGCTGTCCAATGCGCGGAAAGCTCCTAAGAAAGTGGCCAAAAGACACATCCCTGCTATTGCTCCCATGACCTTCACCAGCACAGATTTCATCGGCTCCGTATCTTTGTTCAGGTTCAGTAGCATGAGGACGAACAAGAACAACACCATGATGGCCCCCATATACACTATAAAATTTACCACCGCCAAAAACTGCGCATTCAGCAGGATATAATGCACGGTAAACGTAAAAAAGGTAATGACAAGATAAAGTACACTATGCACCGGATTCTTTGTGAAGATGGTCATCAACGCAAAGAATATGGACAGAAAGGCTACAAAATAAAATACACCCATTATTCCTTTTCGTTAAGTTTTGTGATATCAAATCTTGGTTCTAACAATTTATCCTTGCCATAGATGAAATCTTTTCGCACATATTCCGCTGTCACATGCGGTCCATCCAGATAGATGGCTTCCTTAGGACAGGCCTCCTCACAAAGACCGCAGAAAATACAGCGCAACATATTGATTTCATATACCGCAGCATATTTCTCTTCTCTGTAAAGATGCTCTTCACCCTTCTTACGCTCGGCAGCAACCATAGTAATGGCCTCTGCCGGACAGGACAAAGCACACAAACCGCAGGCCGTGCATCGCTCTCTGCCCTGCTCGTCACGCTTCAAAGAATGTCGTCCCCTGAAATTCTTCGAATACGGCCTTACCTCTTCAGGATATTGTATAGTGTTATTCTTCTTGAAAAAATGTCTTAGCGTAATAGAAAGTCCCTTAGCAATAGCCGGCAAATACATACGTTCCCATATATTCATTGGCTTCTGCTCGATGACTTTTTTTCTATTGGTTAATGATTGCATATCCCCACCTATTGTAAGTAACTGTCCTTGATTAATGTTATCACTCCGGTCAACACGATATTGGTAATCGCTAGTGGAATTAATATTTTCCATCCCAAATGCATCAGCTGATCATAACGGAAACGCGGTAAGGTCCAACGTACCCACATGAAGAAAAATATAAAGCCGAAAATCTTCAGGAAGAAAACAATAACCCCGATAATCGTTATCCAGTTCTGTGACAAGTCTAGCTGATCCATAAATGGGAAGTTGTATCCTCCGAAATATAAGGAAGCCATCAATGCCGATGACACAAACATGTTGATATATTCGGAGAACATATACAAGCCCAACTTCATCGAAGAATATTCGGTATGATACCCTCCGACAAGCTCCGTCTCACACTCCGGCAAGTCAAAAGGCACCCTATTACATTCCGCAAAAGCACATGTCATAAAAATCAGGAAGCCTAACGGCTGTACCCATATGTTCCAGTTTACAAAACCGGACTGCTGCCTTACTATGTCACCAAGTTGCAACGTTCCTGTCACCATCAGTAAGGAAATCAAGGCCAACCCCATAGCTATCTCATATGAGATACTTTGAGAGGCAGCACGTATGGCTCCCAGTAACGAAAATTTATTGTTGGAAGCCCATCCCCCTAGCATGATGCCATACACCCCTAATGCTATTACACCAAAAATATACAGCACACCAATATTCACATCGGCAACCTGCAAAGATATCTCCCGACCATTGATGTTCAGACTTTGTCCCCAAGGTATAATGGCAGAACTGATACAGGCTGTAACAATCGCCAGAACCGGTCCTAATACGAACAACACCTTATGTGCTCCCGCAGGAATGATTTCCTCCTTGAAGAAAAACTTTCCCCCGTCACAGAGGGGTTGCAGGATTCCTCCGATACCGGCACGGTTAGGACCATATCGGTCCTGCATAAAACCAGCTACCTTACGCTCGGCTAAGGTCGAGTACATCGCTATAACCAAGGTTATAACGAAGACAATTACGACTAATATGAGTTTCTCCAAAATAAAAGCAACTTCCATCGAATATTATTTTAAAGGTTCTGTCCTTTGCAATTGCTCGGCATTCGCAGCTTGTAACTTCTTATTTTCTTTGATAACTGAAGGTGGATTGAACTGTAAATAATGATTTGCACCGATTACAGACTCTTTATCTACTTGTGTCGGTGCCTCCAACACCCAATCCGAAGTATTTTTCTTCTCAAAACGGCAAGTGTCACAGATGAAATCTTCTACCTCTCCGTACTCATCCTTACGGGCAGTAACACGCAACACCTCTTCGCCCTTATACCACAAGGTTACCTTTCCGCTACATGTAGGACAGTCGCGATGTGCATTCACAGGCTTGGTAAACCACACCCTGTTCTTGAAGCGGAACGTTTTGTCGGTCAACGCACCTACAGGACACACATCGATGACATTGCCGATGAAGTCTTTGTCCAAAGCTTTTTCTATATAGGTCGAAATTTCAGAATGGTCACCACGGTATAGTACGCCGTGTTCACGCTCTCCAGTCAGCTGATTGGCCACATACACACATCGATAACATAAGATGCATCTATTCATGTGCAGCTGAATCTTGTCACCCAAACTTATAGGGTCAAACGTACGGCGCTCAAACTCATACCTTGTATTTTGAGCTCCATGCTCGTACCCTAAATCCTGAAGCTTACATTCTCCCGCCTGGTCACAGATAGGACAGTCCAAAGGATGGTTTATCAACAGGATTTCCACTACCCCCTTGCGCGCTTCCACAACTTCCGGAGAAGTTATATTTTGCACTTCCATGCCATCCATCACCGTGGTACGGCAGGAGGCTACCAACTTCGGCATAGGTCGAGGATCTTTATCCGAACCTTTGGTAACTTTCACCAAACAGGTACGGCATTTTCCTCCTGAGCCCTCCAATTTCGAATAATAACACATCGCCGGAGGAACAATATCTCCTCCTATTTTGCGTGCCGCATTCAAAATCGTAGTACCCGGCTCTACCTCTACCGGAATTCCATCTATAGTGACCTTGAATTTTACTACTTCATCTGCCATTGTTACTGCTTCTATATGTCTATTGAACTACTGGCTCCAATGGATCTGCATAATGTGCCAATCCATAATTTCGTTGTTGCGACTCTTCCGGGTGCAACACATGCCATTCAAACTCGTCTCTGAAATGTCTTATTGCCGCTGCAACAGGCCATGCTGCCGCATCACCCAACGGACATATGGTATTACCTTCTATCTTACGCTGTACATCCCACAAGAGGTCAATATCTTCCATCGTGCCATTACCATGTTCTATCTTATGAAGGATCTTCTCCATCCATCCTGTTCCCTCACGGCACGGAGAGCATTGCCCACAGCTTTCGTGATGGTAGAAACGCGCAAAATTCCAAGTATTACGTACTATACATTGGTCTTCGTCAAAGACGATGAATCCCCCCGAACCCAACATGGTTCCAGTCTGAAAACCTCCTTCCGACAAAGACTCGTAAGTCATAAGACGTTGGTTTCCTGCTGCGGTTTTCGTTACCAGATTGGCCGGCAAAATAGGTACCGAAGATCCTCCCGCCACCAATGCTTTGAGGCGTTTGCCATTGGCTATACCACCACAGTATTCGTCTGAATAAATAAACTCTTCCACCGATATGCCTAGCTCTATCTCGTAAACTCCCGGCTTGTTGATATTGCCTGATGCAGAAATAAGCTTTGTTCCTGTGCTTCGATCAATCCCTATCTTAGCATATTCTTCCCCTCCTTCGTTCACGATAGGAACAGTCGCTGCGATAGATTCAACATTGTTCACCACGGTAGGACATCCATATAGCCCTGCAACGGCAGGAAATGGAGGTTTGATACGAGGATTTCCTCGCTTACCTTCCAACGATTCCAATAAAGCCGTCTCTTCGCCACAGATGTATGCCCCGCCTCCCGGCTGCACATATATTTCAAGGTCATATCCTGTACCCAAAATATTTTTACCTAAAAAACCGGCGGCCTTAGCTTCCCCTATAGCTTTCTCCAGAATACGTATCTGAGGCATCATCTCTCCCCTCACATAGATATAAGACGTATTTGCACCCAACGCATAGCTGGAAACTATCATCTCTTCGATCAGCGCATGGGGGATATGTGTCATCAAAAATCTATCCTTGAAAGTGCCTGGTTCGGATTCATCACCATTACATACCAGATAGCGAGGCACCCCTTCAGGCTTTGCTAAGAAACTCCATTTCATCCCCGTAGGGAAACCGGCACCTCCACGCCCGCGTAACCCCGATTTTTTCACTTCCTCTACCACGTCATCAGGAGACATCGTCTTTAAAGCTTTCTCGACGGCACGGTATCCACCCTTCTGGCGATAGACCTCAAAAGTGTTGATACCAGGTACGTTTATATGCTCTAACAATAATTTTCGTCCCATAATGATTATGCCTCCTTAGCTTTATTACGAAGTGTTTCGATCAGCTGATCTACACTTTCTTCAGTTAATTTTTCATAATAGGTATACTCCGGACCTATCTGTAATACCGGCCCGTAGCCACAAGCAGCGAGACATTCTACGCCACGCCAAGAGAACAATCCATCTTCCGTCACCTCTCCTTCTTTCACTCCTAACCGTTTTTCAATATGCTTCATAATTTTCTCGGCCCCCACCAAACAGCAAGGTCCGGTGCGGCATACTTCCAAGACATAGCGCCCCTGCGGCTTAAGGAAAAACATCGTATAGAAAGTTGCCACTTCATATACCTCAATAGGTCTAATCTGTAGATACGCAGCCACCTTATCCATGGCATCGGTACTTAACCAGCCGTATTCGGCCTGCACCAAATGAAGAATAGGTATCAAAGCAGACTTCTGTCTACCTGCAGGATAGCGGCTCACCACCTCGGCAAACTTGGCTAAGAGCTCTTCAGAAAATTCTACGGGAAGGTTTTCTTGTACACTAAGCATCTAATTCTCCTGCTATAATATTTAAACTACTCATATTAATTATCGCATCCGATATCAGCATGCCTGCACTCATAGGAGCAAACATCTGATAGTTGATAAAGGAAGGCCTTCTGAAATGTAATCGGTAAGGTGTACGCCCACCATCATGAATCAGATAGAATCCCAATTCTCCGTTGGCACCTTCCACAGAATGATACACTTCGGATTTTGGGGTTTCCCATTCACCCATTACAATCTTGAAATGATAGATCAGGGCCTCCATATTGTTATACACCTGCTCCTTCGGAGGAAGGTAAAACTCTGGAACATCAGCATGAAACACGCCCTTAGGTTCTTTCTTAATCTTCTCCAAGGCTTGACGGATAATGCTCAACGACTGCCACATTTCTGCGTTGCGCACCATGAAACGGTCATATACGTCGCCCTGCGTTCCTACAGGAATCTCGAAGTCAAACTCTTCATAGGAGCTGTATGGCGCTACAGCACGCACGTCGTAGTCTACGCCCGTAGCACGCAGTATAGGCCCTGACCAGCTATAATCTAAAGCCTGCTCAGCCGTTACCGCCGCAACACCGGACGTACGCTCGATAAATATTCTATTACGGACAAAAAGCTCCTCAAACTCTTTTAACACCGGAGGGAATCGCTCCAAAAAATGTTCTATCTTTCGGAAAGCAACCTCGTTGAAATCCCTTTCAAAACCACCTATACGACCAATATTTGTCGTCAAGCGTGCCCCACAGATTTCTTCGAAAATCTCATAGATAAATTCTCTCTCCTGCATCACATACAGGAAGCCGGAGAAAGCCCCCGTGTCTACCCCCAAAATACCGTTACAGATGATGTGGTCGGCTATACGCGCGAGCTCCATGACAATGACACGCATATACTGCACCCGCTTAGGAATTTCAATATCCAACAGCTTCTCTACCGTCATATGCCAGCCCATGTTGTTTATAGGAGCCGAGCAGTAATTCAAACGGTCTGTCAACGGCGTAATCTGATAGAACGGACGACGCTCAGCGATCTTCTCGAACGCCCGATGGATATAACCGATAGTGGAGACACCGCTTACAATACGTTCCCCATCTATTTGCACCACATTCTGAAATACGCCATGCGTAGCAGGGTGGGTAGGTCCTATATTGAGGGTTATCAATTCTTCTTGAGGGTCATTATCATCAAGAAGTGGTTTGTTAGGTGTTATTTTGGTTATCGGTTTGCTCATGTAAATAGAAGTTATCGGCCAAAATAAAAATCTTTCTTATCGACTCTGTTCGGATCTTCCAATGGATATTCTTTGCGCATAGGGAAAACATCCAAATCTTCCATATTCAAAATCCTACGTAGATCGGGATGCCCGTCGAACACTATTCCAAAGAAATCATACGTTTCGCGCTCCATCCAGTTGGCGCCCTTCCATAAGGTAGTCGCCGTAGGAATGGACGGATTTTCTTTTTCCAAAAACACTTTGATACGGATTCGGAAATTCTGAAAAAGATTATGCAGATGATATACCACTGCAAAAGATTTTTCCTGCTCAGGATAGTGTACCCCTGTAATATCCGTCAGATAGTTGAAGCGAAGGTTTTCGTCGTTTTTGAGATAATCCAAAAGCTCTATAATTCGGGTTTTGGATGTAGAAATGGTTAGTAGGCCGTGTGGCTCACCCAATATTTCTACATCCTCCCCAAATTTCCCATTCAGTCTTTCTATGATATATTGATTAGTTAGTTTATCCATTGTTAGTCTCTATTCCGTATTTTTCCAATAAGGCTTTGTACTCCGGCGTATTACGTCTGTTCAAGGATTCGTTTTTCACGATTTCCTGCAATTTGAGTACGCCATCCAATATGGCTTCGGGACGCGGTGGACATCCCGGGACATACACATCTACCGGAATGATTTCGTCTATCCCTTGTAATACAGAATAAGTATCAAAAATTCCTCCACTGGATGCACAAGCCCCTACTGCTATTACCCATCGAGGCTCCGCCATCTGGGTGTACACCTGCTTAAGGACAGGAGCCATCTTTTTGGCTATGGTACCCATAACCAACAACATATCTGCCTGACGAGGAGAGAAACTTGGACGTTCTGCACCAAATCTTGCCAAATCATATGTTGCCCCCATGGTAGCCATAAACTCAATACCGCAACATGACGTCGCAAAAGGCAATGGCCATAATGAATTGGCACGTGCTAATCCTATCGCTTTATCTAAAGTAGTGGCAAAAAAACCTGCACCCGCCACGCCGGGAGGTGCCTCCGCTAAGGTGACCTTACTCATAATAAAAGTTTATCTTTCCTCGGTTTATAATGGTTCAATTTAGTGTTTTTATTCCTTAAATTGAATAAAGGAATATTATTTAGAATGATTCTAATCCCAGTTAAGTGCTTTTTTCTTAATCACATACACAAAGCCTAACAACAGCAGTCCCATAAAGATAAACATCTCTATAAGACCTTCCATACCCATTTCTCTGAAGTTAACAGCCCACGGATACATGAAGATTACCTCCACATCGAAGATGACAAATAAGATTGCCACAAGGAAATATTTGATAGAAAAGGGCTGTCTGGCGTTACCGATTACCTTGATTCCCGATTCAAAAGCCGTAAGTTTATTTTCGGTACGGACTTTAGGTCCTAAGAGGTGTGTAGCAACAATGGTGGTCACACCGAAACCGGCAGCGACAAGCATCTGAATCAAAATTGGAATATAGTCTACCGGTAAGTTTTCCCCCTGTAAATGTTCCATAATTTAGTTTATATCAGTTTGTAAACAAATATAGAGTTTTTATTAAAAAATAAAAGGAAACCCTAAGGTTTCCTTTCTTTTTTTCAAACTACTTTTGAATAACTACTAAACAAAAATTTTTTTCCCCATTTGATTCTTCTCTTTCTAATTTAGGAGCTCATCACTTCCCAGCGATGAGCCACCTAAACTATTAGGCTAACCATACAGATTATAATATAGCCTATGATACAATATTGTGGTTTTATTTAATCACTTTTGAGATATGAATATCATCCAAGAAGAAACGGCTGTTTGCTGCATTTCTTCCTCTGAATTCTATCACTGTTTCACTTGTCGCTCCTTCTACGATAACTTCAAATTCGGTAAGATTTGGTGTAAGCCCGAAATGTACACCATGCTGTGCTGAAGTGCCTGCATTGCGGACAAAAACAGCCACGGTAGCATCTTTATCGTTGGTAGCGTTTTCACTCCATCTGGCAGCCTTAAACTTCACTTTGATATCAGCCCATCCTTGGATAGCGGAAAGCTTAGGTGTTGCTAGATATCCATCCGTACTAGATGCCGTGTTGATTTTCACCAATCCTGGGCGCTCGTACACTCTAGAGCCCGTCCAGCCGGCAAGACCACGCATGGCCACGTAAGAAGGATGCATAGTAGCAAAATAATCATTAGATCCATCGGTATTTCCTGTGCCGGAAATAGCGAACACCGGATTTTCAGGAAGAACGCGCTTTCCATCAAGAGTTGCCCAATCTCCTTGAAGCTGCAATCCTGCAGCTTTGTTGAAGTGATCACCTCCTAACACCAGCAGGTTGAAATCTTGAGATAAATATACCGTACCTACAGGATCTGTATTTCCCTGAGGTTTTACTTCGGAATTGACGGATACAGTCTGTCCCAGCAAGGTAATGCCAATGTTCACCACCCCCACCTGCGTAGGAGTTCCCGTCACAGGGATACGAACTTCTCCTGCATCGTTAGACATGTCTACTTGCGTATTTGGCACCTGAATACCCGCTGCACCAGGTCCACTTATTTGGGATTGCACCGTTACCAATCCCTCTAATCCGCCTTTGCTATAAGGAATCACGATATATGCTTCCTCTAAAGGTGTACCAGGTAACAGCGGTTGTGTAAAATATGGTGTCCCGAAAATTACTGTTCCCTCCTGTTGAGTCACAGTAATTTCAGCGGTTTTGTCTCCCGATTTTAAGGTGATGATACCTTCCCGTTGTGCACCCAGATTGCGCGACACAGTAACCCCCACATTAAGCACCCTTTCTCCCGTAGCTCCTCCTTTCAACGTATCAACGCTTATCCAATCATTGCCGTTAAGGTCAATGGTCCATGCCTGACTGGAACGCAAGGTAAAGGTCTGCTTGGAAGACTTATAGCCAAAGCTCAATTTATCTGTATCCCTGCGGAGAAAATGCTCCACAGATTCTTTGGAACACGATGCTACACAGAGCAACAAAATGATAAATGTTCCAACTATATTCAATGCTTTCATAATTCTTTACTTTTAACGAAATACCACTAAGAATTTATCTTAATCCCATCCTTGATTTTGTGGCAATAAGTTTGGATTTACTTGGATTGCTGTACTTGGCACCGGTCTTAAGTATTTCTTGTCGTGCCAATATCTATTTTGGTGCATCCCGAACTCCAAGTTTCCGCTGTTGCCATCTGTCAAACGGAATCCTGTTCCTAACACTACATACACAACTCCCGGCACTTTAGAGCTTGCTGGTGGTTCTACGTCTACCACAGCCACATCCATCACTCCGTCGCCGTTCAAGTCGTAAGGCGTATTCTTTTGTTCAAAATAAATTCCTTTCCATGGTTTTGCTAAAAGCGGTCCTAACTTCCAGCGCATCAAGTCATCATAGCGTAGGTTCTCATGTACCAACTCTACTGTTCGCTCACGGCGCACTTCCAAAATCCACATATCCGTAGTTTGGCTCATATAATAACTAGCGAGATATGGATCATATGTTGAAGGGGCTGCACCGTTCACGCCGGCACGTTCACGCAATAGACGAATACTTCTATTCCATTCTGTCACGCCCATCTCTCCCAATTCGGCTTTGGCCTCAGCGTAATTCAACAACACCTCAGCATATCTGAACATAGGAACCGAATTGTAGGAGTTGGCAATACCCACGTGGATATCATCATCGATGGCCCATTTTATCAATTGATAACCTGTAGATGTCAACGCAAAGTTTGGCGCATCTTTTTTCAGATTACCGCTAATTTTTCTTTCGTAATCCGGAGCCACCACGGTCTGTTTCAGACGGTAATCTCTATTCACAAAGTTGTCCTGATATGTCTTTGTAGCATAGTTAGGATCATCCGTAAATCTAGAGCCATCCAACTTCAAGTAGTGGTTCACAAAATCTTGGGATAGCGACCAATTGTTACCATAAGAAGCGGAGAACAATTTCCAAGTGATGGAGTGCATACGTACATCCTTCATGAAACGGACACCCAGAATTACCTCTTGCTCGTTAAGGTTTTCGGAGTTGAATAACGAACGATATTGAGTAGCTACATTAGAAGCATTATTAACTAGCGAATAGGGTCCAGAAGTCATAAGCTCTTCAGCTGCTTTCACAGCTTCGCGCAAGAATGTAGCCGCCGAACTTTGTAAGCCCAACTCCGTATGGTATTTTCGGTAAGTACCTTCAAACAGACACACACGTGCTTTAAAGGCCAAAGCCACCCACTTGTGAATCATAGTGGAAGTCTTCACATACTTGGCATCTGCCGAGCAATTTTCTGCCGCATAGTTTAGGTCTTCCAACACCTTTTCCATCACAAATTCGCGGCTGTCTCTTCCTTTATAAAGCTGAGTGTAGTCGTCCACCTCCAAAGCTTGGTCGTACCATGGCACATCTCCAAAGGTCTTAACCATATCGAAGTAGAAGTACGCACGCCAGAAACGACCTACGCCTTCATAATGTCTGTACACTTCGTCCGAAACATTACCTTTTGCTTTAGGCAAGTTCTGAAGGAAATAGTTCACGTTACGCAGCTTAGACCATGTACCACTGGACCCTCCGGACCAACCACCTTGCTGGTCCGCATTCCATGTGTCACCAATCAAGAACGCTGTCGATGCTCGTGTCGCCGTAATGTCGCTATATTGATCTCCCCAGGCTAAGGTCTCTTCGTCCGGCATATGTCGCTGGATAAAGCCATTAGCGTAGAGAGCCAAGTCACTTTCTTTGGTAAGGAAATTGATCGAGCCAATTTCATTTTCCGGCTCTCTTGTCAAGAACTTTTCGCATGAAGTGGTTGAAAGGAGCACGGCTAAAGCACCATATATATATAATCTCTTTTTCATAATGATAATCGCTTAGAATGTTAGATTAAGACCTACAGAGAAACTTCTCAACATTGGATAACCGTAGCCATCTCCATCTGTACCGGAAGTAGAGCGGAAGTCCGTATCTCCTGGTTCAATAACTTCGGGATCGAAGTTCTTGGTAACTTTATACAGTGGAGACCATGTAAATACGTTCTCTCCCGACACGAAGATCTTACAGTTTTGAAGTCCGAAGCGTTGCGCAAAAGACTGTTTCAATCTGTAATCAATCTGAATATTTTTCAATCTCAGATAAGCTACATTCTGAAGATATCTATCATTGGTCAATGTCATTGCTCGGTTAGAGTTCAAAGCTAGATAGCCTCTGTATCGTGGCCAGTACGCATTTTCGTTCTGATTTTCTTCGGACCACACATTGTCACCTACATGATCTTTCAGATAATAACTATACGGTCTATTGTATTGACCCCAGAAATAAGCAGATTCTTTTGCTGGGTACCAGTTGCGCTTACCCACTCCTTGGAAGAAGGCACTTAGGCCGAAACCATTCCATGAAGCATTAAGGTTAAAGCCATACTGCATGCGAATAGAGCTATTACCAATAATTTTGCGGTCTCCAGGGTTGTCCACCGTATTGTTGCCGTTATCGATTCTTCCTGAATTATCCAGATCTCTGAATTTTAAATCCCCAGGTTTGATAATATTACTGCTAGACACCAAGATACGAGATTGGTCGATAGGCATTCCCAAATCATTTAGGTGATTGTCGATATCTGCCTGATCTTTAAATAAACCTTCTATCGAATACCCCCAGATTTCACCGATTTCCATACCTTCGTAATATGTTGACAACAGCTTATTAGGGTTATTGTATTTTGTTACCCAGCTTCTGCTGTCCCATAACATACCTTTGATACCGTAATTGAATGGCTTACCTGCAATCATGAATTGATCCTTCCATTCTACCGAAACTTCCCATCCTTTTGTCTTCAGGTCCGCATTGTTTCCTTTAGGAACGGTAGCACCGAAAACCGCAGGAACTTCAGGACCTACCGTAAACATATCCGTTGTATAACGGTGATAGTAGTCAAATACCAAGGATAGTCTGTTGCGAAGAACCGAAAGGTCTACGCCTATATCATATGTTGTGGCTCTTTCCCAAGTCAGAGACTCAGGGATGTTGGCAGGCATGTATGTGTAAGGTAACAAGCCCTCTCCTATGATAAATGAGGAGCGAGAGATATTCATAGTCGGCAAGAATAGGAACGGATTCACATTACCGTTACCCAAACTTCCGATGGAAGCTCTAAATTTCAAATCTGTTAGCCATGACGCATTGTCTTTTAAGAAACTTTCTTCGGAAGCACGCCATGCTAAAGATGCCGAAGGGAAGAATCCCCATTGCTGATTGGATGGGAATTTCGACGAACCGTCGTAACGGCCGCTGAATTCCGCCAAGTATTTACCTTTATAGTTATAGTTTGCTCTGAAAAGCGCTCCTACATATGCCCACTCTTCCCCTGTTTGATTTAAGGTATAATAGTCACCATCCATAAGAGCGAAACTTGGCTTATCTGCATACAACAGACCTCTACGGTAGCTGAGGAAGTTTCTCGTGATTTTCTCTTCGATGTTGATACCTGCCAATAGGTTCAAACGATGATCTTCATTGTTGAACTTAGGGATATAGTTCACCGTAGCATTGCTAGCAATATACTTATTCACATAATTCCACAACTCCAAAGAAGAATATGTCTGTCTTGACTTCTTGATTCCGGGACCTGTATAGAAGTCGTACATGTTTTCTACACGTGTACGGTCCGAATGGTTATAATAGTAAGTAAAGTCACCTTTAAGAATCAACTGCCCCGGAATAGCCTCATATGTCAAGGCTGTCGTATTGCGGATATCGAATTTGTTGTTTTTCTGATACGATGTTCCTTCCACAAAGCCGGCCCATCCATATATACCGCAGCCTCATGTCCATGTGCCGTCCAAGTTTCGCTCATTATGGATGGTGACTATTATACCTTAAATCAAACAGGGAAGAGTGGGCATATACTAGGAGCGGCTTTCAGACAAGTATACTATAAAGGTAAATACTTGCGGAATTCAGCGG
>NZ_JXAC01000036.1 GCF_000814685.1 Sphingobacterium sp. T2
TTTTCAAAAGATAAGCGATATTTGGGATTGATACGCCTTAAACATCACACTAACTATTTATCTCTTATGTAAAGAGAACAGGATGTCGATGGTCTGAAAATTTTCAGGAATTACTATCGAATGAGATAAAATTATATAAAAAATTTATCTTTGTCAAGAGTTTGTTACGATGAAAAGAAAAATTAATTTAAATTTTAAATATTAATTAAGCTTTCTGTATTCCTCCCACGCCCTTTGATCGGTACGGAAAGTAAGATCCTCTGTTTTAAGTTGGTCTATATCCACCAAACGGAAGACTTCTAATTTTTTTATGGAGTCTTTGTCATGAAAGTCGAAGGGTTTCTTCTTGAGCTCTATGTCCAATTTGTCTAGGGCTTCCACCTCATAATAAATCGATATGATTTGGCTACTATTGAAGCTGGATTTCTCGAAAAAGTCGGTGGTGTAGATATGTCTTTTTACTTCAATTCGTAGGTTGCACTCCTCGAGAAACTCTCTTTTCAGTGCATCAATAAGTCCTTCTCCGTATTCTAATCCTCCACCCGGAAACTTCGTGAATGATATATTTTCTGCTCTTTCATCCGTAATGAGAACTTGATTGTTCTCATTTTTAAGGATTCCGTATACGCGGACGTTAAATGGAAACATTTTATCTTTTTCGCTTATAATCAAAACAAATATCTTCTATATTATCGCAGTTTCATGATTTGAAACTGCTTATCTGATTATATTTTGTCAATATTACAATTCAATAAAAGCATTGCCTTCGATGGAAGCTTCATCTACAAACAGCACCGAATAATGCTTAGGCAACATCCAAGCAATAGCGCTTGAAATCTCTTCAAACAGCTTGTCATTTTTCAGTTGAGGAGGAGTGAAGTTGAATACAAGGTCTTGTTTTAAGTCTTCTTCGTTTTCGAAGCTGCGTGCTATAAGCATAGCTTTTGGTTGCTGTATCCCCATATGTTGCAAAAACTCACGCAATTGTTTTTTCAGATATTTAGGAAGTATAGCTTCTGAAGGAGCACCCACCAACACGCGTTCGTCTTTGCCGATAACCACGATATCTTGGCTGTGGGAGAAGCTACTTTCGTTGCTGTAAAAAGTGTCGTTAAGCTCGTAATTTACGATATCACCATAAGAAAATACCCAGTCCGGTCTTTCTTTCTGCGGGTTGATCACTACGCCGAAACCTTGTAAAAGAATTGTAGGAAGCTGTTTGCTGATTACAAAAGCCTGAAAACTTTCTTCTGCTTCCACATTTTGTAATTGTATATAAGGAAAGCCGTCGCTGGCAACAATAACTTCAGGATTGCCTAATTTAAGATTGGCTTGATCGATAACGCTCAAAAATTGATCTACCCATTTCTCGTCACGTTGCCCAAAAGGAACTTCTAGCAATGTGTTAAGAATCACCGTCTTTTCCAAATCTCCTAATCCTATCTCCGGATTTACGTCGTTATTCGCTGTATTCATAAAACTCTAAAGTATCAATTATTTGCGCTTAAAAGTACGTAATTATTGTATATATTTTAGGACTAATATTAAATTATTGGTTATATTGTAAAGAGTTAATTTGCTACTTTTGTTGAATAAGAACATAGATTAATGATTGATTCACGTTTGAGTGCACCGATGAATAGTATACCTTCAAAATTGAGCTTTGATGATTTTCGTGCTATCGTTTTAAAGGATTATGAAGCGGCGGTGCAAAGTCGTAATGCAAGTTTGTTGGGAAGGAAAGAAGTACTTACAGGTAAGGCGAAGTTTGGAATTTTTGGTGATGGCAAGGAGGTGGCACAGATTGCTCTTGCCAAAGTATTTAGAAAGGGCGATTGGCGTTCGGGCTACTACAGGGATCAAACATTAGCCTTTCTGACGGGTATAAGCACCATTTATCATTTCTTCTCACAGTTATATGCTCACCCTTCTTTGGAGGCTGATATATCCTCGGGAGGAAGGCAGATGGTAGCTCACTTTGCTACCAAGCTGGTAGAAGAGGACGGAAGCTGGAAAAACCAACTGCAGCAGATTAATTCTTTTTCTGATATTTCTACCACGGGGGGGCAGATGGCCCGAACGTTGGGATTAGGACTTGCCTCCAAACTTTATCGTAACAATAAAGAGTTGGCTTATCTTACAGAATATTCCGACAATGGCAATGAAGTTGTCTTTTGTAATGTAGGTAATGCTTCAACCTCCGAAGGTGTTTTCTGGGAGACCGTCAATGCGGCGGGAGTGAAGCAGATTCCAGCCGTAATTTCCATTTGGGATGATGGCTATGGCATTTCTGTGCCGAACGATATACAGACTACGAAGTCCGATATTTCAGAAGTGCTGAAAGGTTTTCAGTCGGATTTTAAAGGTCTAGGAATAGAGATTTTTAAAGTAAAAGGATGGGATTATCCAGGTCTCTGCGAGACTTATGAGCAGGCAGCGAAAATCGCACGCGAACGTCATGTGCCTTGCCTAGTGCATGTAATGGATCTTACGCAGCCACAAGGGCACAGCTCTTCGGGATCGCATGAGCGCTATAAGTCTGCCGAACGATTGCAGTGGGAAAAAGATTACGACTGCAATGTGAAGATGCGTGAATGGATTATCGAAGCTGGCATCGCTACCGCAGAAGAACTAGACAAGATAGAGGCTGAGGCTAAGGATTTTGTAAGAAAAGAACAAAAGCGAGCTTGGTTCGATTACCGTAACTTCCTGCAACAGGAGCTAGATGAAGCTATTGTTTATCTTTCGGCGGTGAAAGATGAGCAAGTAGAGCACGCGCTAAACGTATTAAAGAGCGCTACGGAGCCCTCACTTAAGGATATCTATTCGGTAGTACGTCAGGTATTGCGTGGTTTACGTTTTACCGACACGGCGGAGAGGAAGGCCTTATTGGACTGGTATCAGTCGCGCAAAGCCGTGAATGAAGAACGTTACAACAGTAAGCTTTTTGTAGAAAATATATATTCACCATTGGAGGTGGATATTATAGCTCCGGAATATGCGGACAATGCAGCCGTCTTGGATGGAAGAGAGGTGTTGAACGCCTGTTTTGAGGCTAACTTCCGTAGAGATCCAAGGTTGGTAGCTTTCGGAGAAGATGTTGGAAAAATCGGTGATGTAAATCAAGGTTTTGCAGGCTTGCAGGAGAAATTCGGTGACCTTCGTATTTTCGACACCGGAATCCGGGAGTCAGCTATCATTGGTAAGGGGATAGGTTTAGCAGTAAGGGGCTTAAGACCTATAGCCGAAATACAGTATCTGGATTATCTGATTTATGCCTTGCCGGTGTTAAGCGATGACCTTGCTTCGTTGAGTTATCGAACCAAAGGACAGCAGAGAGCACCTCTCATTATTCGCACCAGGGGCCATCGTTTGGAAGGAATTTGGCATTCCGGATCGCCAATGACTGTGCTTTTAGGCTCATTGCGTGGGTTGCATATATGTGTGCCGCGCAATATGACGCAGGCAGCAGGAATGTACAATACTTTGCTGAAAGGAGAAGATCCTGCCGTAGTGGTAGAATGCCTTAACGGATATAGGTTGAAAGAGAAAATGCCTAGCAATGTGGGAGACTTTACGGTGCCTATAGGTATTGCTGAAGTCATACGAGAAGGTAGGGATGTAACCGTAGTATCGTATGGATCTACATTACGCTTAGTACAGGAAGCAGCATTGGAATTGGACAAGATAGGCATTTCCATAGAAATTGTAGATATACAGTGTCTACAGCCGTTTGACCGTACTCAAGTGTGTTTGACGTCCTTGTCAAAGACAAATAGAATTTTGGTAGTTGATGAAGATATGCCGGGTGGAGCCAGTGCATTTATCATGCAGCAGATTTTAGAAACGCAAAACGGATACTATCATTTAGATAGTAAACCTCGTACGTTGTCGGCCAAAGCCCACCGACCTCCTTATGGTTCAGATGGGGATTACTTCACCAAACCATCGGTTGAAGACATTGTCGAGACCGTGTATGAAATTATGAACGAGGTTGATCCGCAGAACTACCCTAAATATATCTAAGGAAAATCAAGACAAGCCTTATTCAAATATGGAGGCAGCACCTATCAGTGCTGCTTTTTCTGCATATTGTGCATGTGTAATATGATATACCGAGAAAATGCCGCCCTGATCAATTAAATTCCAAGCTTTTGCGATATTGCCTCCTATGATAAAATCTTTGCAGCCATGTAGCTCGCTGAAATATTTAAGGAAATCAATCAGGTGTATTCTATATTCTGACATTAACTGTTGGAAAGCTGCTGTTTCTTGATGCTTTTCTATAATTTCTTTAAGGCCAGTTTCTTTGATTCCTGAAAGCTGTTCAAAGCGATTCGTAAACCATCTTGTCACCAAGTATTCCTCGAAGATGCTGTCTTTGTAAGGGGTGTTCCAAAGGTCAGCGTCGAAAGCTTTATGACCTTTGCTCCATACCGCACTTCCTAGACCTGTTCCCAGCGTAATGCCAAGCACTTTGGTTTATGTTGTAGCTGTTGGGCATATACTTCCCCCTGCAGGAAGGCTGCCGCATCATTGATGTATTTGATACTGCAATTTTTATTGTTCAAACCTTCTAATATGCCGTGCGACACATTTAGCTTATACAAAGCATCGTATTTGTCTTGATTTTTCATTAAAGAAATGCCTTCTTCGTAATTGAAAGGGCCCGGCATCGCAATACCGATTTGATTGATGGTAACTTCATGCTTTTGTTGACAAAGGTTGATGGTAGAAGACCAATTTTGAAAAATCGATTTAGCATCAGCGGAAGAATCAACGTGATTTCGTACCAATGTATCAGGTAATATAGTCCAGTCCTTAGCATTCACTATGGCTGAGGTGATGTGGGTACCTCCGATGTCACAAGCTAAAATAAAAGAAGCAGTATCAGACATTATGATTATATTTAGTTAGTATTTTTCGCCAAATATAGGATATCTCAATAAAATTTAGGGATAAAAATTAATTTTTAGCTAACGATTGCATAGACTTCTGTCTACATAGGTCTTATTTCCATTGCTATTGATGTAATAACAACCACCTCTTGGACCTCGTATATACGTTTTTTGAACAGCTGATGATTTTCTTTTGGGAGAAGAGTAGGAAGAAAAATTTCGGCTTGTAGAAGTTCTGTAGGATGAGCTATTGCTTTTGGATGGAGCTTTTCTATTGACGTATTCCCAAGTTCCGTTACTTCGTAAAAGTACGACTTTTCCATTGCTTGTGGTGGCGTACTGATCTTGAGCATATGATGAGGTAGCTATACATACACCGAGTAATATCATGCGGATGAAATATCTCATAATCATTTAAAACTAGGAAGAACTTCCGTGTATGATTACGGAAGTTCCAAATTTATACTAAATAAGCTTTCTGTTTCAAGAGATAATCTGCTATCACGAGTGCGACCATAGCTTCCACGATAATTACGGCACGAGGCACCACGCAAGGGTCGTGTCTTCCTTTGCCAGAGATGGTAGTTTCTTCACCTTGCTGATTTAATGTGGTTTGGTCACGCATGATTGTCGCTACAGGTTTGAAGGCTACTTTGAAGGTGATGTCCATGCCATTGGATATTCCACCCTGTATACCACCTGAAAAGTTTGTTTTGGTGACGACTTTGCCGTTTTCTGTGGTGAAGATATCGTTGTGTTCAGAGCCTCTCATCTTAGACCCTTCAAAACCAGATCCGTATTCAAATCCATGAACGGCATTGATGCTGAGCATAGCTTTTCCCAGTTCGGCATGGAGCTTGTCAAATACAGGTTCTCCCAATCCGGCGGGTACTCCACGTATGATAGTGGAAATTCTGCCACCTACGGTATCCCCATTCTTGCGAATCTTCTCGATAAAGCTAATCATCTCATTTGCTGTTGCCGGATCGGCACAACGCACTATGTTGGATTCGCGGATTTCAAGTAAGTTTTTTAGGTCTGCGGTGTCTACGTTAGGAGATTCGATTTCTCCCACACCAGAGACGTGGGCAAAGATTTCAATGCCATGCTGTTTTAGGAAAAGCTTGGCAATAGCGCCTGCAGCAACACGTGCTGCCGTTTCTCTAGCAGACGAACGGCCTCCTCCACGGTAGTCACGAATACCATATTTCATCTGATAGGTGTAATCTGCATGGGAAGGGCGGTATTTGTCAGCAATGTGGGAATAATCTTTCGATCGTTGATCCTCGTTAGGTATCAGAAYASCTATAGSTRTTCTGATACCTAACGAGGATCAACGATCGGAACACATTTGTGTCGGTGTCGTCTTTCTTTACGTTTGT
>NZ_JXAC01000037.1 GCF_000814685.1 Sphingobacterium sp. T2
TAGGTCATACAAGGGGAAGTAGGTAGGATCGCACCAGATCTATTGAAACGGGACTTTGCCTCAGCACAGCCTTTGGAGAAGTTGGCAACGATATAACAAGAATTCAAAGTGGTGATAAAAAACTATATCTATCTCCAATCATAGAGTTGTTTAACGGAGAAATCATCAGCTATAACCTGTCTGAATCCCCCAATTTCGAACAGGTAGCCCACATGATAAAAGATGCGTTCAAAAAGATCAACGACGACACTGAGCTGATCCTGCATTCCGATCAGGGATGGCAATACCAGATGAAAGCATATCAGCAGATGCTGAAAAAGAAAGGCATCAGGCAAAATATGTCCAGAAAGGGCAACTGCCTAGATAATGCCATTATTGAGAACTTCTTCGGTATTATAAAATCTGAACTATTCTATCTCAAAAAGTACCATGAAATCGATGAACTTAAACGGGATATAAAGAACTACATTGAATACTATAACAACGATCGAATAAAACTCAATCTAAAAGGAATGAGCCCGATAAAATATCGAGCTCATCACATAGACAATTAATTTTTAACTTTGTCCAACTTTTAGGGTGCACTTCAAAAGACTATCTCTTTTTTACTGTCGAGCTTTATTCCTTAGAAGGCTCTTTCTTCAAGATGTTTAGGCAGATCAATGTATTTGATTCCTTTTTGCCACCAGTCAGGAGCAGGTTTACCTTTGAGATGATGGTCGAAATATTCCATCATCCGTACGGCATAATCCTTTTTGTTCACTTCTTTCATTAGCCCGTGGTTTTCTCCGTTGTAGGTAAGCATGACTACAGGTTTATTTAATCTTCTCAAACCATTGTAGTATTCTATACCTTGAGTATAATCTACCGCTCCATCTTTGTCATTGTGTAGTAGAAGCAGTGGCGTTTTCACCTTCTTGATATGATATATTGGAGAGTTGCGAACGTAGGCATCCCAGTTGTCCCAATAGCCTGTGGTGAGTCGACCCTGACTAGATTCGAAGATACTTTGGTTAGAAGAACCGGTATTCCAATAAATCAGAGAATACATGGAAATCATGTTGGTCAATGGAGCTCCGGCTGCTGCCGCCTTGAAGATATCTGTTTGGGTAATAAGGAAGCCAGTTTGGTAGCCTCCCCATGAGTGTCCGTGTATAGCCACGTTGTTGCCATCCACGATTCCTGTGGCGATGGCAGCTTTCACTGCAGGTGCCACACATGCTACGGCAGACATTCCCGGGTCGTTCAGCTTGTATTTGATGTCGGGCATCAATACTGCATAGCCATTGCTGGTGTACATCGCTCTGTTGAAGCCTCCTCCCGGATAAAGTGGTTGTGAATAGTTGTTTTTCTCATCAGTCAATCGTTCGTAGATATATGTGATTGTAGGATAAGATTTTCCTTCTACATAGTTTGCCGGAAGATATAGTGTCGCATGTAGGGTGTCACCATGAGCTGAAACGTAGGTCAAAAGTTTGGATCCTGCTGATATCTTACCTTTTTGACTATCCGGATTGTTGTCCACAATTTTGAGTTCTTGTTTTAAAAGTTTGTCTGTCGCCATGAAAATATCCGGAGCAACGTTCGACCTTTCGATGGTGTAGAAGAGGGAATTGCTATTTTTAGGCTTGCGAAGAGTACTGATGTTAATGTCGTCCAATTTTAGAATCTCAAGCTTGTTGCTGTTTGCAGATAGCAAGGCTACACCTTTCTGCTTGGTATTGTAATTAAGCACATGGAAATATTGATTCTTTTTCAGGTCAATAAAATCATCTTCTTCGTAAAGTCTATTGTAGCCCGAAACGATAAGTTTATGACTACTCCAATTGTCGGAAAGACGGATCGCTGATTTACCATCCAAAGACACTTTCCATAGGTCGTAGTTATCTTTCAGCAATACGTATTTGTTGTCGGCGGTGAAGCCATAGCTTCCTGTAGCCGGACGGTCGATATTATGGTCGTCGAACTGGTTGACAAAGGAAGTAGGAATGTTTTTTGTGAGGTTGGTGATGGCCAATGTTTTCGTGTTCAAAAGTTGGTAATGTCCCTCACGGAAGAAAAGAAGGCAGTCCGAGTTAGGTGAGAAGCGTAGTCCACGGTTAACATTTAGATACAGTCTCTCAATAGCCAATTTCTTTTGTCCTGTCTTAATGTCTACGATATACAAGTCGCCGAAGTTTTGGCCGCTTAGATTAGATTCATACTCATAAGGTGTGACATCTACTCCATAGCCTATAAGTTGATTTGGTGATAGAGATATGGCCTTTATGTTGCTGTCGGCAAGAGAGGTGAACTTATTTTCTTGGATATGCCAAGCACTCATAATCGTAAAGGACTTTTCAGCATTCAGCTGATTTCTCTGGATGGATTGAAGTTTTTTTATCTTGCCAGTGCCAGATGATCATGTCCGGCTTTTCCAGATCTTTTTTGTTAGGTTCGCTATTTCTTGGCGCTATAGGCTGTCTAGGTCCTTTGGCAACCAAGGTACTGTCTTTTTTTCCTACGACAGAATCTTGTGCTGCAATCTTGTTGTTAGCGTCTTTTTTTTGCTATGCTTGTCAATTTTCTTTTCGGTTATTTTTCTGGTCTTCATTCTTTTCCAGTTTGGCTATGCCGAAGAAAATGGTTTTCAGGTCCTTACTCCAATAAGGTGTAGCGTTGTTGCTGATGCCATATCCGGCAGTAATTTGATTTTCATCCAGACCACTGAAGGTAAACACATCGGCATTGTGTCCTTTGAAGTTTTTCACCCCGATGAGGTATATACCGGTGATTTGAATTTTTTATCTGTATTTTCTTTTAGCAGGGCAAAGGCGGTACCTTCCTTATTCCATGAAATTTTAGAGAAGTTAGCTTCATCGTTGTGTAGGGCATTGGAGATTCCTGTGGTAAGGTCCATCAGGAAGATGCCGTTGCCGTTTTTGCCATTGGCGTCAATTGATATAAGCTAGGTATTGACCTGATTTGTTGAAGCTGTATTCGCTGACGTTTCCTAGATTGTATTTTTTCTTGGTGATAAGGTTATATAAAAGCAGGTCGGACCCTTTGGATCCTGATGCCTGCCGTGGAGCTCCTACGCCCATAGGAGCAGCATTTGGTGCCGAAAGACTATTGTTGTCAAAGCGTATGGCTATCCATTGTCCATTGTCGTTAGAAAAGCTGAAATTCTGAACGTTATTGAAAGTTACGGACGAGGTGTCTTTCAGAGATACTATTTTAAGTTTTTTGGGTGAAGGGCGACGTGTCTTCTCGTTGGCCTTAATTTCTGCATATTTGGGACTTTCAAAGAAGGACACAAATTGGGCGTTATTATTGAAAAACACGGGGGTGGAAGCACCTCCGATTTTATAGACGTACTTCGTCGTGTCCAACGTACGTGTTAAAGTTAAGGTCAAATCCCCTTGGGTAGGCCCGGAAACGTAAGCCATCCATTTCCCGTCAGGAGAAGGGGTGGCACCATTGGTGCGGACAAACTGCCAATTCGGAATATCTTTCCATTGGATAGCCTTTGCCGATTCTTGTGCAAAAGGCATCAGCCAGGCACATTGAAGTGCAACAAATAAAACAGCTTTTTTTATCATCGATTTATTTAGTTAATAAAAGTTTTATAAAGGTATTTATATCTGGTAATACTTACGTCAATGTATTAAAGATGTTATACAAAAGCTGTAAAACAAAAGTTTATCAGCCGAAATCTTAAATTATTGGTATTTTTGCAAGCAAATGGTATTTGAATGAAAATTTGGCAGAAAAATATTGACGTAGATTCCTTTGTTGAATCATTTACAGTAGGTAAGGACCGTGAGATGGACATGCATCTGGCAGCTGCCGACGTGTTAGGCTCATTGGCCCACACCCGCATGCTCAACAGCATAGGCCTGATGTCGGACGACGATTTGGAAGCTGTACAGAAAGGAGCTAAAAAACATATATAAAGAAGTTGAAGGAAGGTAAGTTCCAAATAGAAGATAGTGTGGAAGATTGGCAGTCTCAGGTGGAGATGATGCTAACACAACGTATTGGTGATGCAGGGAAGAAAATACATTCGGGACGATCGCGCAACGATCAGGTGCTGGTAGACCTGAAGCTCTATTTTCGTACGGAAATACAAAATATCTTCCGAAATACGGAAACGTTGTTTCTGGAGCTTATCAAGCTTAGCGAACAATACAAACACGTGTTGATGCCGGGATATACGCACTTGCAGATAGCAATGCCTTCTTCTTTCGGTCTATGGTTTGGTGCTTATGCCGAAAGTCTGGTTGATGACCTGCATCTGCTTAAAGCCGCATGGGCTGTGTGCAACAAAAACCCGCTAGGGTCGGCAGCAGGCTATGGTTCTTCTTTCCCGTTAAATAGAACTATGACCACGCAACTGTTGGGTTTCGATGATTTGAATTATAATGTGGTTTATGCACAGATGGGGCGTGGTAAAACCGAACGTATTCTGGCGCAGGCTATGAGTTCCATCGCTGCGACCTTGGCTAAGTTTGCCATGGATGTAACCTTATTTATCAATCAAAACTTCGGTTTCATCTCGTTTCCGGCACATCTGACTACGGGGTCCAGCATCATGCCACATAAGAAAAATCCGGATGTGTTTGAGCTGATACGTTCGCGCTGTAACAAAATTCAGGCTCTGCCAAACGAGATAGCGATGATGACTACCAATCTTCCGGTAGGTTATCACAGGGACCTGCAGCTGCTGAAGGAAAATCTTTTCCCTGCTTTCAAGTCGTTGAACGAATGTTTAGAGATTGCGACTTTCATGTTGGAGAATATAGAGGTGAAAGAGAATATCTTGGATGACCCGAAATACGATTACCTGTTTTCGGTAGAAGTAGTAAATAATGAGGTGCTTAAAGGTGTTCCTTTCCGTGAGGCTTATCGTAAAATAGGTCTTGATATCGAAGCAGGCACCTTCAAGCCTTTGAAAGAGGTAAACCATACCCATGAAGGAAGCATCGGCAACCTCTGTAACGACCAGATACAACGTATGTTTGAAGAGGTGAAAGCGTCTTTTAACTTTGAAAAGGTGGAAAAGGCGTTGCAGGATTTGCTTAAGTAGAAAAAAAATAGTACCTTAAGCGTATAAAATAGAAATTTATAGAGTGGCGCGGGGTGCCCTTATTGTCATAAGGAGCTGAGATTATACCCGAAACCTGATTTGGATAATGCCAACGTAGGGATGCTGCATACGATATAGTTGTGCTCCATTCTGTTGGTCTTATCCATACGAATGGAGTATTTTTTTATCACTATATCGTATGGAACTAATAAGACAAAACAAAAACCTGTTGCTTCCGCAACGTAAGATGAACTGGCAAGGAAGACCGGAATGGTTTTTCAACCGGGAATACACGGATACCTATGAACAATGGTATGAAGGACCTATAAGCGGGCTGAGGTATGGCAGAAGAAAGTCATCACTCAGCTTGTCGAGGCAGATGGGCGTATTAGAGATTTGTTAGAGTTTGGATGTGGTACGGGACGATTTACCCGCTGGTGGCATGAAATAGGTATCGACGCTACAGGAGGTGACATCTCCCCGTTGATGCTATCCCAAGCAAAAGATCTTTTCTCAGGAGATCTGGTGATGGCCGACTCCCATTATCTACCCTTTAAAGACCAAAGCTTCGATGCGGTGGCTTTTATTACCACCTTCGAGTACTATAAGAATCCAATACAGGTGCTTCAAGAGGCGGCTAGGGTAGGAAGATACGGTATCGTCATGGGCATGATGAACCGTAATTCTCCTAAATTTATTCGAAGAAGGGTTCAACAAGCCTTTGGAAAAAATCCAATTTTACATAACGGCACGATTCTATACACCTCAAAGCCTTATCCATCTTATCGATAAAGCTTTGAAAGGTAGGTCCTACAAAATATGTTGGAGCTGCACGGGATTACCTAAATGGTTTCCTATCCAACAATGGTCTTTGCCTTTTGGCGATTTTTTTGGTCTGTACATTCAATTTCAAGACTGACATGAGTAAGATAGAACAACGTGTCGTGGAAAACCTGTTAGAAAGAAATATAGCTTTCCACGGCCAAATGTGCTTTGTGGTCCACGCTATGGGGTGGATTGTGCTTTGGTCGAACTTGATGGAGGAAAGGCTATGGCCCTAGCTAGTGATCCGTTGAGTTACATTCCTTCAATAGGCATTAAGGAATCGGCTTTTCTTTCCATCCATCTTACAGCTAATGATATCGCTACTACAGGATTCTCTCCACAGTATGGTCAGTTTGTATTAAATCTCCCTGTCCACGTAAGTGATAAAGAGTTAGAGGATTATTGGATTCATATAGGTCATTTTGCGGAGGAGGTAGGTTTGAATATTACGGGAGGACATACCAGCTTTGACTCCTTTTCTCAGTCTACCCTTGCCGGTGGAGTGACTATGATTACCATAGCAGAACGTGATAAGATGCTATTAGCGTCTCAAGCACAGGAAGGAGATGTACTGTTGATGACCAAATCTGCTGCCCTGATTTCCACCAGCATTTTGGCAATGACTTTTCCCAAATATGTCGAACGACATGTAGGTAAGGAAATATGGGAGAAGGCCATATCCAATTTTTGGAGTATTTCTGTTTTACCCGAAGCAGGGGTGGTCCAAGAGCTAAATGCACAACATAAACATATACATGCCATGCATGATGTTACGGAAGGAGGTGTGTTAGGTGCAGCCTATGAATTTGCTGAAGCTTCACGGCTCGGATTGTTTTTATGGGAAGATCTCATCACGGTTGATGCATCCGTAGCTGAAGTAGCAAGACTTTTTGGCTTAAATCCATTGCAAATTGTAGGAGCGGGAAGTATGCTTATGGCATGTGCTCCCCAGGCAAAAGACACAGTGATAGAGAAGTTTCTCGGCAATGGCATACCCTGTGCAGAGATAGGCTATTTTTCTTCTTGGCAACAAGGAAAAAGAATACAGCGTAAGAATGGGTTGCACACGTTCACAGGTCCTACGAAAGACCTTTACTGGGAAGTTTTTGCGAAATATAACAAGATGAAATCAGTTAAGTTTAAATGGAAAGAGGACAAGAAGATATACATCATTCTTGACCTGAACGTATTTACTGCACAGCACCTTCAAAAATTGGATAGTTTGCTGTCGAAAAAAGTCTGTGCCGTACAAATATGGGACAATCAAAAAGATTATAAGGGAATAGAAGAGTTGCTACGGCAGATAGTGGCCATATGTCATCGTAAGCAGGTCGTGGTGATTATGAACAACAGAGTTGACCTTCTTCAACAAGTTCAATTCGACGGTATCCATTTTGATGAGATACCCCAAAATTGGGATAGTCACAAAAATTTGTTAGTGGATAAAATAGTAGGGATAACATGTACCAATAGCATCGAAATTGTGAAGTGGGCAGAAAAAGAGAAAGTCGACTATATATCCTTTTGCTCGCTTTTTCCATCGGTAAACAATTCGAAATGTGAGTTGGTGAATAGACAGTTTTTAGCTGAAATACAAAAGATGCTTACCATTCCGTTTTTTGTGGCAGGAGGTATTACTCCTTCCAATATTGCAGAACTTCAAGATATACATTACCAAGGTATAGCTTTGGTTTCCGACCTTATGAAGAAAGATAATGCCAAATCATTGTTGGATGAATACTATAATAATATCAATTTGACTTATGAAGATTTCGACGATAAATAAACTATGCTGCCCATTTGATAAGGCAGACTTAAAATTAGAAATTAAAGAGCAGACCATTCATAATGATGTCTTGATAGGAAGTTTGACCTGTGTACATTGTAAACGTTTTTATCCCATTATTTCGGGAATACCTATTATGAATCCCGATGAATATAGGGACTTGGAGATTGAGAAAGGATATTATGCCTATTTGAGGTTGGAAGATTCCTCGCGGAAGATAGAGAATTTTAGATTGATAGAATATTAAGGCAAGTGGGTGGTTTAACTTTTCTGGCAGAATTATTATCTTGGATAAGATTGTAAACTTTATTAGACCTAAATTGTGGAGAGCAGAAGAAATTTTCTTAAGAAAGCCGGGATATTGGCTGGTTCATTTGGACTTTTTAGTGCTTTGCCTAAGTCTATTGCTGCGGCGATGGCGATAGATCCTGCGGAAGGTTCTACCTTTTGGGATGCCGATCATATTGTCTTGCTGATGCAGGAAAATAGGTCCTTTGATCATTCTTTCGGTACATTACGAGGGGTGAGGGGGTTCAATGACCCTAGGGCTATACATCTTCCCAACGGCAATCCAGTATGGTTGCAGAGCAATGCCGCAGGTCAGGTCTATGCACCATTCCGTCTGGATATTAAAAATTCTAAAGGCCAGCTGGACGAGCGACCTGCCTCACTCGTGGGAAAATCAGATAGGCGCATGGAATGCAGGTAAGTTTGATAAGTGGTTGATTTGGAAGCAGTCAGGGCGGAAAGCTTTTAAAGATATTCCACTGACGTTGGGATATTATACAAGAGAAGATATTCCTTTCTATTACGCCTTCGCGGATGCTTTTACCATATGTGACCAACATTTCTGCTCATCTTTGACAGGTACTACTACCAATAGGCATTTCTTCTGGACCGGCAAATGTACACCCTCGGCTGACAGCAAGCCTTTAGTACGAAATTCGGACACGTACTATAATAAGATGGCGGCATGGAAGACATTTCCTGAACGTCTCCAAGAAAATGGCATCAGCTGGAAAGTGTATCAAAACGAAATCAGCCTTCAAAATGAAATCACAGGTAAAGGCGAAAATTTGCTTGGAAATTTTACCGATAATAATCTAGAGTGGTTTGCTCAGTACAATGTGCGTTATAAGAAAAGTCATATAGACTTTTACAACAGAAGAATCAAGGAGCTGAAAGAAGAAATCCTGAAACTAGAAGAAGAGCAAAAAATCAAACCTTCGCAGAAGCTGTCCAACACACTGGTTCAAAAGCAGGAGCAGCTTATAGCTTTCCAAAAAGAGGTAGAAAAATATTCCGAAGCCAACTTTGCAAAATTGTCGTCTCAAGAGAAGGAACTCCATGAAAGGGCTTTTCAGACCAATGAAGGAGATCCCTATTACCATGAGGTGGAGGAAGTGGAATTTGAAGGAGCGAAGATTCAGGTTCCTAAAGGGGATATTCTTTACCAGTTTCGCAAGGATGTGGAGGAGGGCAGACTACCAACGGTGAGCTGGCTTGTGGCGCCGCAGCATTTTTCCGATCATCCTAGTGCTCCTATGTATGGTGCTTGGTATGTTTCGGAAGTGCTCAGTATCCTTACCAAAAATCCTGAAGTATGGAAGAAGACCATCTTCATTTTGAATTATGATGAGAACGATGGCTATTTTGATCACATCCCGCCTTTTGTCGTTCCCAAGCCTGACGACAAAGACAGTGGTGAGGTGTCGTTATCATTGCAGAAGGATCTGGGAGCAGAGTTTGTGACGCGAGAACAAGAGTTGGCTTCCGGACAGGGGGAGAGCAGTGCTACGGAAGGTCCTGTTGGGTTGGGATACCGTGTTCCTCTCATTATCGCATCGCCATGGACGCGCGGAGGATGGGTAAATTCGGAAGTGTTTGATATCACTTCCACCATTCGCTTTATGGAAGTCTTCCTTAGTAGGAAATATAATAAGAAGATTTTTGAATCCAATATTTCTTCATGGCGTAGAGCTGTGACTGGTGATCTTACTTCCGTCTTTAGGCCTTATTCTGCTCAGGAAAAAGCTGCAATACCTTTTTTCTTGGATATGAAAGAACAGATACGAGATATAGATGCGGCGAAGGAAAAACCATTGCCTGATGGTTATCATGTTTTCTCGGAATCGGAAATCCGGGATGTTATACAAGGAAAGACGCATCCCGCTATGCCACGCCAAGAGAGGGGTGTCAAGCCTTCCAATGCCATTTGTTATGAGCTCTATGTGCATGAGAAGCATCATGATGGTGCTATAGAGCTTTTTTTAGAAGCAGCGAAAGGTAAATTTGGTGATAGCGCAAGGGCGGGGGTCTTCAATGTATATGACCTAACAGAAGAGAACCGTTTTAGTAAGTCCTTTGCGGTAGTGGCGGGTAGTAACCTCAGTCATATATGGAGGAAAGCTTTAAATCAGACGTACGATATTGCAGTACATGGGCCGAATGGGTTTTATCGTCGGTTCAAATCGGAAGATGGAGATGAGCCTTTGGCCGTCGAGGCTACTTACACATCGCAGGACAACTTGGTCTTAAAGGTGGAAAATCGGACCCGTATGCAGCAACAGTTTACCATCTATAATGCTTATACTGCACAACAAGAGGCTGTGCGGCTGAAACCTTTGGCCCGTCAAAAGATAGAGATTGCTACCAGGGATTTCGGAAGGTGGTACGATGTCCTTATACGGTGCGGCAATTGGCAAAGGCAGTATGCGGGACGTATTGAAAATGGAAAGCCCAGCATAACAGATCCTTTGATGGCGGGCTAAAAGTCCAAACTTTGAATGTTAAGATTAGTTAGAGCCTTTAGAGGGTGGAAAAGGGAAGTATAAAGGTCAAAATGGGTAATAAGATTCTTTCAAGACAACACTTGGACATTAGAAGAATTGTTGTTTATCAAGAGACGACACTTTTGTTAAATATTAAAGGCTTCCCTTTGTGAAGAGGAAGCCTTATATTCTTTCGTACACTTCGAATGTATAGTCGAAGGCGTGTCTGTCGTCTTTTTCGTGTTTTTCGGCGGAAATCAGTTTCCATTCATTGGCTGGCAGTTCAGGGAAGAAAGCGTCGCCATCCACGGTGGTATGGACACGGGTCAAAAGCACTTTGTGCGCCAAGGGAAGCGTTTGTTTATAGATTTCTGCTCCTCCGATGATGAAGATTTCTCTCTCGTCACGGCAGTATAGCAATAGCTCATCGATGTTATTTGCCACATCCACCTCTTCGTGGAGATAATTTGTGTTTTTAGTCATTACGATATTACGACGTTCCGGAAGAGGTTTACCTATGGACTCGAAAGTTTTGCGTCCCATCACCACGGAGTGGTTGAGGGTCTTCTCCTTAAAATATTTGAAATCATTAGGAAGGTGCCAAGGCATTCTGTTGCCTTTGCCTATGGCGTTGTTTTCTGCAGCAGCAACGATTAATGTTATTTTCGTATCACTCATTATCCATCAAATTTTCAAAAGAAAAATATCTATACAGCTACCGGAGCTTTGATATGCGGATGATATTCATATCCTATCAATTCGAAATCTTCGTATTTAAAGTCAAAGATGTTTTTCACATTCGGATTGATTTTCATGGCAGGTAGAGGCTTAGGCTCTCTCGACAGCTGCAGTTCAGTCTGTTCGAAGTGGTTGCTATAGATATGTGCGTCTCCAAAGGTGTGGATGAACTCTGCTGCTTCCATATCGCAGACTTGTGCTACCATCATAGTGAGCAAGGCATAAGAGGCTATGTTGAAAGGTACTCCCAAGAAAATGTCGGCACTGCGCTGGTATAGCTGACAGGACAGTTGTGGTTTCATTATGCCTTTTTCGGGCTGTGCGGGAGCGACATAAAACTGGAAGAAAGCATGACATGGTGGTAAGGCCATATTTTCTATTTCGGCGACATTCCAAGCCGATACAATCATCCTTCTGGAGTCGGGAGATTTTTTCAACTGTTCTATAACCTGTGAGATCTGATCTATATGCCGTCCGTCAGGAGTAGGCCATGAGCGCCATTGTGCACCATAGACAGGTCCCAAGTTACCATTTTCATCAGCCCATTCATCCCAGATGCTAACACCATTGTCTTTGAGGTATTTGATGTTCGTGTCGCCTTTCAAAAACCAGATAAGCTCGTGGATGATAGACTTCAGATGCAGTTTTTTTGTGGTTACCACAGGAAAGCCTTCCTTCAAGTTGAAACGCATCTGATACCCGAAAACACTACGTGTTCCTGTCCCTGTACGGTCGGTTTTGTCCACCCCATGGGTATAAACGTGTCTTAGCAAGTCCAAATATTGTTTCATATTGAAGTTTTTATCTTTCCTGTTTAAATAAGTATGGGCAAGAATTTTCTGCCACACACATCCAAAACTAAGGAAATTTGAGGTATCGAAAAAATTAAATTGTCTTTAAAAATGTCATTGTCATCTCAAATCTCATATCTATCCGTCGAAGTCTGAAAAAAAGCGTATTTTTGCAAATCATTATGAATAAAAGAGTAGCTTTCTATACACTAGGGTGTAAGTTGAATTTTTCGGAGACCTCTTCCATAGGACGACAGTTTAAGGAGGCGGGCTACGAACCGGTGCCTTTCAATTCACCAGCGGATATTTACGTAATCAACACCTGTTCGGTGACAGACAATGCCGACAAGAAGTGTCGCAAGGTGGTGAAGGAGGCTTTGAAATAACTCTCCAAATGCTTATATCACCATTGTGGGCTGTTACGCTCAGCTAAAGCCACAGGAGATTGCCGAAATTCCGGGAGTGGATATGGTGTTGGGAGCGGCAGAGAAATTCAACATTATCCAACATATTAACGACCTGACAAAGCAGGAGAAAGCTATTGTCCATAATGCTCCTATCGACGAAACCAACCAGTTTGTGACGGCATATTCTATAGGTGACCGCACACGTACCTTCCTGAAGGTGCAGGATGGCTGCGATTATTCTTGTACTTTCTGTACAATACCGTTGGCACGCGGGGCCAGTCGTTCGGGGAAGATTGAAGATATCGTACGTCAGGCCCAAGAGCTTGGCAGTCTCAGGGGTGAAGGAAATCGTCCTAACAGGAGTTAATATCGGTGACTTTGGTATACGAGATGGCAAGCGTCAGGATAGGTTTGTGGATTTAGTGAAGGCTTTGGATGACGTGGAAGGCATAGACCGTATTCGAATATCTTCTATAGAGCCTAATCTGCTTACCAACGAGATCATAGAGTTTGTTGCCCAGTCCAAACGTTTTGTACCCCACTTTCATATGCCTCTACAGTCGGGCAATAACCGCATTTTGGCTAAGATGCGTCGCCGCTATAAGCGTGAGCTGTATGCAGAGCGTGTAGCTATGATCAAATCCTTGATGCCGGATGCTTGTATCGGGGTAGATGTAATTGTAGGATTCCCAGGCGAAACCAGAGAAGATTTTATCGATACATACAACTTTATAAACGAGATGGATATCTCCTATCTTCACGTATTTACCTA
This sequence comes from Sphingobacterium sp. T2, assembly GCF_000814685.1. Taxonomy (GTDB): domain Bacteria; phylum Bacteroidota; class Bacteroidia; order Sphingobacteriales; family Sphingobacteriaceae; genus Sphingobacterium; species Sphingobacterium thermophilum. The sequence continues at coordinate 13,159 of NZ_JXAC01000037.1, forward strand.
TTCGGAACGTGAAAATACGATAGCAGCACAGATGGAAGGAGCCGTGCCTGGAGCACAGCGTTCGGACCGAAGTAAAATGCTACATATCCTATCGGAAAAAAAAGCGCCGCGCCTTCTACGAAAAGCAGCTCGGCAAAATCGGAGAGGTGCTGTTTGAAAGTGATGAGAAAGACGGCTATATGCATGGATTCTCAAAAAACTATGTGAAGGTGCGTACACCATACGACCCTCTGTTAGTAAATGAGATAGTGCCGGTAAAATTTGTCTCTATCTCAGACTCAGGTGAAGTGGATATCGAAGAAATTCCAGAAATCTTAGCCCATTAAAATCTTAATCCATATTCTGTAGAAGCCTCTTTTAAGGAGGCTTTTTTTATTTGCTTTTTACTTTCTGCAGGTTCTATTCCTAATTCTTTCCCAAATCCTAACTCAATTTTGAAGTGTTAATAAAACTTAAATATGTGGCTTAATCGAAAGCATCTTGGAGTAGTGGTGCAATATTTGAGTTTTAGACAACAAGAAGGATAATTAATTGGAATGTAGAACTAAATTTTAATGTTATGAAGAAAATCGTGTTGATAGTGTTTGCTTTGATTGCCGTAGCTTTTGTGTTTACCGCCTGTGACAAAGATGAGCAAGTGATCCCCAATGAGCAACTTCCGGAAGCTGCTACAGCTTTTGTGAATGAATATTTTGCAGGTGCAAAGATAATCTCTTCGATAAAAGATAAAGAAGGCTCTACCCATGAATATGAGGTCAAGCTGGATAATGGAGTTGACATCAAATTCGACAAACAATGGAAATTGGATTGGATGTGGAGGCTCGAAATGATACGCAAGCGTTGCCTAACACGGGTTTTATCCTGCCTTCTATCGTTAGTTATGTGTCGCAGCATTATGCTTCAGCAGCAATTAACGGCATTGAGAAGAAACCTGATGGTTTTGATGTAGAGCTTACAAATGATATGGATCTTGTCTTCGATGTGGATGGTGTTTTTGTGCGTGTAGATAATTAATTAAGGCGCGATAAAAAATAATAAAGGGACAACAACATGTTGTCCCTTTATTGTTATAGTGAAAACGGTTATTTTTTGATGCAGAATTTGTACTTTATTGTATGGGAATAGGCCTCCCCTGGATTTAAGATAGACTTCGGAAAGGATGGCTGATTAGGGTTGTCGAGGAAATGTTGTGCTTCCAGACAAAATCCTGAGTACTTGCCATAGGCTTGTCCTGACTTACCTATATCTCCCGCCAAGAAGTTTCCAGTGTAAAGATGGACAGTAGGATAGGTCGTATAAACGTTCAGCTGAATGCCGGAATTTTCGCTATATGCACTTGCCGAACATTCTTCTATACCTTTGTTGCAGACAAAGCTGTGGTCATACCCTCCGGCATACTGGAGCTGTAGGCTTTGATCATTTATGGCGTCTCCAATTTTAGTATAGCTGCTGAAGTCAAACGGCGTATTCTTCACGGAAAGCTGATTGCCTGTAGGTATCTGCCGCTCATCAATCTCAATAAATGTAGGAGCATCTATTTTCAGCTGATGTTCTAGCACGTCGCCATTGCCTTCGCCGTTAAGGTTAAAATAAGCGTGGTTTGTAAGATTGATAGGTGTAGGCTTGTCCGAAGAGACTCTGAAGTTGATGATAATTTCGTTTTGGTCTGTCAGCTCATAAGAAACTATGGTTTTCACATTTCCCGGAAATCCGTTGTCCATATCTTCGGATACTAGGTAAAACATAATTTTATTAGCATTATATATTACCTGTCTATCCCATACGCGCGTATGAAAGCTGTTTGGGCCTCCGTGCAGACAACTACTTCCATTGTTCTGCGGCAACCTATACTCCTTTCCATTAAGAGAAAATTTACCGTCAGCTATTCTATTTGCAAAACGTCCTATGGTAGCTCCATGATATTGCTCGTCGGCATTCCAATATTTTTGGATAGAGTCAAAGCCCAACACTACATCTATAAGGTCTCCATATTTGTTGGGAACCAAAGCACTTACCAGACGGGCACCATAGTCGCTGATAGCGATTTGCATGCCGGCACGGTTTCGAAGAATAAAGAGATGGGTGTTTTTGCCGTTTAAAGTACGGTGAAAATCATCTATGGCTGGTAAACAAAAGGCTGTATTCATGATCAAAGGATAATTCCGTCTAAAAATAACAAAAAACAATGGTATGAGGAAAATAGGAACAGATGTTGTATATTTATTATTATGCAAAATATCAGAGCTTCTGTAAGTTTCCTAGCCATCGGCATTCTTTTGGCTATCTACACCTTTATTTTTGTAGATAATACGCATAATTTCATGCTAAATTTTGGATGGGAAACCAACCTCATAGAAGCAAAATGGTTAATGCTGTTAATCGCCGGAATGGGAGTAGCGTTGGCCTTGTTTTACTACTTCTTTGCGGATAACATGTACAGCAATACCTTAATTCACACGCATGTTGTATTTTATTTTCTGCTGGCGTTGATATTGGTGCTGTGGGACAACAATTCCTTTTCGTTGCAGGAAGCTGTGGAATCCCAATCCTATTTTTCGGTCCGCGAAATAAGGAAGGATTATCATGATATTGCTGACCGCTCAAACTACTATAGGGGTGCGTTTTGGCTGATGCTCATACTGCAGCCAATAGGATTGGTAAACTTACTTCTCGGATTCCTGAAGACTAACACCAAATAGGAGAGGCGCTATCTCCCATATAAACCTTATATTTGCCAATAAATCCAAAATTTTAATGAACTGGAAACAGCTTATTTCTGCTAAAAGGTGGGGATACGAGCATCGTGAACCCCATGATCATCTGGATGCACGTTCGGAATTTCAAAGAGACTATGACCGTTTGATTTTCTCTTCCCCTTTTCGCAGACTTCAGAATAAAACACAGGTTTTTCCTTTGCCGGGAGCCGTATTTGTGCACAATAGGCTCACGCACAGCTTGGAGGTTGCCTCGGTAGGTCGTTCGTTGGGAAGGTTGTTTTACACGCTTATGAAGAAGGAGAATCCCAATATTGATGAGGAGGTTCCTTATCTTCAAGAGGTAGGAAACATAGTGTCGGCAGCCTGTCTTTCTCATGATCTGGGAAATCCGGCCTTTGGCCATTCCGGCGAGGCGGCCATATCTTCATTTTTCATCGAAGGGAAAGGTATGCAGTATAAGGATAGAGTTTCGGCAAGCCAATGGGCGGATCTTACTCATTTTGAAGGGAATGCCAATGCGCTGCGTATCCTTACGCACCCCTTCAATGGGAAAGATGACAAGGGCTTTGCTTTGACCTATTCTACCTTGGCTTCCATAGTGAAATATCCGTGTGAGGCAAAGGACGGTCATGTCAAAGGCAAGCTTCACCGTAAGAAGTATGGATTCTTCGAATCGGAGAAAGAATCTTTTGCGAGGATTGCCGACGAATTAGGTCTCCTGCGCGACCCTGAAAATCCTAACGGCTATCTGCGTCATCCGCTGGTCTACCTTGTGGAAGCCGCTGATGATATTTGTTATAATATCATAGATCTGGAAGATGCTCACCATCTTAAGATTCTCTCTTACGAGGAAGTGGAGGACTTGCTGATGCCGCTATGTGGCGACGAAAAGCTCCGCACGCGACTGGACAGTCTCCATGATAAGGCTAGTCGTGTAGAACTTCTGCGCGCCAAAGCTATCAATACTTTAATTAATGGTTGTGCTGAAGTTTTTGTCCGCCATCAAGAGGAGATCTTGCAAGGAAAATTCCATCGCTCACTGATGGACGCATTGGATGCCGATATTGTCAACCATATGAAGACCATCTCGAAAATATCGGTAGCGAAAATTTACAATGCTCCTGCCGTAGTACAGATAGAGATTGCAGGATATAAAGTCATGAATTCTCTTTTAGAAGAATTTATTCCAGCATATCTTAAGCAGGATAAAACGGTATTCGACAAGAAGTTGGTAGCCATGATTCCTGAGCAGTTCCATACCACTAATGAGGACACCTATTCGAAGATCCGCGCGGTTTTGGATTTCGTTTCAGGTATGACGGATGTATATGCGGTAGATCTTTACCGTAAAATCAAAGGAATCGAAATCGCTACATTAAGTTAATTGTAATAAGGGATTTATTGTGGGATGTGAGGAGCTTCTGCTTCTCCTTCTTGCGATTATACGCAATAGTAAAGCATGAAAGTTGTAATAGCAGAGAAACCTTCGGTAGCGAGAGATTTGGCCCGTGTGATGGGAGCTAAGAATGTGAAAGACGGATATATAGAAGGTAATGGATATGCTTTCACCTACGCTTTTGGGCATTTGGTGCAGCTTTGTACACCTCAGGCGTATGGTTATACGACATGGTCTGCTTCCAACCTACCCATTATTCCCGAAAAGTTTGGGTTGGAAGTGAAAAAAGTACGTAAAGATGGCAAGCTGATGGATGATAGCGGAGCCTTGAAACAAGATAAATATTATCAAAAGTCTGCTGGATAAAGCCGAAGAGATTATCGTTGCTACGGATGCCGGACGGGAAGGGGAACTTATCTTTCGCAATATCTATTACTATTTGGGTTCTAAGGTTCCTTTCAAGAGGCTGTGGATCTCTTCCCAGACGGATAAAGCTATACGGGAAGGATTTGCTAACCTCAAGGAGGGGACAGAATACGATAGTCTCTACCAGTCGGCACGCTCACGAGCCGAAGCGGATTGGCTTATCGGCATTAATGCCACGCAGGCCATAACACTGGCAGCAGGCAACCGAGGACTGTTGTCATTAGGGCGTGTGCAGACGCCAACGTTAGCAATGATATGTTCTCGCTATCTGGAGAATAAAAATTTCAAACCGGAGCCCTTCTATAAGATTCAGGCCGGATTTGAGAAAGATAATATAGCTTTTAAAGCTACCTCCGACAAGATTGACAAGAAGCAGGTGGCGGAAGAAACCATAGCCAAGCTGGCGGTGGGAATGAAAGCTAAGGTTGTGAAAGTAGAAGCTAAAGAAACCAAGGAGCAGCTCCTCTGCTTTTCGATTTGACTTCCTTGCAACAGGATGCTAACAAGAAATACGGCTATTCGGCAGATCAGACATTGGGCATCGCGCAAAATCTCTATGAAAAAAAGGTGATAACCTATCCACGTACCGGCTCTCGGTATATTGGTGAAGATGTTTATGAGCAGATGGAATCTCTGTTTCAGCATCTGGCGGCTACGGCGGAGGAAAGCATTGCCACTATCGCGAAAAATCTTATAGGCAAGAAGCTTAACAAACGTTCGGTAGACGATAAGAAGGTTACGGACCACCACGCCCTGCTGGTGACGGACGAAAAGCCGGGGCCCATGACACAGGAACAGCGGAATATATATAATATGATCGCCAAGCGTATGGTGGAAAGTTTTTCGGATGTGTGTCTGAAAGATATTACCACCGTAACCATAGATGCGGAAGGGGTGGGGCTCATCGCCAAAGGAACGGTTATCAAACAATATGGATGGCGTCTGTCGGCCGACCAAGTAGAAATGCCTGATGAAGATAAAGGTGGAGATGAGCAGGACAATGAAAATGCACAGTTGCCAAAACTATCGGCAGAGGACTTGTTGGAAATACTAACATTGGACCTGTCGGAACGTTTTACTAAGCCTAAGCCTATCCACACAGAAGCTTCTCTTTTGAAAGCCATGGAAACATCAGGTAAAGAAATTGAAGACGAGGAGCTCCGCCAAGCTATGAAAGATTGTGGGTTGGGGACTCCGGCAACAAGGGCTTCCATCATCGAAACTCTCTTCCAACGGGAATATATCAAACGGGAATAAAAGAAACTCATCCTAACAGAAAAAGACTTTGCCGTTTACAATCATGGTGAACGGTACCCGTTACTAASAKATGACCCAAGTTAACCCGTTAACCGGTGAAAACAATGG
>NZ_JXAC01000038.1 GCF_000814685.1 Sphingobacterium sp. T2
AAAAACAGTAAATACCTAAAATAATTTAAAAATAAAATACTGTAAACCAACAATTAATAAATTAAAAATTAACATTTTAATTTAAATCATAACTAAGCACAAATAACTAAATAATATTAAGACAACTATACCAAAAAGAAATCAAAATAATGAACATTAAAAACATAATAGTCAATATATTAACAATAACTATTTTAACAACAACTTCACATATTGCAAAATGTCAAGTATTTGACAATTCTCAAGCACATTTTAATGTAAAATGGATGCAGATTGACAGGGAAAATTTTCGACTTATATTTCCTGAAGAATTCAAAGATGAAGCTCCTGCCCTAGCTCATAAAATAGACCATTATTTGCAAATTTCCTCTCAAAGGTTAAAGGTAAAGCCGCGTAAGATCAGCATTATTTTGCAACAACATCACGTCAATCAAAATGGTTTTGTGCAGCTCGCTCCCCGAAAATCCGAACTATTTTCGACTCCTTCCGCCATATCCGACAATCAGGAATGGCTTCCCAATCTGGCATTACACGAAATGCAGCACGTTATTCAATTTGACAAATTGACAGGAAAAATACATCAACCTTTCGGCGAACTTTTAGCACTAGCTTTCTTCGGTATCCACCTCCCTTCTTGGTTTTATGAAGCGACGCCGTGCTGCAAGAAACCTTATATTCCCAAGGAGGAAGAGGTCGTTTAAGCTCTTGGAACATGGAGTTAAGAGCCAATATTCTGGAAGGGAAAGAGTACGATTTTAACAAATATGTACATGGTTCTTACAAAGACATTACCCCTACCTACTATACAATCGGGTACTTCATGAATAGTATGCTCTATGAAAAGAACCCCGAAATTCACTTGGAAATTTATGAGGATATGCGTAAAAACCTGTTGCGACCTTTCAATTTTCAGCGGGCGTTAAAGAAACATCATGGAGCCAAAGCGAGTGTTCTTTTTGCCGAAACCATAGACCATCTAAAAGAAAAATGGACACCTGAGGAAGCGACAAATACCGCTCCTCCTCTTACCTTCGATGACAAATATCCTACCCATTATCTCCTTCCACAGCGGGTTGGAGAATATATGTATGCCATACAAAGAAACAACCAAAGACCTCAAAGAATAGTTAAATTCCATACTCTCAACCCTCAGAAAGTAGAACATATCATCTATACCGGCGTGCAGCTTATGCCTTATTTCCATATACACAACAATCTTATTGTATGGGACGAATACCGTAAGGATAGCCGCTTCTCCAAACAAACTTACAACATCATCAATATCTATGACTGCAAGACCAAAACCAAAAAAACACTAACCCTAAAAAGCCGCTTATATACACCTGTAGTGTCTCCGGATGCTACACAGATTGCCTGTGTAAAAGTAGGACTGGACAACAAAAGTGCTTTAACTTTTCTCGACATTAACTCCGGTATAGAACTCGATTCCATAGTGATGCCAAACGATATTCACATCCAACAACCTTATTTCAATGAAGAGGGAACCAAGCTTGTATGTATAGGTGTAAGCGGAAAAGGAACTACATTGCTCGAAATCGACCGCTACAACAAAACAATAACCCCCTTGATGGAATGGAGCAACCTGCAATTAGAACGACCCTCCTATGCTAGCCATGACATAGTATTTAAGGTAAACCAAAAAGGAAAAGACGAGATCTTCGTACTTAGAGACGGAAACATTTATCCCCTGACGCAAAGCCGTTATGGAGCTTTCCACCCCACGTCCGACAGCACAGTTGTATGGTTTAGCGAATACACCTCCCAAGGGTTCAAAATCAACAAGATTTCTATGGCGGATCTGTCAAAAAATGCTACCACACTTACAAAGGCCGAGACTCTTTTTGACAGACAAAACTCCTTCTCTGCTGCCGAACAAACCTTCACTCCTGACAGCTTGGACAATGCTATAAAACCTTATCGCACCCTACCTCATAGCATAAACTTTCATAGCCTCACCATCAGCGCTAACGACTTCGAAAGCTTCGACAACTATAAGCCTGGAATCTATTGGCTATCCAACGATGTGTTGAACACCACAAGAATAAAAGTAGGGCGTACGAACGAGAGATAGAACTCGCCAAAAACACTTTCCTAGGGGAAATAACCTTTCAGAAATACTACCCAAAATTCACCGTAGGCTACAAAAATACCGGCAAATTCGGATGGGCCCAAGTACCCAACAATAAAGACAGCATTCGGTTTGACTATCGCGAACATCAGCTCACCGCTGAGATACAACTTCCCTTCAGCGTTTACCGCGGCCATAGAGTCTATTCCTTTGGATTTAATTTTGGCACGTACTATATTAAACGATATGATGTATCCATAAACCTGACACGATTTATGGATAAAATCAAATTTCCTTTAAGCTATCAGCTGTATTTCAACAGAAACTGGATGATGGCTCCTATGGATCTAGCTCCACGCTGCGGACAGAATTTCAACCTCACCTTCCGCCATTTGCCATTTATGGAAGGAGATCACATCTCTTGGGCTTTGAGAACCTCCTTCTACTTTCCTGGATTGATGTTGAACCATAGCTTGCAGGCCCGCTTCGGCTTACAAGAAGCTAAAGGAAACTTCTCCTACAACTACGACATTCCACTGCCTGACGGATTCTCCTATCTGCCAAGAAATCTTGTTAAGAACACTTTGCTCTTTGACTACCGTCTTCCTTTATTTTATCCAGACCTATCTATTGGACAGCTGGCCTATGTCAAACGTATCCACACGCAGCTTTCAGCAGACTATCTGAATGTGCATGAATCATCCTTCGCGCCGAAATCCCTCAGTGCATATCATGAATTTCGATTTCAATTTATTCAAATACAATGAACCATTGTTTACTTTAAGTCTGAAGGGCACCTATATCAACGACAGTCGTGTAAAAGAAAAGTTTATTCCGGCTTTTAGCTTAAGCTATAATTACTAGTAAAATATTAAAAAATCAATATTTTACAAAACCTTAACATAATAAGGTTGTTATTATAGATAAAACAACCGGCAACAGGTATGGCAATAATCTCAAAAAGCACAGAAGTTCAAGAAGAGCTAAACGTACTTTACGATTCCCTACTAGATAGGAGGTCCTTCCTACAGAACGAGCTAAAAGCTCTTAGGGAAAAATTCAACAAGGAATGCGACACCTATATTTCCAGTGGATACGATGCAGCAAAAGCTCCTACGATATACAATAAGTTACACCATCAGAAATTCGTGGAATACGACATGTACTGTTATATCATCGACATCGTCAATGACTTCAGGGATATATACGGCAATTTTCCGGAATATGTAGAAATGTACGACACACTATACAGCTCTATGATACAGTTTGCCGACGAAGAATATTATGAATGCGCTGCAATAGTTAAAATATGGGTAGATCGCCTCTATACCATCATCGTGAATAAAGACTAACTCTTAACATTGCTAAAATGTAGCCACGAAAACAATAGATACAACACGAAGACTAACGGCAAGGCCATCACCTTCAATATCAGAATTAACACCAGAGATATCAGCAAGAAAAGATATTTATATTGATTCTCCTTCCATCCCAAGGAAGACAGCTTCATCGAAAAAAGAACGTATCTCCGAAACTAACAATATACTGGACACCAACGTAAATACAACCAATACAAAAGGATTGTAAACAATGTCCGGATATTGCGCACCGATAAAAGGCAAAGAAACTACCAAAAAGGTATTCATCGGCGTATTTACCCCGATAAAGTCGGTCGTCTGACGTTCGTCTATATTGAATTTCGCCAGCCTTAAAGCAGAAAATATAGTGATAAGAAATCCGAAATACGGCAAATAAGAGGAAGACGTACTTTGCAGCAGTAAAGAAAAAACGATTGTCCCGGGCAACAGGCCAAAGCTAATCACATCGGCCAGCGAGTCCAACTCCTTCCCTATGGCTGATTTCACGTGCAACAAGCGCGCAGACATTCCATCAAAAAAATCAAAAATTCCGGAGGCCAAAACGCAATATAATGCAGCGGCATAATCTTCTTTCAGCACCATCAGCACTCCTATACAGCCACTGAATAGATTCAAGGAAGTAATTGTATTGGGAATATGTTTCTTCATCATTAAAATAAAAAGCCGTCCTATCATGCATAAGACGGCTTAAAAATATCAATTTAATATGAATTATCCATTCATACTCATCAAAAACTCTTCGTTCGATCTTGTACCGCGAAGCTGCTGCAACAAGAATTCCATAGCCTCTGTCGGAGTCATATCTGCCAAGTGATTGCGCAATACCCACATACGTTGTAGCGATTCTTTGTCCACCAACAAGTCATCTCTACGTGTTGAAGAGGCCGTAAGGTCGATAGCAGGGAAGATACGCTTGTTGGCCAACTTACGATCCAACTGTAGCTCCATGTTACCCGTACCTTTGAACTCTTCGAAAATCACATCATCCATTTTCGAACCGGTATCTGTCAATGCCGTAGCTAAGATTGTCAAAGAACCGCCGTTTTCAATGTTACGTGCAGCTCCAAAGAAACGCTTTGGTTTATGTAGGGCGTTAGCATCCACCCCTCCCGAAAGAATCTTTCCAGAAGCAGGAGCTACCGTGTTGTACGCACGTGCCAAACGTGTAATAGAATCCAATAAGATTACTACATCGTGACCACATTCTACCATACGTTTCGCTTTTTCCAACACAATATTGGCAATCTTAACATGTCTTTCTGCAGGTTCATCAAAAGTTGAAGAAACCACCTCCGCACGTACTGATCTAGCCATATCGGTAACCTCTTCCGGACGCTCGTCAATCAACAGGATAATCAAATATACTTCCGGATGGTTCTTAGCGATAGCATTTGCAACCTCTTTCAACAAATTTGTCTTACCCGTTTTAGGTTGTGCCACGATGAGACCACGTTGCCCTTTACCTATTGGGGTAAACATATCCATAATCCTTGTCGAATAGTTGTTGGCCCCCAAATCTAGATTTAACTTTTCGTTAGGGAACAAAGGTGTCAAATAATCAAAAGGAACACGGTCACGAATATCTGCTGGATTTTGGCCGTTGATAGATTCGATACGTACTAATGGAAAATATTTCTCACCTTCTTTCGGCGGACGGATACATCCTCTTACGTTGTCACCAGTCTTAAGACCAAACAATTTGATTTGTGACTGCGACACGTAAATGTCGTCCGGAGAAGTCAGGTAGTTATAATCGGATGAACGCAAAAAGCCGTAGCCGTCAGGCATGATTTCCAAAACACCTTCGTTGATAATGACATTATCAAAGTCAGTATTTGGAACATTTGCGTCTAATCGTTTTGGTTCTGTGGATTGTTGCTCAGCGGATTCAGCAGAAGGGGATTCTGTAGGAGTTGAAGAAGAGGTAGATGAAGCGGCAGGCGTCTCGCCTTCTGAAGCTGTCGCTGTCACCGTTCGTTTCTTCTTCTGTTTTTGTTCTTTTTGTTACGGCTACAGGTTCCGCTTTAACCGTTCTGGTTCTCTTACGAGGTCTCTCTTCGCCAGCAGGTTGCGGAGCAGGAGCAGCCTCTTCGGTCTTTTCCTCGGCCTCTGCTTGCTTGGCAATTTCCGTTATTTTATCGATTAGCTCTTGTTTACGAAGTTTCTCTACGTCAGCAATACCTAACACTTTTCCTATCTCGCGCAATTCGGACACGAGCTTTGAATTCAATTCACTGATATTCATTAATACTGAATTATGATTATGTCGTTTTGGATTTTCAATTTGAAATCTAACCTACCAAAATTATCAAACCTAATAAGGCTCAATAATTTTCTAAAATGTCCTAAGTATCTACCTACTTATCTTTGATTATAATAATAGTACTCAAGAAATAGGATAAATTTGAGAATGCACAAAGAAAACTAATAGATTCGAATTTTCAAAGAAAAAAATAAAAAAATAATCTTACAAAAACAATTATTTTCAATAAAAGCCCTACTAAATTGTTTTACCTAATACGAAATTTAGATTTTTTTTGTACGTTTATGACTTGCAAAATAAGATTTTAAACTAAAACCATATGACTGAAAATAGCAAACCAACCAATTACCCAGCACTCTATACCCTTATTGTGGTATTCTTTTTCTGGGGATTTATTGCTGCAGGAAATAGTATTTTTATTCCTTTCTGTAAAAATTACTTCCACCTTGACCAGTTTCAATCGCAGCTGATTGATTTTGCCTTTTATAGCGCATATTATATAGGCGCATTGGCTCTATTCATTTTTAGTACTATATCAGGTAGAGATTTGGTAGGTAAATGGGGGTATAAGAAAAGTATTGTTTATGGTCTTCTGTTCTCTGCCTTTGGCGCAGCTGCAATGATTGTCGCTGTAGAGGTAAACGTCTATCTAGGGATGCTCATAGGCTTATTTATTGTGGCATTGGGTTTCTCTCTCCAACAGACTGCAGCCAATCCTTTCGCCGTATTGTTGGGAGATCCTAAAACCGGAGCATCGCGCGTCAACTTGGGTGGTGCCGTCAACTCTTTCGGTACTACAATAGGCCCTCTTGTGATTGGATATGCCCTTTTCGGCACTTTCGAAACCATCTCGGATGCTGAAATCTCGAACCTTCCTCTAAATAAAGTCGTGTACTTATATATTGCGGTAGGATTGCTGTTTATCTTCGCTGCTGCTCTTTTCCATTTCTCTAAGAAAGTACCTCCTGGTATCAACAATGAACCTATGGAAGGAGCTGACAAAGCGAAAAAGACCTTGGTCATCATGACTTTGCTGTTGATAGCTTTATTTACGCCTGTCTTCCTAAGCTATAAAAGTGAAACAGCCCTTCATATTGAAAGTTTACAGTCCCAGCTGAAAGCAGCAACGGACATACAGACCGCAGAAAGCTTGCAGTCACAAATCCATGAACTTATGCATCCACTGGAGCTGAAACGTATGGCCTTGCTTTTCGGTGCCCTCATTGCAGTGGTAGGCTCCTTACTTTTCGCCTACAACAGAGCACAAAAATCACCTGAAGGCTGGGGCGCCATGAAATATCCACAGCTTGTCCTAGGCATGTTGGGACTGTTCCTCTATGTGGGTATAGAAGTAGCCATCGGCAGTAATCTAGGAGAGTTGTTGACACAAGACGAATTCGGTAATCTGCAATCTTCAGAGATTACACCTTATATATCTATGTATTGGGGAGGAATGATGGTAGGCCGCTGGGCAGGGGCAGTGACAGCATTCAACTTCTCCAGTGCAACAAAGAAAATATTGACTGCTGTAGTTCCTTTTATCGCCTTTGGTGTAGTGCTGACCGTAAATACTATTGCAGGTTTTAATATGTCGCATCTTTATTTCTTTGCCATCTGTGTGGCTATACAGGTAATAGCATTTTTTATCAGCAAAGAAAAACCGGTAACCACCCTCATCGCATTCGGAACGTTAGGTCTTGCTGCTATGATTATAGGTCTACTTTCTTCAGGTACAGTAGCAATCTACGCCTTTCTTACCGGCGGGTTAGCCTGTTCGATCATGTGGGGGTCTATCTTCGCCCTGTCCATTGTGGGCATCGGAAAATACACAGAACAAGGTTCAGCCTTCTTGGTCATGATGATCTTAGGTGGAGGTATCATCCCGCCTATCCAAGGAAAGCTAGCCGACATTATCGGTATCCACAACTCCTATATCGTTCCGGTTATAGGCTTTGCCTACATAATTTTATTTGCCATCCTAGTGAAAAGGATTCCTGAAAAAACAAAATATTGATATCGATCATATCGAAGGCTCCGCAGGACATTAAGCCTTCTAATTGTACTTTATACACTAAGTATTTTTCAAAAAAAACCTTGTTTATTCGCAATAAACAAGGTTTTTTAGTTAGTACTCACTTTTTATACACCACTAACCTTGATAATTATAAAGAAAAATGTATCTTCGGGTAGACTAAGTTGAAAACTAATATTGAATAACTACTAAATAAACTGATAATGATCATTATTGCAGATGGCGGATCAACCAAAACCAATTGGTGCCTACTAGATGACAACAACAAGAAGATCTACTTCAACACAGAGGGCTACAACCCTTATTTCGTTGACAGTGACTATATTGTAAGCTCTTTAAGAAAAGGATTACCTAACGATTTACCTTTGGACAAAATAAAAGAGGTAAATTATTATGGTGCTGGTGTCCACAACGAAGAGAAAGCTCAGATCGTTGCTGATGCCTTCAAAGTATTATTCCCTAATGCTAAAATAGAAATCGGCCACGACTTGTTGGCTGCCGCTAGAGCCTTATTGGGAAGAAAACCAGGATTTGCAGCTATCCTTGGAACAGGAACCAACACCTGTATCTATGACGGTGAAAAAATCGTCCACAACATCAACTCTGCTGCTTACATCTTAGGAGACGAAGGTTCCGGCTCAATATATAGGTAAAAAACTATTAACAGACTTTATCCGTGGCTTGATGCCGGAAGATGTAGCTAAAGTTTTCTACGAAACCTACAAGCTTACTCCGGATGAAATCATGGACAACGTGTATACTAAACCTCTAGCAAACCGTTTCTGTGCTAGCTTCAGCAAATTCGTTTACGACAATAATGTAAACATCGAATACACTCGCAAAATAGTGGATGATGCTTTCGAAGCTTTCTTCGCTAATTTGGTAAGCAAATATCCAAATTACCAAGATTACACATTCAACTGTATCGGTTCTGTGGCTTATAACTTCCGCAACGTATTGGAAGAAAAAGCAAACCAATACGGTATGCAGGTTGGAAAAATCTTACGTTCTCCAATCGACGACTTGGTACAATTTCATATCGAAAGAGCTCAAGGCGAATAAGTTTTCATATTATTAAATAAAAAAAAGCGTTTGATTCATGAATCAAACGCTTTTTTTATAATCATACATGATTTATAATCATACATGATTTATTTTGTATCCTTCTTGCCGAAAATAGAAATCTTCAAATATTTTCCCGGATTAGTTTTAAGGTCTTGAACCAACTCATCCAAACTTGCTGATGTGCGGCTCAGATTGTCGTACAACTTATCGTCATTCAGCAAGAGTCCTAGAGATCCCTCACCCTTATTGATTTTATCGGTGATCTCCTGCACATCTTTCATCGCCTGATAGGCATTATCCACCGTAGCTTTGATTTCTGTCTTCGACAAGTCACTGGACAGATGGTCCAGGTTGGCCATAATCTGGTTAATCTTATCACCATTATTCTTGAAATTATGAGTGATAGATTCCAGATTCTGCATAATACGAGCCAGTCTTTCCCTTTCAGAGCCCATCAAACCTTCCACATCGGTAGTGATTTTCTCTACATTCTTTAGAGAGATGGAAATACTACGTAGACTGGACTTGAAATCTCTTTGAAACTCTTCATCCAAAGCGGTATTGACTGCGAAGAGTACCGAATCCAGCCTCTCTACAAGGTCTTCAATCTTCTTTTGCAAAGGCTCCACCTTCTGCAAAAGGTTGGCCTGCACATCCGACTGCAACGGATCACCATCCTTTGCATACGTTTTGCTGTTCCCCAACTCAAACACTATAACCTTCCCTCCCAGAAAACCATCACTGGAAATACGGGCAATAGTATTTGAAGGGATTTTATACTCTTTTTTGATTTTGAATTCGGTACGGATCTTTCCGTTATCCATCAGCGTGGTTTTCGATACACGACCAATTTTAAAGCCGTTGACCATCACCGGATTGGAAACTACCAACCCATCTACATTATCGTAATCTGTATAATATGTGTTTTCTGAAGAGAACAAATCATTACCTCTCAGAAAACTATAACCTATAACCAAAATGGTTATCGCTACGGCTGTTAATGCTCCTACTTTGGTTTCGTTTGATATTTTCAAGTTACTTCGAATTTATATTCCTAACGAATATACAAATAACATTCTAAATATAGAAAATGTTTACTTTTCGGAAGTAGCTTTATACTTTTTTATGGCATTAAACAGATTTTTCACAATTTCATTTTGACCTTCTTCTGACAGCATGTAATCTTCTTCTGTAGGACTGGAGATAAATCCTATCTCTGTAAGCACTGCAGGCATGCTTGCACGGGCCAGCACAGCCAATCCCTGTTCCTTTACTCCCCTATTTACTCTGTTAGAAGCCACATATTCATTTTGTATTAGGGAGGCAAAACGGATACTGCGGTCACGATACTGACGTTTCATCACTTTGAAGATGATATAGCTGGAAGGATCCTTAGGATCGAACCCCACTAAGTCCGCATTATTCTCCTCATAGTTCTCTTCCAACAACATATCGGCGTTCTCCCTTATGGCTACATCCTGCTCGCTCATACGGTGAAAACCTAACACCAACGTTTCCGTTCCCACCACATGGGGATTCTTACGGCGTGTGGTGTTCGCCGAATTGGCGTGTATGGATAGAAAAAGATCAGCGTGATTCTTGTTGGCTATCTCCGATCGCGTACGGAAAGGGACATCAACATCTGTGCTTCTTGTAAGGATTACATTTATGCCCAACTCTTCTTCCAGTTTTTTCTTGAGCTTTTTTGATACCTCCAATACGATGTCTTTTTCCTTTGACTTACGCCCGTATGCTCCCGGCTTGTCGCCACCATGTCCTGGGTCTATTACAACGGTGAAATTTTTTTTCGGTGGATTAGTTTTATTCTCCTCTTGGCTGTCGTTATAGATAAAAGAAGAAGCTAAAAAAAACGAATGGATAGGAAAAACAGAGACAAACTAATTTTTTTAACACTATTTAAAAATTTCATCTTTCTAATTTTGAGATTTTTGTAATAAGATTCACTGAGCATGGTGCACATACATCCACAAAGAATAAAGGGTAAAAAATAGAATTAAAAAAATATCACCTTTAATCTATTTGTATTTTTTGACTTATCTTTGTTGGTTAATTAGTTTATTTTTGACGCAAGTTTTAATAAGTAATTTAACGACGTTAGAAGTTAACGGTAACGAGATTTTTAAGCTGTTTGGTGTTTGTGTTAATAGGGATAACGATGGGTTATTCCCAAGTTTTAATTCCTTCAAAGACCAATGCTGACACCCTTCAAAACACTTCCGACACGCTTAAAAATCACTTCAAAGAAGTTTCGGGACAGGATACCGTTCTCATGAAAAATGAAAGTGGTCTAGAGACCGTCGTAACTATCGTTGCCTCTGACTCATCGTGGAATCAGGTCAAGCAAAAAAATATTATCCAACCTCTTCAAAGGCGCAAAAGTAAAATACCAAGGCTTTGAGCTTTCGGCAGACTATATTCGTCTGGATAGAAACAACAATATGTTGTATGCCAGCGGTATCTATGACGAGAAAGGTAAATATGTCGGAAGGCCTGTCGTTATCTTCCCCAACGAGACACCCAAAGCCGTAGACTCCTTATTATATAACTACAAAAGTCAGGAAGGTAAAACTTTCGGCATCATGACCGAAGAAGACGGAGGATATATACAGGCACGCGTGCTCCGAAAAAATATTTATGATGAGCTGTCCATTAAGGACGCCATGTACAGCACCTGTGACCTACCCTATCCTCATACGCACTTCGGCATACATATCTCACGAGGCTTAATTACCGACAAGCAGATAATCGCGGGACCATCCTACCTAGTATTTCAAGGAATCCCTTTCAAGTTTCTGGCTCTACCCTTCGGCTTCTTCCCTAAGACTAACAAGAAACAATCGGGATTTCTGTTTCCATCCTTTGGGGATGATGTAACACGAGGCTTTGGTCTGCGCGACTTTGGCTGGTACTTGACGTACAATGACTATTGGGACTCCGAACTACGGGGCTCTTTCTATTCCAAAGGTTCGTGGGAAGCTTCGGTACGGACCAACTATGTCGTAAACTATAAATTCAATGGAGGATTTAACTTCAGATTTGCTTCTACTCCTACAGGGGTAGAAGGGTCGGATAACTTCCGCAGGGCCAAAGACTTCAACTTCACGTGGAACCACACACAGCGTCAGGAAGCCAACCCGGGGACATCCTTCTCGCATCGGTGATGTTCGGTACCAGCTCATACTTCCAAAACTCTGCTGCTGGAAGCACTTACGACATCCGCGAACTTACCCGTAACAACATGTCTTCATCCATCAGCTACGGAAAAGTATTTGCTGACGGAAAAGTGAATTTCACCTCTACGCTAAGCCATCGCCAAGACATGACAACCGGTAAGATTGACTTAGAGCTACCTACTTTT
>NZ_JXAC01000039.1 GCF_000814685.1 Sphingobacterium sp. T2
CAATCTTGTGGACGAAAGTATGCGTCAACAAGGCATACTTTTTTCGTTCCTTATGGACCAGAGAAATCAAGGTCGTATTACCAGCACCTCATCATGAGAATTTTTTAGAAAATCATCCACGCCTAACATACAGTATATTACTTAACAATAAGCATATCATCGTACTCAAATAGGCGTTATAAAATATGATAACGCCTATTTTATCAGTCGGTAAGACTTGAAATATCTACTTTTGGTTTGGGAAGATTCATTGCCTTTATTTCCTGAAAGCACTTGTCAACCATCTCTTGTGTCATCTCATACACATATCTGCCATAATCCTCGTATTCCATTCTCCCGACATAAAAGAACCCATATTTCTCGAAAAAATCTGTCAGGTCAACTTGACTTACTTTACAGGCTGTTTTTATGAAATTCAGCTGGTGGATGGCAGGATTCCTTTCTGCTCTACGTCTACCTGAAGAAGTGTGATGCTCCTGCTGTTTAGCTGCCTGCCTCCTTAACTCTTCAAAAAGGTCAGCGTAGAAGTCTGAATTTTCTCCTATGCTTTCAAAATAAAGCTGAAGCTGCCAGAAGGGTACCAAACGATTAAAAACGTCCGGATCCGCTAAATAAGAAATTCTTTTCTCAATAATATTCTTCCGAGCTTTCTCGTAGTTTTTCTGTTGTGCAAGAACGAGATTTGTTTCCAAAAAAACGACATACATACATGGAAAACAGATTGTTACTAACCTCTCCCAAGCCTCCCCCCAATTAAACATGGGTCTGGTTTGATGTACATGTCCCACTTCGTGGCTGAATCCCCAACAAGGATCGCCTTTCATTACCATATCTGGATCTGCAACCATATGCATGGCATATCCTTGCTTGTCACCCATATATGCTACCCCATCGCCATCCCTAAACATGTAATAGTTGAAATTTACTCGTGCCAGAATTCTATTCCTTGGGACTTTTTGATACTTTTCCAATCCCATAAGTCTATGTTGTCGGTAAACAAGCGAGTCGTATATCGATATGAGTTCCACTCCTCGTCCATAGGCGTATTTCTTCAAGTCATCTACTGGATATGCTATCTGAATATGGGTTCCTCTTGCATCTAGAATGGGATAGACAGCATTATAAAGAAATCGGTTCCAATCTTCGTTGTTATGCTTGGCAATATCAAAATAGCCATTCTCCTCTCCCGTAAGAAAATGAATCGCTATAGGAGGCTCTCCTTCCGGATTATCAGAGTAGTATCCTATGTAGGCTAGGCCACCATAGCTTTTAAGTTCTATGAGGTTGATACCGTTTTTCAGGATAAATTCTTGTCGATGAAGCCCCCATCCGTTAGGATCTTTGGTGGGATTTGCAGGATCTGGAGCTTTTCGCAACCAATGTGGCACGAGCAATTTTACGGTCTTTCCTTCAGCCAATCCTTTGACGAGGATAATATGCTGACCCTCTTGAAGAAACACTCCCGTCACATTCTCATATTTACTGTATCCATCGCCTATACTCAATATCCGACCCAATGTACGTGGATCCAAGATAGCCTTATATTCTGCCGCCAGATAAGTAGGCCTATAGTCATTCTTCAAGATGGCCAAGGCCACATTTTTAACAGACTCATATGTAAGTTTATTTATGCTTTTCCTAGATATTTTTTTTCTTCAGCTCCAACGCTAAGCTATCTTCAAAAATTTCCAAATCCTTACGAACTTCATCGTAGATATAGCTATGCTGTGCAAAGCTTCCTGTGGATAGAAGAAGGCCTATTAAGGTGATGATAATGGCTCTCATAATTTAGTTACATGGCATTACTAAGATACTATTTATCTTTTATCAAAAAATTAGCATTCTTGAAATGATATGATATGTCAAGACCTCAAAACATTAAATTATTATTAATAAATCTCAAAAAATGTTGCAAAAACTACATGAATGGGTTAACTTTGCCAAGTATTATTGAAATAAATGACACTTTTCTTCACATACCATAAGCATTTCCATCATCGCCTTCGCGGCGATATGTAAAGTTTATTTGTTTCTACGTGAAGCAACATTTTCCCAATAGTCAGTTTATTTAATAATATTGATCATCAACAAACAATCAAATAGCCTTGAAAAATCTAAAGATAGCTATCCAAAAATCGGGTAGATTAAATGAGAAATCCGTACAGTTACTGAAAAACTGTGGTTTAGACTTTGAAAACTATAAAAGTTCTTTAATCACTACAGCAAGTAATTTTAATCTTGAAATATTATTCCTCCGAGATGACGATATTCCGGGATATGTAGAGCAAGGCATTGCAGATCTGGGTATTGTAGGCGAAAATGTTATCGACGAGACGCAAGCCCAAGTAAACTATCTGCAACGTTTGGGATTCGGCAAGTGTTCTTTGAAAATTGCCATTCCACGAGATTCTTCTATCCGGGAGCTCAAAGATTTAAACGGCAAATCTATTGCTACTTCCTACCCTGTCATCCTCCAATCTTTCCTTGATGAACATGATATCAACGCAGACATACAGATTATTTCAGGATCTGTGGAGATTGCTCCGGGTTTAGGCTTGAGCGATGCCATCTGTGACATCGTATCCACTGGAGGAACACTAAAAAGCAATGGGTTAAAAGCTTTTGCCGACGTGAGAAAGTCGGAAGCCATCCTTATAGGTCGTGATGGGCTAGAAGACAATCAGACGGTTGCCGAACTCCTTCAGCGTATACAGTCTGTACTACGTGCCAAAGAGACCAAATACGTTGTGCTTAACGTTGAGAGGGTCAACCTACCAAAGATTACCGAGTTGCTCCATGGCGTGAAAAGTCCTACCGTAGTGCCTTTGGCGGAAGAAGGCTGGGTTGCTGTACACACCGTCATTTCGGAAGAGGACTTTTGGGGTAAAATCAATGTGCTTAAATCTGCAGGAGCACAAGGTATAGTGGTAATGCCTATTGAAAAGATTATCTTATAATGCTAAAGAAATATAAATACGAAGAGCTGACGGCTGCAGATCTACAACAGCTGGTCTTACGCAACACCGATCCAAATCAGGCTATACAGTCTGCCGTATTTGAGATTATCGACAATGTACGTCACAACGGAGACAAAGCCTTGAAAGACTTTGCGGCTAAATATGATCAGGTGCAGCTGGACAAGCTGTATCTAGATCAGGAAGAGATAGAATCGTTGGCTGCAACGATCCAGCGCGACCAACAGCGTGCCTTGGAGATTGCTTTTCAGAACATACACAAGTTTCATAGTTCACAAACCAAGCGTGAGCGTGTCGTAGAAACCATGCCGGGTGTAAAATGCTGGCGTGAGCCGCGTCCGATAGAAAAGGTAGGTCTATATATACCGGGGGGATCTGCAGTACTTCCTTCTACCCTATTGATGCTTGGGGTGCCCGCACGTATTGCCGGATGTAAAGAAATTGTAGTATGTTCTCCTCCCCAAAGGGATGGCAAGATAAATGGTTTTGTAGCATATTGCCTCAAGCTGTTGAAAATAGAACGCATATATCTCGTAGGAGGAGCTCAGGCCGTCGCCGCCATGGCTTTCGGTACCGAAAGTATTCCTAAAGTGGACAAAATTTTCGGCCCCGGCAATCAATTTGTCACCAAAGCAAAAAGCCTCGTACAAAGTCTCACCAATATAAGTATTGACATGCCTGCCGGCCCGTCAGAAGTGTTGGTCATCGCCGATGAGACAGCAAAACCATCTTTTGTCGCTGCAGACCTACTGGCGCAGGCAGAGCACGGCGCAGACAGCCAGGCTGTATTGGTAGCTACTGACAGCAACATCGTTGATGCCGTCAACGAAGAGCTTATGAAACAACTAGAGGTGCTACCACGAAAAGAAATTGCCGCAAAAGCTATTGCCAATTCTTATGCAGTTATTACCAAAGACTTGAAAAGCGCTATCCACTTTTCTAACCTGTATGCGCCGGAACACCTTATTATTGAATCCGACTATTGGCACATGGTAACCTCTCTAATCCTAAATGCCGGTTCAGTGTTTTTGGGACATCTCACTCCCGAAAGTGCCGGAGATTACGCATCAGGCACCAACCACACACTTCCTACATCGGGATATGCACGTTCTTATTCCGGCGTCTCGGTAGATTCCTTTATAAAGAAAATAACCTTTCAGTCTATCTCCGAAGAAGGTATTCAGCAGATAGGTTCTATAGTAGAGATTTTAGCCGAGTTAGAAGGTTTACAGGCGCATAAAAATGCTGTAACCATAAGAAAAGAAAAATAATTCATTGTTCTTATATAAAAAGGGAGAAGCTGAGTTTCTCCCTTTTTATCTTACGTTTAGAAGACTATGTTGTGTCGCCGTAAAAATATTTCGGAACACAATATTAATTTCGTTTTCCCGCTGAGCCCCACTTATTCCCAATAAAGGAAAGATATAACACACCTGCTCACGAATATCTTTTACTATAGCTCTTGAAATGGAAGCTATTTCGTCCAACAAGCGAGGATCAAAAGCCTCATGTGTTAATTCTGCGAAGGTCCATAACTTAAGGATAAGATCTTCTATTTTTACTACATCATTTTCCAGCTTTTGCTGTAAAGTATCTACCAGACGGAAATGCTGTTTGCTATATTGCTCGGCCCACACGGTGTCTTTAGCCTTTTGGAAAAAATACTTTTCTGTAAGGTCCAAGAAACGCTTATACATGCCTATATAGTTGGGCAATAGTGTAAGCTCAGCAAACGTCATGAAAGGAATACGAAAAAGAGCAGAGTCCACTTTTCTCTCCTCAGGGATTAATCTGAAAGCATTAGCGGCAGACACTACAACATTATCTAAAGAAAAGCTATGTGATGCTGTACATTCCAAGCCAAAAGTATTCCAATCATAATGTATAAGCACATGCTCTCGTGGCACAAAGAAAGAAAAGATCACGGGTAGTCCTTGTCCATCCACACGGGGCATTTGCCCATCATACACTTGTGCATTCAAGGTGAAATGGGTAAGGTGAGGTGCTCCCGTAGCATATTGCCACGTCCCTGACAGAGTAAACCTCTTACCATCAAAGACCGCTTTACCATTGGCACGGCCGCTCCCTCCAAAACATACTTTAGGATTCTGAAAAGTCTCTTTGGCCACCACCGGATCCATATAGCCGGCAAACATGTTAGCTCCAGAACAGAGCGTTATTGTCCAAGCCATCCCCCCGTCAACATACGCTAAATCTTTAAACAACCTAAATCCCTCTAATAAGCTATAAGACAACCCATTATACTCTTTGGGAACCCATATATTAAACCAGTTGTTCTCGTATATGATACGGAGTTGCTCTTCAACCAGCTGTTTGGCGGCTATGCTTTTTTGTTGAGCCTCCTGCAAAGATATGATCGTGTTTTCGTTTAGTTGCATGTTAAATAGTGTTTTGTTCTTTCATTATCGATTTCCATTTGAAAAAACCGAAGATGGCTACTGTAAATAAAAATAAAGTCAGCGCTGCAAACAGATATAGCTCTTTGTGAATCAAAAGAGGAATGGCTAACGACATTACTGATATTGAGTAATATCCAGTTTTCTATCTTTCGTCTGGCCAACAACCACATTCCTGCCCACGCCGTGGACGACACCCAAGCATCCCAAACAGGCACATCGGAATCCGTAAAATGGGTGAGCGACAAAGACAGGATGAAGAAGCCTACAACCACTATAGCCAGCACTATCCCCCACTCTTTGGCATTACACCTTGTGATAGGCTGCTCTTTTGCTTCCTTGTTGGTCTTCCAGTACCACCACCCATAGACACTCATAATCAGATAATACATATTCAGGGCTATATCAGCATACAGCTTTGCCCCGAAATAGATATACATTCCGGAAATTATGCCGAGAATTCCAAAAAGATAGTTCGAAACTTTATTGTTTTTGCTAAGAAGTACTTGAATGATGCCGCAGAGCACCGAGAAGCGCTCGAGCCATGACGTGGCCTTGGCAGCCTGAAGAATTTGGTCTAAAATTTCCATATAAGTGAGTTTTAAAGTTAAACTTCACTTATGGAAATGCTATGTCAAAGCTAACAGATATAATCCCTACGCCAGCATTACCTGGATCAGGTTCCTTCCACTATACGGAATTGGGTATAATCTCAGCCGAAAAAGTAGAGCCGAAGCTCTACTTTAGCACCCCATAAGTATTTTTATTAGTCCATTTTAAGTACGCGTTGCGAATGCGCACGAACTTCATTGCAAAGCTCTGGATTGTCGTTCAGAGACTTCCCCCATGAAGGAATCATCTCACGAAGTTTCTTTCTATATTCCTGATGATTTTGCTTCTTTCAGGGAAACATTTTTTCAACAATCTCTATCATTATCGCAACAGAGGTAGAAGCCCCTGGAGAGGCACCTAACAACGCTGCAATAGAGCCGTCAGCACTAGATACAACCTCTGTACCGAACTCTAGAATACCGCCATGTTTAGGATCTTTTTTGATGACCTGCACACGTTGTCCCGCCTTCTCAATAACCCAATCTTCCATCTTCGCGGTAGGCATGAACTGTTTCAAAGATTCCAACTTATCTTTTGGTTTCTTCATCACCTCCGTAATCAAATATTTTGTCAGCGGGATATTATCCAGACCGGCAGAAATCATCGGTTTGATATTAGACAATTTGATGGAGGCTGGTAAGTCGAAGTAAGAACCTTTTTTCAAAAATTTGGTCGAAAAGCCCGCATAAGGCCCAAACAGAAGAGCTTGTTTGCCATCGATGTATCGCGTATCCAAGTGAGGTACGGACATCGGAGGCGCCCCTACCGAAGCTTTTCCATAAACTTTGGCTTGATGTTTCTTGATAATCTCTTCATTAGTACATCTCAACCATTGACCTCCTACAGGGAAACCGCCATAACCGTTGGCTTCAGGAATGCCTGACTTCTCCAGCAACAATAAGGAGTGGCCTCCAGCACCGATGAAAACAAATTTCGCTTTAACTTCACGCTTTTCACCAGTCTTAAGGTCTTTGATTTCCACTTCCCATCTTCCATCGTCCTCACGTTCTATATCTTTTACTTCCTGATTCAAAGAAAGCTTAATATTATCCTTTTTGCTTAAATGAGCGATAAGATCACGAGTCAAAGCTCCAAAGTTAACGTCTGTACCGATTTCCATACGCGTTGCTGCCATGAGTTCATTACCTTCACGCCCTTCCATCATCAACGGCACCCATTTCTCCAATACCGCTCTGTCTTCGGTATACTCCATACCTTTGAAAAGAGTCTCTTTCGTCAAGGTTTCATAGCGAGTCTTCAAGAACTTCACATCCTTCTCCCCAAAAACGGCACTCATGTGTGGCACCTTACGGATAAAATGCTCCGGATTCTTGATGATACCCTTCTCCACTAAATACGCCCAAAACTGTTTTGAAATTTCGAACTGCTCGGCGATTTTGATAGCTTTTTCAATCTTAACAGAACCATCCGGCTGTTGAGGTGTATAGTTCAACTCACACAAGGCAGAGTGTCCTGTACCCGCATTGTTCCAAGCGTCAGAGCTTTCAGCAGCAACTTGGTCTAAACGTTCTATTATCTCAATATCGACATCAGGATTAAGCTCATTGATCAGCGTACCCAAAGTAGCACTCATGATACCACCGCCGATGAGCACAACGTCAACTTCTGATTTTTGTTTTTTCTTACCCATGACTACTTAAATTGAAGCAAAATTAATATTCGTAACGCTTTATAACGAATGATTTTGTCAAAATTTATTCATATATCAGAAAATTTATCAAAATCTGTAGCCAATCGTTGAATATGTGAAAAAGGATGTCATTTTCTAATAAATTACCACAATTTCAAAATTTGTGTATTTTTGTTTGCGGACAACACAGAAAAATGTTGTCGAATCAAGGATAGTTTAATTGACAAACAATACATTTAATATATGAAATTATTAGAGGGAAAAACTGCTTTAGTTACCGGTGCTTCAAAAGGTATCGGACGTAAAATCGCCGAAGTATTTGCTCAACAAGGAGCTAATGTAGCTTTCACTTACCTTTCTTCGGTAGAAAAGGGACAAGCGCTTGAACAGGAATTGCAAGCATATGGCACTAAAGTAGTAGGATATCGCTCGGATGCTTCTAAATTCGATGAGGCAGAAAAATTGATCAACGATATTGTTGCTGAATTTGGAACTATCGATATTGTGGTGAACAATGCCGGCATCACCAAAGACGGTCTTTTATTACGTATGACAGAAGAAAACTGGGATGACGTATTGAACGTAAACCTTAAATCAGTATTTAACGTTACCAAAGCGGACATCAAAGGTGATGATGAAMAMCCCTTTACGGTTTTTCAT
>NZ_JXAC01000004.1 GCF_000814685.1 Sphingobacterium sp. T2
CGGCCATGCTTTTAATKCTGTAGCAACTCTGTGTCAGCGTCTTGGGGAGCCGCGATCCACACGGTCGCCAATAGATTGCTGGTTACCGAAGCATTAAAAGCATGGCCGTGCAGCCAGTTATACAATTGTTGATGCTCATCCTTAGAGAAAGGATCGAGATAGCGCAGCACAAAGGAAGTGACCAATATCTCCATTTCGGAAAGCCTTCCGCTTAACAGATCTGCAAGCAGGCTGTCCTTCACCATTTGTTCGTGTTTTTTGGATGCTGTCGCATAGTTCCACAGCGAATAGATACGCATAGAACCTGTCAAGCTATCCTCCATACCGTGCACGACGGGTACCTTTAGTTTTGCCAGCGTCTCGATAGCATGCAAGCGGTCTTCGCCAGCAGTGTCAAGATAAGCCGCTACAATCTTATCCACCCAATGTTTACGATCTTGCGGGTCGACCGCAGCCTGCGCCAATACCCGCCAGATGCCGATACGATATTTCGGCACATCACCAAATAATCGTTCTTCTTGCAGATATACCTCACGGACCTCATCCACAGCTTGGTTCTCCCACAGCAAAAATTCTGCTGCATGTACTTTTATCCACTCTTTCTCGGAGTGCAAAAGTGATTTTAGATCTGTCAGTGCTTGTGCCCTGTTCTGTCCGATACCGTGCAAAGGCATACTAATCAACAGAATGACACCCACTCGAAATATATTCACGATTACCATTCAATTTGCTTTATGTAGAAATATATCAAATACACCAGAAAAGACCTACCCATATGGGATATCACGAGATAATGCTTTATCTTCTGTCGAACCCCCTATTTCAGACCCTCAGGGAGTTTTCGAAAAAATTCTTTTAATCCTTTCCATATCAAACTTGGTCGAGCGGTCATAATTGTAAATACCGTTCTGCTCCTGCTCGACGTCGGTCAGCTGGGTATAACAGTAACCCCAAACATGTGCGGAAAGCGATAAAAGTTGATCTACCTGTCCCTCTAAGCGTTGGTAAAACTCTTCCATCGTTCGTGGGGCATCCCCATCATCCCCAGGTCCTGTGTCTTCGAGTCTAACTGCTGAAGCTTCTCATCGCTCACCCATTTGATACCACCGAATTCATCCACGAAATAGGGCATTTTCCCATCATAGACAGGAAATACATAATTATTGTTGTCCTTGACCTCGTTGAAACCGATGTTCCTCGAGCCCGGATGGGCATGGTTCGGTGTCTGGAAAAAATTGCCGTCCTTATAGATGATATCCCTTAGTGTCACCGGATCCTGCTCATAGTGGTGTACCGTCCAGATATCCGTGAGGATATGCGCACCGCCACTTACAGCATTCACAGGACGTGTCGGATCAATAAGTTTGGTGAGGTTATAAACGTCCGCTACAAGACGGGGATAGTTTGTCTTATCAGGCCACCACTGCTCGTTGAACGGTGTCCATACCACTAGTGAGGGATGGTTTCGATCTCTTTTGACACATTCAGCCCATTCAGAAATAAAATTACGGGCCGCTTCTATATTGTTTGCATCCATTCCCCAGCTGGCACTCTCCCCCCAGGTGAGATAACCCAACTTATCTGCCCAATAGTAATACCGCTCCTCAAACACTTTTTGATGCAATCTGGCACCATTGAAGCCTGCGTTTTTTCCCAGAATAATATCCTTTTTAAGGTCGTCGTCAGAGGGAGAGGTCCAAATTCCTGTGGGATAAAAGCCTTGATCCAAAACCAAACGTTGATAGTACGGTTCGTTATTCAGGTAAATCTTGTTGCCCTCCACATGTATCTTACGCATCCCAAAATATGAACTTACTCTATCCAGCTCCCGCCCATCGGTAGAGGTGACGGATAATTCCAGATCATACAGAAACGGGCGTTTCGGGAGACCAGAGTTTAGGATTTTCTATGGGAATGGCAACAATACTTGAATTATTGGCTGCAACAGTTCGTGTCGCAATGACCTTTCCACCCTCCTTGATCCGTATGTTTAGGGTATTTGTACTCTCCTGATAATACATAGGATGAATGATCACCTGCTGCTGATCTATATCCGTTATGACGTGAATAGATTGCAGTGCATACTGATCAACAGCTTCCATCCATACGGTCTGCCATATACCCGTCGTCCTTGTATAATTGCAGTTATGGGATAGGAGTTGAAGCGATTGCTTCCCTGCTGTTTGCACACCAGAACGGACATCACTGGAGGCGACTACGACCAAATCATGCTGCTGTCCCTCCTTTACGAAGGGTGATATATCATAACTAAAGGAAGAGCTGCCTCCGTGGTGCCTGCCCACAAAATTTCCATCGATATAGACTTCGGATTCGTAATATACCGCACCGAAATGCAGGATTATTGATTTCCCAGACCACGATGGCGGGACAGATATAGACCGGTGATACCAAATACGGGGGATAAAATCCGTATGTTGAACACCGGACAACTGACTTTCGGGGGCAAATGGAACAGTAATAGTACCCGCGAATCCCTTCGAGTTTATATAATCTCTTTCAAAACCTGATTTTACCAGATCCAGCTCATAGGTCCAAGTCCCGTTTAGGTTTATCCAGTCTTGGCGTTCAAACTGTGGCCGGGGGTATTCCGGCTTAGGTATACCTCCATACGTGTGGGATATAAGTGAAGCAAATACGAATAAATAACTTATAAATTTCATCGCTATGGTATTACTATTTTTCCAAATGTACTATAGCCCTGATACTTATCGGGCTGATCCGTTGTCCGTTTTTAAATGTCGCTGCACGGACTGTTTTATATACTGGCACCTCAAATGGACCTTCGAACCGATTTGATTGCGTTGTGGGTTCAGTGCCATCCAACGTATAGTATATTTCCGGCTGATAGCTATCCGTCAGCAGGTTGACCGTCGACTTATTGTTGGAGATGTCATCCGCTACCTCGAAATACACCTGATACGCACTGCGAGAATAGTTGATCCCTTTCTCTTCATAACGTTTATATTGCTCTTCCATTCGTTCTTTTAAAATCTTCCCAATCTTTGCTTTCCGGATTGCTCCAGGCAATCTCGGCCAATGCAGCACCTCTGGGGTAGGTCATATACTCATTTTTTTCTGATGAATGAATGAATTCACTCCAGAGATTTCCCTGCACGCCCAATACATACTTCTGCTCCTCGGCTGTAAGCTCTTCGGGTATGGCTCATAGCCATATACTTTCCTTAGCGGGGTGTGCCCCCATATAGCGAAAGGCTCCAGATAAGGTTCTCCCTGAAAATAGTCAAAATACATGTGCGAGGTCGGTGTCATCACCACGGGATGTCCCATCTTCGCAGCGGCAATCCCCCCTTTCGTACCACGCCATGACATCACAGCCGCATTAGGTGCTAAGCCACCGTCCAGAATCTCATCCCAGCCGATTATTTTTCTTCCTCTGTTGTTCAGGAATTTCTCTATGCGTGTAATGAAGTAACTTTGAAGTTCATGCTCGTCTTTAAGATTTTCTTCCTTTATCCGCTTTTGACAGTGCGGACAGGCGGACCAACGCTTCTTAGGAGCCTCATCTCCACCGATGTGGATGATCTCACCCGGAAATAGCTCTATTACTTCTGAAAATACGTTTTCGAGAAAAGTAAATACTTCTTCCTTCCCTGCACAGTAGATATCGTCCTGTATTCCCCAATGCTCCGGGATCTTAAAAGGCCCTCCGGTACAGGACAACTCCGGGTAAGCGACCAAAGCCGCAAGTGAATGGCCGGGAAGCTCAATTTCTGGAATGACGGTTACATAACGATCTTTGGCATAAGCTACCACGTCTCTGATTTGCTCCTGCGTATAAAAACCACCATGCGGATTAGGATCTATATTGTTCCCCGGCTGGAAGTTTGTACCTGCCCGCCAGGCACCCACCTCCGTCAGTCGGGGATATTTCTTTATCTCTATACGCCAGCCATGATCTTCAGTCAGATGCCAGTGGAACACATTCAGCTTGTGCATGGAGAGGTAGTCGATAAATTTTTTGACATATTCCACGGAATAGAAATACCTGCCCACGTCCAGCATCAATCCCCGCCAACCGAAACGGGGGCGGTCAACGATATCCACCGCCGGAAGGGAGACCTTGGAATCACTCACCTCCGTGGGAATGAGTTGGTAGATGGTCTGGATACCGTAGAATATCCCACTACCCTTAGCAGCTTGGACAACGATGCCCTTGTCAGTAACAGATAGTCTGTAACCTTCATCACCCAACGTATCAGGCACAATCTGCAGCAGGATGGATTTCCCTTTCCCATTAGGCTTACCCCTCTTGAGAGACAGGCCCGTGCGGTCAGATATCCCCTGCACGAAAAGATCCGCCAGTTTCAACAGTTCCTCATTATTGTCATCAACCCGGACAGTAACATTCCTGTCCAACTTGAAATAGCCACTGTGCCGCTCCACTTGCAAAGGCTGCGGGATCAGTGATAGCTCCAGATTGGATTCCTGCGCACCGGCTTTAAGACATAAAAAAACAAATACAATGAAATAAAAAACCTTTGCCATAGCTATAGTTTACCTTATGAAATCGGACATGGAAGATCCAGACGAGGGATATACCCCATCCAGTCCCTTTATTTTTTCTTAAATACCGGTGCCGGTTTTTCGGTCACACTGGGCGAACCTCCTTCTATCACAGGCCACCCATCTGTCCAGGTTACCTTATCCAGCATCAGTACCCGCCGGGTCGCCCCAGAGGAAACTTTGGGTTTTTCTTTATCTATCGCATGGTATATCAACCAGTCCGTACCCTCATCATCGGTAATCAGACGCGCATTGTGACCGGGGCCGGCATACACCGCATTACCCTGCAAGAATACTGTTCCATTTCCACGTTCCCGGATATCCTTTCCATTTTTGTCCAGATAAGGTCCTTGCAGGCTCGTGGATCGTGCAATCCGGACATGGTAGTCACTAGCTGCTCCATCACAACAGTGTCCTCCATAAGAACCCAAAGAAATACGTACTACCGTCATCGCTWMMATGCCAAMMGACCGAACTTCCTAAAACATTTCTCCCGCAGCGATCTAAAATTTTTT
>NZ_JXAC01000040.1 GCF_000814685.1 Sphingobacterium sp. T2
TATCGAATACTGTATAGAACATCCTTCTGTCAAAGGACCCCATAGTAAGTTGTATTCGAAATATGTCCGAAAAGGTTGGATCGAAGTCGCGAAGAATAGGACATTTCTTGATTATTTATTTGGTAAGGTTTTCCCACCTAACATAGATACTGAAGTTTTTATCCTTGCCGAAAGACTTGCTCACCTGTGCATTCATGGTGATGTATGCCGGAGAGTAGCTATCAAGTTGGTATTCTGCAGGATTATCTATAGTTGATGGAAGGCGTTTTTTTTCCTACTACGTTAAATGTATAGTCAAAACTCCATCCGCTATGCAGGTTGTATGCTAAGTTCATAAATCCTCTGTGTTTTGCAGTCAAAGGCTTACTTAATGTACCAGCCTTCTTATAATCCGTTTTTACATCGAGCAGACGGTATGCAAAGCGTGCTTCAAAGTGGCGGGCTGGCATGAACCGGAATTCGGCCTGTAAGCTGTTGGAATACGATTTGCCATCCAGATTGTAGATATTTACTTCACGTGGATTTTCCCAGTCTATGACTACCTGATTTTCGAAGTTGTTGTGGAACAGCTCTATGGCAATTCCAGACTCTCTGCCGAAAAGTTTGAAATCCTGATCCAAGGTAATTCCTGTATTCCACGAAACTTCCGGCTTAAGACCATATGCCGAGTTGGAAGATTGCAAGTTTGCGTAGTCTATAGTTCTGGCAGAAGCTAGCATACCTATGTTTTCGGCAAAGATGTTTGCGGTACGTTGTCCTCTTCCCGTGCTGATACGGATGGTATTACCTTCAAAAGGATTGTATCGGACTACAAAGCGTGGGGTTGTGAACCATCCGTATAGAGAATTGTAGTCCTGGCGAAGGCCTGCCACCAAGTCGAATTTTTCCGTAGGACTATAGGTATATTCTGCGAATACGCCTGTAACTGTTTCTGTACGCCCGAAATCATGGCTTTCAATATTTTCTTTGTATTTGTCGTAGGATACGGAGACCCCCACTTTATATTTGTGATCAATAGTTCCTAGGATATCTTGAAATATAAGGTTGGCATATCCGTTGGTTTGCTTATTGCTGTAGTCTCTTAAGCCAAAATAGCTGTCTTGATTGTAGTTGGAAGCAGAAAGTTGCAGCCCTACACTTCTATATCGGTTTTCGGGGAATACATAACCTATTTTTCCGAATCCTTCAATTCTTTCGTTGTCGAAACCTAGTCCGTAGATGGCATTGCTTCCACGGTCTTCTTTGTTGAAAGATGTTTGCCCTCCTGTACGCTTGTCTTTTAGGTATTTAACCCCAAATTGGGCGATAAGGCCTTTGCCGTTTTCGAAGTGCCATCTATTTATACCGGAAAAGAGGTTACCTACAGGGACATCCCTAAAGCCATTGTGACTGAAGTTCATGTCTTTGTTGTACATGAAGTTGTCATGTAACAAGAGACCTACAGACCATTTGTCGTTGATCTTTTGAGCCAAGTTGAGGTTGAGGTCTGTACGTCCCATGTTGTTGGCATAGGCATTGAAGAATAATCTTTCCGAAGTGTGCGGCTTTTTAAGTTCGACGTTGATTTGTCCGGCCATATTTTCGTAACCGTTTACTACGGAGCCTATACCTTTGCTGATGTCGATGGACTCAATCCATGTTCCGGCGATGCTGTTTAATCCCAGTGGAGAGGCAAATCCTCTGGGGCCCGGAAGGTTTTCTACTGTAAGTTGGGTATAGATGCCGCTGAGACCTAAAAGTTGTATCTGTTTGCTTCCTGTCACGGCATCGCTGCTTACCACGTCCACAGAAATTGTTGTTTCAAAGCTTTCGCTGAGGTCGCAGCATGCAGCTTTGAATAGCTCCAATGCCGTAAGAACTTCGACGCGGTTGGCATTGAGCGCTTTGATATAGTTGGATTTTTTTCGACGTGACACTACCACTTCCGACAACACATTGTTTTGAGCGTGGATGACCAATACCTCATGCAGATCTTTTACTTCTATGACTACAGGCTGCATGCCTACGGCAGTGAAGACGAGATGTTTGTTGCCTTCATTATGCTTGATTTTAAAGACACCGCTCTCGTTGGACGTCGTTTGTCCTTTGGGGCCTTCCTGCCAACGAATATTCACATTTGCAATAGGAGTAAGTGAAGCTTTGTCGTCCTCATTGACTACTACACCGGTGATGATGTGTTCGTGGTTGTGATGGTCGGATGTTTCTTTTCTGCCCTTTCCATGATTATGATCATGATCGTGGTCTTCTCCTTTATGGCCATGATGCTCATGGTCATGATCGTCTTCATCATGTTCATGGTCTTCTCCTAATCTTTCGTAGAGGCAGCATTCATGCAGCTTTTCATACACTTCGTCTGGCGCACGATGTAATGGTGTGTCATGCCCAGCCATTGCAATAGCCTTCTGTATGGCAGAAAGTGTAGTATTGGAGTTATAGGAAACGGTTATTTTTCGTGTTTTTACGTCCCATACTGGCGCTGTTTACGCCTTTTATTTTTTGCAGCTTTTTCGATCCTTTGTTTACATAGACCACAATTTCCTGCCACGTCAAACGTTGCTGTGCTATCAGTCTGCGCGTAAGAAAATTGAAATATTGTACAGAATAATAATAATACTTTTATGATTTTGTCCATAGTTTGATTTCATTTATACAACCATAAGAAAGATATGCAATAGGCATCTCCTGCCGTCATATTGCATGCGACTTATATAAATGAAATCCTAAATTCTGTAAATGCAGTTTTTGATATAGATAGGGGGTGAAGAATCTATCGATGCATAAAGATAATTTGTGAAAACAGCTTTATGGAATGTATCAGTGACCTTAAAGTCTAGGGCAATCCATGGTAATGAAAGAATGGCAGGGGTCAGCTTTATGAGAAAGGAAGAGCTGTTGTAATCTTTATGTGAGAGCTGGTCAACTTTTACCACCTCATTCTTGCATTCGCCATGGCAGTGGCCGTCGTGGTCTTCGTGATGTTTGTGTGTTTCTGCACAGAAGATACAGGATTCTGGAGATAACTTTTCATAGAAACTTAAGATGAAGGAGTCTTTACAGATATGAACGTAGATGTTCCCTCCAATAGAGACGAAACAGAACATCACACTCATTAATATAGCTAAGACTCTTTTCATCAATTTTTTATATAAATTTCCTATGTAAAGTTAAATGAATTTTTTGTATATTTCAATTATAAAAACCTAAGTTATGATGGAACTATTTTTTCATGACCAATCTTTTGCGGTATTGGGCATTATAGCCTTATGCATCGCAGGAATTATCCTAACAAAAGTTTATTCTAAAATCATGTCGAAGTTACACTAACAACTTCCTTTTTCCGCAATAGTGGCAAACAGTCTTTAAATACATCATGATAGTAGCATGGCGTTCAACACTTAAAGTCAACTGTCATGATGTATTTAAGAAATATCCTTTTCAGTAAGGAGTGACTTGATATAGGATACGAAAGCGAAATAAAAAGTATAGAGCGCAATAAGCGGAGAAGATTTCATGGAAAGCAATGAAGACTTCTTTATTGATAGTAAGTGTTCGGTCTTAGGAAGCTGTATTGACCTTTTCTAGGTAAGAGTGACGGTAAAGACATCGTATCGGTTGTTGTAAAGAAGCAAAGCCCTCCTCTCATAGGTATCCCAAGCCCTTTCCGTCCCTGCTTTTGTTCGTCTTATCGAAATGACACCCACCTTAAAAGTTAAGGTAATAAAGGGAAAGGGATGTGATGGATAAAAGAAAACTTTTTGGCAACATCCCTTTCCTATTAGGTTGACCTCTCAGCTGCAATAAATCTAAGAAGTCCGCTAATGATAGTTATCGGATTTTTTTAGGTATAATTGATCCATACCACGATCCCTAAGATCATCGCTACTCCTGCCCATTGTATGCCGGACACTTTTTCGTGCAGTACGAAGTACGACATAGCAACAGCCACGGGTAGTTCTACCGCACTGAGTATGCTTCCCAGAGCAATATCGATTTTGGGCATACCGTAGGCAAAAAGGAAAGGAGGAAGTACCGTCCCAAAAACGGCCAACAGAAGACCATATTGGTAAATCAGCATATCTGTCTCAGGGTCGAAAAGGGAAAAGGGCTGCAGCGTAGTGAAGATAAGGGTGGCAGCCCCTGTCACCATCAGCGCACTTTTTTGTACAGGAGGGTAGTCGTTTCCTACTTTTCCATTTACGATGATAAAAATCGAATAGGCTAAGGCAGCCAACAGACCGAAGCATATACCTAACAGCGAAAGGTCGGAGAAAGAAGATTCCATGGCTCCTGTAGCAAAGACTGTAGCGAAGAGTATGGCTATGATGCCTAACGCCTGGCGGGTGCTGGGCTTCTGCTTATACACGATATAGTTAATCAGTGCACTCATCCATATAAACTGCATCAACAGTACTATAGCTATGGAGGCTGGCACCAGCTGTACACACTTGTAATAGATGATGCTGACAATCCCGGTGGATAATCCCGCAACGATAATTTTCCAGGACGGTGTCGTGCGGCTGAAACGTTGGGAAGAAGATTTTTTTGCTGAAGTGAGGAAATACATCACCCACAATAGAAGCATTCCCAACAAGGCTTGGATACCGGTAACCTCACCTAAGGAGAAGCCTGCAGCATACGATTTTTTTACAAAGGTAGAGAGGATACCAAAGCTTGCTGCTCCGAAGAACACAGCAAGAGCTCCTTTAAATTTCTTCATACGACAAAGGTCTTAAGAATTAACGATTAATTTGGTCATTAATATGCTATTTTCTTAACTTCGAACGGTATGCGCTATTACCATTATATTTCCGCAATAATCCTTATCCTGCTGATAAGCTCCTGTGGAGCTTACAAAAAGGACAGCAGTCGTACTTCTTATCCTTTGGAATCC
>NZ_JXAC01000041.1 GCF_000814685.1 Sphingobacterium sp. T2
ACATAGTAGTTTACCTCTCCATCATAGGGGTAGTATGGTTCTTTTGTGGATCAGCTAATTCAAAAAGTTTCATCTGTTATGTCTTTTACCTGAGCTTGTTCCCATCCTATTATTGCAGCTTTACGGATAGGTCCCCACATATAGCCGCCGAAAATGCCGGAAGATTGTATCACCCTATGGCAGGGAATAAGGTAAGCTATGGGGTTGCTGCCAATGGCAGTGCCCACAGCACGGGAAGCTTTCGGATGTCCTATGGCTTCTGCAAGATGCGCATAGGTTGTCAAGCAACCTTTGGGAACTTTCAATAAAGCCTCCCACACTTTAAGCTGGAAAGGTGTTCCTTTTAGATGCAGATGCAAAGGATTCTTTAGCTGAGCACTGTCATCGAAAATGTGGAGTACCTCAATGTGGCGTGGAAGCTCCTTGCGAATAACATTTGCCAGTGGATATTGTTCACGAATGTTTGACAAAGCCTTTTGAGGATCTACAAAGGCGATATGGCAGATTCCTTTTTCGGTGGAAGATAATACGATGTCTGCCATGGTGTGTCGTTTAAAGCCGCAAATTACTAACAAATTCGAAGAAGTACGAATGAAATACAGTTGCGTTTATTTTATTTAACGAAAAAAATAACAATATAACAGATGTTCCATTGACAATAGACCGTACAACCGCGAAAATCTGGCTGCGGCATGTCCGGAGGAGCCGGGCTATCTTGGATAGGAGGGCTTGTTCAGGGTTGACTTACAGTTGGTTATACGACGTAGTAACAATAACGTTGTCTCGGCTTAATAATTTGTTAGCAGAGTAGTGATGTTTTAATAATATGATGGTAATATTGAGCTAATATTTAGCTTATAATATTGCAACATAATTTTAACACGCTATGATCAAGTTCAGCTATTATGTTGCTTTAATTATTTCAATGGTAACCATTCAGGTTTCGAGGACGGCGGCGCAGCAGTTTGGGGTGAAAGGAAAGGTTTTGGACATCGAAACCTATAAACCATTCCGGGGGTAAGTATCAAAATTGCGAATACGACGCTTGCTACATCGACGGACGAAGCAGGAGAATTTTCCATCAATCTGCCCAGCAAAACTGGGGAATATACATTGGTAAGTACTTTTGTAGGTTACGACCCAGATTCCACAAAATTTAATCTACAGGCTAACGACTGGGAGTTTGTCTCCGTGACGTTAATTAATACAAATTCGACCTTAGACGAGGTCGTTGTTACACGGCGGAGAGAGCGCGCGAGCGAAATTGCTTTGCTGGAAGAGCGGAAACTATCTAATCTGATGGTCGAGAAGATAGGAGCGCAGGAGCTTTCCAGAAAGGGTGTGAGCGACGCTGAGGGGGCGCTGACGAAAATGAGTGGTGTCACAAAATCGGCAAGTGGAGCGAATGTCTTTGTAAGAGGATTGGGAGACCGTTATAACAGCACCACGCTGAACGGATTAGCGTTGCCCTCCGAAGATCCGTTGAACAAGAACATATCGTTAGATTTCTTCGGGACATCTGTTATCGATAATATTGCAGTCAATAAAACGTTCAATCCTGCTTTGGGAGGTGATGTTGCTGGTGCAAACATAGATATTCTATCTAAAGAGTTTTCTGGAAGTGATTTTTTCCAAATAGGAGCGTCTTCCGGTATAAATTCGCAGGCAATTAAGGCGGAGGACTTTAAGAAGATAGACGGAACAAATTGGTTTGGTTCGTTGAAAGAACGTAAGTCTCCAATTACAGATTTGACTAGCTACGACTTTGCGAATAACTGGAACCCATCGCAGATAAAAACACCAATAAACTCAAGCTTTTCGTTGTCCGGCGGAAAGCGCTTTAATCTGGCTAATGGAACATTAAATTTATTTGTTACGGGTAACATGGATTCTGAATACCGTTACTATGACGGTGTTATCCGACAAACAAGTACTGCTGGAACCATTTTTTTAGATCAGGAGATGGAAAGATCTGAATACAACGTGTCCAAAACTGCGATGGCTAACCTAAAATATAGTTTTGGTAATCATTCGATCTCTTTTAACTCGATGTACATCGGTGACCAAGGACAAAGTTACGGCCAGAATTACGGCTTGAATATATCAGACGACGACGGTGATATCAGACTATGGAGAAGACAACATGTGGTCGATAATCATTTGTTTGTTAATCAATTGCTTTCTAAGCTGGAGTTGACGAACGATTGGACGTTGGACCTCGGCGTGGGATACAACCATGTTTCGGCAAATGAGCCAGATCGCCGTACGAACAACATTTTGCTGCGGGACGGCACATATCGTTTTTATAACAACGCCAACGGGGCAGACAATGAACGTTACTACTCTGAAATAGGAGAAAGAGGTTGGACTGCAAAAGCCATTGCTACCTATAAGTTTGAAAATGACAGGAATTTCGAAAGAAAGATAGACTTCGGATATAACGGCAACTTAGTTAGACGGGACTTTGAAGTCAGAATGTTTAATCACAACGTAAAGGGAGACGTAACGCTCTCACACGGCGTCGATGATATTGATGACAGTTTTAACGGCGGCACTTTAGCAGACGACTACTTTCAACTGACAACGAATTGGGGAGCTGGAGTTTCAGCGCTTAAGCCGAACTGGTATAACGCGAAGAAGGATATTCACTCGGCTTTGGTCGTCGGTACCTATCAATTTTCGGAAAAATTCACTGGGGTATTGGGAGTCCGTTACGATAGGGTAAATCAAGTTATCGATTATGAGATCCAAACAAGGACCAGTGTTGCCGATGGCCCCTCAACAATAGATAAAAACTACATTTTGCCTAGCTTAAATTTGAAATATGCGCTTACCGAAAAAAGCAATTTAAGAGCATCTGCCAGTAGAAGTTACACGCTGCCTCAATT
Source organism: Sphingobacterium sp. T2 (assembly GCF_000814685.1). Classification (GTDB taxonomy): domain Bacteria; phylum Bacteroidota; class Bacteroidia; order Sphingobacteriales; family Sphingobacteriaceae; genus Sphingobacterium; species Sphingobacterium thermophilum. The sequence goes on from NZ_JXAC01000041.1 coordinate 2,889, forward strand.
CATTGAGTTAGCGCCTTTTCAAAATACTTTCGCAACTTTTAAATCAGAAGGTAATCCCGACCTGTCGCCAGTGGAAAATAACAATTTTGACCTGAAATGGGAATTGTTCCCAAGCAGTGGCGAGCTGGTCTCCGTTGGCGCGTTCTTCAAGAGTATGAAGAACCCTATTGCGCGTGTTGAATATGGGAACAATATCATGACTTATCACAATATTGGTTCAACAGCTGAAATTGCAGGAGCCGAAATAGAAGTAAAGAAAAACCTGTTGAAAACTTCAACAGGATATGGTGACAATATCCTATCAGCCGGTGCCAACGTGTCATACTTGTATTCCAGTCAGAAATTAGAAGCATCCGAAGTGTATTTTGGTGAAACACGGAGTGCTTTACAAGGTGCCTCTCCTTTACTGGCGAATGCGGATGTAAGTTATCTATACAATGGAAACCGTTGGAATTTAACATCTTCCATTGTAGCGAATTATTTCAGTGATCGGGTTTTTATGATCGGTACACACACTTATAAAAACGTAATTGAAAAAGGGGTGCCTACTTTGGATTTTGTTACGAACGCTGTCATTAATGATAAATGGGGTGTCAATCTGCGTGTAAGGAACATGCTTAACCCTAAGATAAACCTAGAACGTGAGACGGATTCAAATGAAAACATTGTCCTTGAATCCTACAAACGAGGAGTTGATGCAAGCGTAGGTATATCTTATAAGTTTTAACAGTTTGATAATATATACCTTAACGATAAGATAGAATAGCATGGATTTAATAATTAGTAAAATAAAATAAGAAAAGAAAACAATGAAAACAAAATTATTAGCTATTATTCGCCTGTTTCATGTTTCGGTTATCACTTCATGTAG
>NZ_JXAC01000042.1 GCF_000814685.1 Sphingobacterium sp. T2
ATCCATCTCMTSYMAATCTGAGAGATTATACGCTCAAGCATGTARGAGAAGGTCTATCCAAAGATGATGAACGGGTAATTGAATTGATTTTTTTGACGAGGGCCGTAAGTTTGAGCAGTTTGGAAAAGGCATATTCAAAAAAAATGTAGATCATGGGGAAATTAAAGTCCTTACAGAATTTCATTACAGGGCATACAAAAAATCCTAGCGAACTTATCGTAAAGGTATTGGCTATACTTGCCAACTTTCAGCCGCGCCCCTACCAACGCTGGAGGGAAGAGCGTGCCGGGAAAGCGCCGGACGGGGACACCGAGGCTGCACACGTTTTCGAAAAACAGGACTCCCATAAACGTGAAAAAAACAGAGATGCATTACCCCTCTCCCGGCCTACATTCACCAAAAATTTGTTGTGGGCTGCTGCCGGTGCAGTAGGTCTCAGCGTCGGCGTAGTGCTCTTGCTACAATCCAAGGACAAGGGCTGTGCTTATTGGAACGGCACAGAATACGTCCTCACAGCATGCGAGGATCATAAATCAGAATATGATGTTTTCTTTGTCACCCGCGAGACGGACCTTACTCTAAAAAAGAATTACCAGACCCGATACTCTGTCAGCCAAAGATGAACATAAAGTTTGGTATTATAAACACGACAGCAGCAAGGTGGAGTTTTTTACAGGCCCTGGATATCATCCTGTGTATAAAAACAAGCCCCTGAAAGCGGCAACAAAGTATATTATAACGAAGTATGGAAAGAGCAACAAATATTGAAGACATAAATTTTATCCTCCATACATATAACAAATTGAAAATCTGTTATCTCGGCATCAAAATTGAGCGCTTTTTATATACCACTGAGCATAGATTATGAAGCAGCTAACATTCATCATGACCGTAATGCTATCCTTACACCTGTGGGGATGCAGCAAAAGCGAGGAAGAAATTGTCTATCCTACCCACACGGATCTCATATTGGCCGATATAACATATGGTCCTCATGAGCAGAATAAAATGGATATTCTGTTACCGGCAGGAAGAGATGCCACCACTACAAAAGTTTTGGTTCTCATACATGGGGGTGGATGGATAGCCGGAGACAAAAGCGACTTCAACAGCATATTGGATACAGAAAATATAGAATATCTGAAGAAAGAGTTTCCTGATATGGCGTTGTTTCTGCTCAACTACAGGCTTGCACTCTCTACAGACTCCCAATATCCAGCAGCGGAAAACGACATTAAAGCAGCAATGGACTTCATATACAGGCATGCTGAAGCCTATCAGGTCAATGGAAACACCGTCTATCTATTAGGAGGAAGTGCAGGAGCTCATCTTGCTGCACTCTATGCATTGAAAAGTCCTACTGACCGCATCAAAGGTGTTATAGGCATCTCCGGACCTTATGATCTCCCCATGCTTTACCTAGACGGAAACGATGAATCCCGAAATATCCTAAGGACGTTTATGGGGGGTACTCCACAGGAACAAGGATTTCAGTATTTCAACGCTTCACCTTATAATTTTGTACATCCTGTGCCTACAAAATTCCTGCTACTACACGGCAGACAGGACAAGCTAGTTCCTCTTTCACAAGCCCAAAAGCTGGAAGCTGCACTCAAAGAAGAAGGGGTAGAAGTGAAAACCTACTATTATGATGGTGAACATGGCATACCACCGCAGCACATCGGTCAAAGCATTGAAGAAATCAAAAAATTCCTAAAATAATATAAAAGGTCCCCACATAGTGGAGCCCTTCGTCTAGGCACATAAGCCACACAGTTTTTCCAAGTGTTGGTATTCTATTCCAAAATACGCTTTTGTTACTTTTAGTTTTTGAAGAATTTCGGCCTGACGGTCCGGCGTGATGCTTTTCTTCACCGCTATTATCATCACATTCTTCGGTGTATGTGTATCCGAAATAAATTGCAAGACTTTGGTCTGATAGCCGTAATATTCCAATATCAAAGCACGGATGCCGTCTGTAAGCATTTCTGCGTGCCGTTCCAGAAAGATACCGTGTTTGGTCATGAACGAAAGATCATTCTTAGCTTTAACCTTTTCCAGCTGACGGCGCACCTGCTTATGGCAGCAAGGTGCTACCACAATAAGGTTAGCATTGTATGTAATCCCCTTGAAGATGGCGTCATCGGTAGCCGTGTCGCAGGCATGAAGAGCAATTAAAATATCCAAATCCGACTTCGGAACATAATTTTCTATAGTCCCCTCTTCAAACTTTAATTCCGTAAAATCACTTTTTTGGGCAATGTCATTACACAACGCCACAAGATCTTGACGGAACTCCACCCCATCCACGTGGCTCTTGCGGTGCAACACATTGTTTAGGTAGTCGTAGAGCGCAAAGGTGAGATACCCCTTGCCGGCGCCCATATCCACCACTTGCAAGGTTTCTTTGTGCGGCAACACATCCAACTCCGCACTCAACAGCTCTATATAATGGTTTATCTGCTTCCACTTGTCCTGAGCGTTTTTGTACACTTTGCCATTTTCGTCTGTCAGACGCAGCTCTTTAAGGTATTGTTTGTTGGAATCCCCAACCTTACGTTGCTTGATGTTATCATGACTGCGGGAGACAGGTTTCACGGCTGTGGCCTTTTGACTTTTGACAGACCATTGCTGTTTTTTGTTCAGCTCGCAGGTTACATTTTCGAATGTAGTGAAAAGTGTAGCAATGCGGAATCCCGACATATCCATGAGGCTTCCACCTCTTTCAACCCATCCTCTATAGTATAGTTTTTCGTGATATCTTTTGTCTGATAGCGATACGTGAAAGACAGCTTAAGCTCTCGTTTGATTATTGCAGCCTTAATATAGATATTTTTCAGCTGAGGAATGTTTCCCTTATAGTTACCTAAAGAAAGTTTGATAAAGCACTCATCTTGAATACTTTGCTTTATCTGTTGCAAATATGCGGGTAAAACGGTCATGGGTCCTTATTAATGATGGGCAAAGATACGAAAAGCTCCTCCTAAGTTGAATTTTGAAGAATATCTTTTTACTTTTGGGACAGAAAATAATATTATGCAAAATCCAACGATTCAAGCCGTTTTCTTCGATATTGATGGTACCTTACTCAGTTTCAAGACACACGAAGTAGCGGCCTCCACCGAAGAGGCCATAGCCCAACTACAAGAAAAAGGCATAAAAACCATCCTATCTACGGGCCGCTCGATCAACAGTATTGACCACGTCCGCTACCTCAATTTTGACGGATACATTACCTTCAATGGCGGCTACTGCGTAACAAAAGAAGGCTTGATTCTTTTCAAGCAGACCATCGACCCTCGCGATATCCAAAGTCTACTGGACTATGTACAGGAGACACCGTTGAGTTTCTCTTTCATGTCAGAAAAAGAAAATCACTATCCATGATGTCACTCCCGAGATTGCTGGCATGTATGCCCATCTCAATCTTCCTGTGCCACCTCCTGTAGATCTTACCAAAGTAGATATCCATTCGGTATTGCAGACCAACATCTTCCTAGGTCCCGAAGAAGAAAAAGAATTCATGGCCAAGGTTATGCCTAACTCCCTATCATCCCGTTGGTCGCCCCTCTTTGCCGACGTAAATCCCAAAGGACAAAGCAAAAAGGTGGGAATAGATATTTTCTGCCAACATTTTGGTATTGAACGTTCGCAAACTATGGCCTTCGGCGACGGAGGGAACGACATCACCATGCTCGAACATGTGGGAATAGGCATCGCCATGGGCAACGCCAACCCTGAAGTAAAAGCCATAGCAGACTATATTACCGATGATGTGGATTCCGATGGCATATGGAACGCTTTGAAACATTTCGGCGTACTGTAACGTAGCATTCAATAGAAAATATACATAAAACGAAAAAGCTCATCGAAATATCGATGAGCTTTTTATATATATAATGCACTAGAATATTATTCAGTGATGCTTGGCACGTTTACCACCTCATTGGTTTCCGCCTCGTAGTTGATTTCTGGGAAGTTGAAACCGAAAAGGTTGAAGAAGTCATTACGATAGCCTACAATGTCGGAAATCTCTTCCAAGTTTTCCGTTGTAGCCTCTTTCCACAATTTTGCCACCTCTTCTTGCACATCCTGACGCATTTCCAAATCGTCAACACGGATACGTCCTTTATCATCTACCGGAATCTGGCCATCAGCAGTATAAAGACGCTCAGCAAAAAGACGCTGCATCTGCTCGATAGTTCCTTCGTGGATGCCTTTTTCTTTCATCACTTTGTACAATAAAGAAATGTAAAGAGGCACCACAGGAATTGCCGATGAAGATTGGGTTACCAACGCTTTGTTTACCGACACATATGAAACACCGTTGATATCTTTAAGAATATCGTTTATTACTGGTACGGTAGCCTCTAAGTCGTCTTTAGCACGGCCTATAGTTCCATTACGGTAGATTGGATACGTCAACTCAGGACCTATGTACGAATAAGCTACGGTTTTTACACCCTCTGCCAACACACCGGCCTCTTTCAACGCTTCCATCCAGAACTTCCAGTCTTCACCACCCATCACCGCTACGGTATTAGCGATATCTTCTTCCGACTCTACCGGATTGATGGTGATGTCCGACACCACACCACTGTGGAAGTCTACAGTCTTATCGGTGAAAGGCTGGCCGATAGGCTTCAATACCGATGAGTGCAACACGCCTGTCTTAGGATGAGTACGACGTGGCGACGCCAAAGAATACACCACTAGGTCTACCTGTCCTAAATCCTGTTTTATCAATTCAATGGTTTTGGCTTTCACCTCATCGGAGAAAGCATCTCCATTGATACTTTTCGCATATAAACCTGCAGCATGCGCTTCTTGCTCGAAAGCTGCTGAGTTGTACCACCCTGCTGTAGCCGGCTTGCCCGGAGCGGCAGGCTTCTCAAAAAACACACCTATCGTCGCAGCATCAGAACCGAAAGCCGCCATGATGCGCGATGCCAAACCAAAACCTGTTGAAGCTCCCACAACAAGAACTTTCTTAGGTCCGTTAGCAATTTTACCTTTTGATTTTACATACTCGATCTGGTTTTTAACATGTTGCGCCGTTCCTTCCGGATGGGCGGTCAAACATATAAAACCTCTTACACGTGGTTGAATAATCATATTATAGTATTGTAAGGTTATTTACTTTTCTAAAACCTGTGCAAATTAACAGAATTTTCTAAGAATATAGCATTATTATCGATAAAAACCATGATAATTCTTAGAGAAATAAAGCTTACACTATTTTACTATATTTGGAAAAGAACTTTCACAATCATCCAATTGAAAAAATTTTTATTAGCAATAGCTTTGATGGCTTCCTCCTATGGTGTACATGCGCAGGAAGCTGTATCTCCCTTAAACAAAGGAAATTGGCTCTATAGAAACAAGCCTTTCTCCTTTTTCGTTAACAAATACCAGTGGATTAAGTTTTAAATACAATGACAAAGATTACGAATGGTCAATCGGTGGAGAAGGAGGATATTTCATCCAAAACAACTTAGCCTTGAAAGCTGGATTAGGTGTATTAAGCATCAACAACACTATTGGAGATGGTAGCATCACTGATACCTACCTCAGTTATAAAGTTGGCGCCAAATACTACTTCAAGCATGTCATCCCACTGCAAATCGATTTTGGAGGTATTACAACCTCAGAAGACAACTCCTTGTTTGCCGGAATACAGGCCGGATACGCTTGGTTTGTCAAAGACAATATAGCCATTGAGCCTAGCCTCCGCTATGACCATGGCCTGAACAATACGGCCAGCGATATACGAACTGTATCTGCCCGTATAGGATTCAGTCTGTTCTTCTAAAAACACCAAAGCGAGGAAATTTCCTCGTCTTTGGGTTTATTTTAGGTGTGCACGAAGCATCCACGCTGTCTTCTCATGCTGTTCCATCAATCCTACAAGGAAGTCTTCGGTACCGGCGTCACCATGCTTATCTACCGCTTCCAGACTCGCTCGTATAGAAATGATCACAGCTTCAAAGTCACTCAACAACGCTTTGATATAGCTTTGACTGTCATTTTTCGCAGGCTTTGCTTCCGACAGTTCTGTCAGTTCCAAGAACTCTTTCATAGATCCCACCGCATAATGACCAATAGAACGAACACGTTCTGCGATGTCGTCGATATTTTCGGCTAAAGCGTCATAAATTGTTTCAAAAAACAAGTGTTGCGCATGGAAATCAGGACCTTCTACATTCCAATGTGCGTTTCTTGCCTTTATGTAAAGAACATTATGATCAGCCAATAGTTTATTTAATATCTCGGCTACCTTTGCCGTGTCTTTTTCCTTAATGCCAATATTTGTTTTCATGACTCTTATTTTTAGTTAATATTTACTTGCATTATTCAATTTTGATAGCTCTTCTTCCGACAATTTCAGAGTCAACGCTTCCACAAAAGCTTGTATATGAGACGATTTTGTAGCGCTTGCTATAGGCGCCGTCACAGCTTGCTGAGCCAGAAGCCAAGCTAAGGCTACAGCCGACGGAGACACCTGACGTGCAGAAGCAATGTTAACCAATACCCTTACAATATCCTTGCCGCGCTCGTTCCAATATTTCTTGTATATACCTTCTCCTCTTACGGATTGTGAAAAGTCGGATTCCGACTTGTATTTACCGCTCAAAAAGCCACTAGCCAACGAGTAATACGGTATTACGGCCAGCTTCCGCTCCACAGTCTATTTTTTGATAAAGATTTTCGAATTTGGCGCGATCATACAAGTTGTATTCCGGCTGAAGGCTGATGTACGAAGGAAGTCCCTTTTCCGCTGCCACGTCAAGACTTTCTACTAGGCGCTCAGGCTGATGTTTGAAGCACCGATATAACGAACCTTGCCTTCTTTAATAAGATCTTCATACGCCCGTAAAGTCTCCTCCACCATAGTCACCTCATCATCGTAATGCGTCTGATAAAGGTCTATATAGTCCGTCTTCAGGCGACGTAGTGAATGTTCTATCTGTTCTTTGATATAAGCTCCCTGCGTATTCGGTTTGGAGTCGTAACCGAAACGTCCCCCAACTTTGGTCATAATCATCACTTTGTCACGGTTTCCGCGACTTTCCAGCCAACGGCCAATGATGGTTTCCGACTCACCTCCCTTGTTTCCTTCGGCCCAGTGTGAATAATTGTTCGACGTGTCAATGGCATTGAAACCTTTATCCACAAACTCGTCCAAAATATTGAAAGAACTTTGCTCATCCAATGTCCAACCAAAAACATTACCTCCAAAAATCAAAGGAACAATATTTAAATCTGACTTTCCGAACTTTATCTTCTCAAATGCCATACGTAGTGTTTTTATATTCTAATGTACTCAAATTGTATTGCAAAACGAAAAAAAGATAAACATAATATTGTCATAAACACTGAAATCTGAAGTGCGGCATAATGCTTTTTTCTTAGTATTTTTGCAGCACAAGACAACATTGCAATGCCATCAAAAGATCCTTATTTACATACCTTCCAAAAAGATATTTCATCGATAGAAAAGCCCGAAAAATTTACCTATCCTTTTTGTTATGAGCCTCACCCATTAAGTGTCATCGCCGCCGAACAGGTGCAGGAATATCTAACTACGCAGCAGGACTTTAGACACAATTTCGGTTTGGAGGAAGGGCAAGAAGGATTGATTATAGGCAAGATGTTTGGTGTCCTTGTAGTGGAAGACACGGAAGGCGAATTAGGCTTTTTAGCAGCCTGTTCGGGCAAGTTGGCAGGGACAAATAAGCACCGCTATTTTGTGCCTCCGATTTTTGACATGCTAGACCCGGAAGGCTTTTTTCTCAAAGAAGAGGCTAAGATAAATCAGCTGAACCGCGACATTGAGTTGATGGAACACAATCCGCGTATCGCCGAGCTAAAAGCTGCGTGGAACTCCTGCAAACAGGAAAATGAAAAACTGCTGGCAGCCTTGAGAACTCTGCATAAAAAAAAATAAGGCTGAACGTAAAGCTATACGAGCAACTCAGAAAGAACTTCTCAGTCCCGAAGAATATGAGGAATTGGAGAAAGACCTTATCAAGCAAAGCTATCGCGACCAGCACGAGTACGATGTGCTGAAAATGCGCTGTAAGGAAAAACTAGCTCTTATCGAAGAAGAATTAAACTCCCTAATAAAAGAGATCGAGCAGAAAAAGGAACTGCGTAAATCCAAATCTGCAGCCCTACAAAACAGGCTTTTCGACCAGTACCACTTTCTTAACGCCAAAGGGGAAAGACGTTCTGTCATTGATATCTTCCAGGAGGCCATACATATGCTCCCACCGGCAGGTGCAGGAGAGTGTGCTGCCCCTAAACTATTGCAGTACGCCTACCTACACCAACTAAAACCTATATGTATGGCAGAATTTTGGTGGGGTGCGTCACCGGCATCCGAAGTACGTAAACACAAATATTTCTATCCTTCATGTCGGGGTAAGTGTGAACCTATCCTAGGACATATGCTGCAAGGACTTGACGTAGATCCCAACCCTATGTTGCACCATCAAGGCAGACCTTCAGACCTAGACATAATCTTCGAAGATGAGCATATCCTCGTCGTAAACAAGCCCGCAGAATTTCTATCGGTGCCGGGAATCCATGTGCAGGACAGCGTACAGACGCGTATACAGAACCAATATCCACACCTCACAGGCCCACTCATCATTCATAGACTAGACATGTCTACTTCCGGTATTCTCGTACTGGCGAAAAACAAGGAAGCACATCAATTTATCCAAGATCAGTTTATTCGTCACACCGTAACCAAACGCTATACAGCCCTACTCGACGGTGTCATCCATCAACAAGAAGGATTGATAGACTTGCCTCTGCGGGTAGATTTGGATGACCGACCTCGGCAGGTGGTATGCTATCAATATGGCAAGCCGGCACAAACAAAATTTAAGGTTGTAACCATAGAAGGTGACAAAACACGAATACATTTCTATCCGCTGACAGGAAGAACCCATCAGCTCCGTGTACATGCAGCACATGCCAAAGGGCTGAACACCCCTATCGTTGGAGACGACCTCTACGGTAAAAGAGCAGACCGCCTACACCTCCATGCCGGATATATAGCCTTCATACATCCTTCTACAAAAGAAGTCATCTCTTTCGAAGTGGCAGATCCATTTTAAAAATCCAGGTCGAAAACCTAACTTACTTATATTTAACAAAAATATATGACCCTTCCACTGATAGAAGATAAAACTTTCGCGAAGGAGAACTTTCAGGAGAGAGGATTTCCCTTAGCGGCTTACGAATATTGTCGGTTTGAACAGTGTAACATGGAAGCCGCAACGCTTAGCGGCAGTAAATTTATTGACTGCTCCTTTGTAAACTGCAACCTCAGCCTTGCAAAAATAGAAAACACCATGTTTCAGCAATGCTCCTTCTCCCATTGCAAGATGTTAGGACTGCTATTTACCATAGCCAACCCTTTCAACCTGTCTTTTTCCTTCGAATCTTGTATCTTAGACCACTGTTCTTTTGCAGCACTGAAATTCAAGAAGATAAAATTTGACCATTGCCATATGCATGAGGTAGACTTCCAAGAATCTTCCTTTAAAGAAGCTATCTTCAATACATGTGATTTGTTGCGCTCTCAATTTTCACATACTAACCTCGAAAGGGCCGACTTCAGCAGTGCCTATAACTTTCTCATCGACCCCGAAGAAAATCAGCTCAAAGGCGCTAAGTTCGCTTTGGACAGCCTTCCCGCATTATTGACGAAATACAAAATTCATATTGTTGCCTGATGGACACCACGAACAATCCTATTATGCCACAAGAAGAAAATCGTGTACGCATAGCTCTGGCCGAAAAAGAAACACTCTTGCTGCGTACGCTTGCAAACCATAACCTTCAACATGATGCCCTGAACATCCTTATCATCGCTTATAAAGATGTGAACAGGTTAGACCTGTATGCCAAATCCTGCAATAAGCATACTTATCTGCACCTCGCTCAGTATAAAATATGCGGTCGCTCCGGAACCTTAGGCCCCAAAAAGGCGGAAGGAGACAAGCAGGTACCCGAAGGCTTCTACCATATTGCCCGCTTCAATCCGAAAAGTAAATTTTACTTATCGCTCGGAATTAACTACCCCAACGAACTTGACAGAGCTCTCCAGCATACGGGCTCCGATATTTTCATCCATGGTAAATGTGACTCCAAAGGATGCCTTGCCATCGGCGACGACAACATCAAGGAAATCTATTTATATGCCCTCTGGGCTAAAAAGTCGGGACAAAGCTCCATTCCAGTCTATATCTTTCCTTTTGAGATGACGGAAGAAAATATGCAAAAGTACCGTCCGCAATTCGAAGAGAAGACCCTAGCATTTTGGAAAAACCTTCAGCAAGGTTATAGGATGTTTCGGCAAACAAAGAAAGAAATCCGCTTTCACGTGGAAAGCGGAACATACCTCTTCACACTTTCTTAGGTTTGGGAGGAATGGATATCGCACGCTTTACGGCCTCTTCACCATACTTATTTCGCAGGATGTCCATAGCCTGATACAGCCGCACCGCCTCTTCCGTATCTTCGAAAAGACTAATCTGATGGGAACCGTGCACCAAATGGCTGAAACGAACCCCAATCAAACGCACCAGCATACGCTTTTCATACAGCTTGGCAAACAGCTCTTTAGCTTTGGCAATCAACACGGTGTCCGAGGCTGTATAGGGAATTACCATCTGTTTGCTCACCGTATCAAAGTTGGAATAGCGCAGCTTCACCGTCACACAACCCGTCAGCTTCTTGCTCTGCCGAAGCTGGAAGGCAAGCTTCTCGGTCATGCGAATCAACTCGCTATTCAGAAACTTCATATCTATAGTATCCTGCTGAAATGTCTCTTCTGTGCTGATGCTCTTCTGTTCCGAGTAGGGCACGATAGGCGTAGGATCTATCCCATTAGCCTTACGCGACAACTCTACGCCATGCTTGCCCAGCAGGTTTTGCATCATAGGCACCGGAATCTCACTCAGCGTCTTAATCGTCCGCACCCCCATCTGCTGCAGCAAGGTAGAAGTTTTACGTCCTATGCCCGGCATACGATCTATAGGCAGCGGAGCTAGATAGGACTTTTCTTGGCCGTGCGCCACCTCCTTCTGTCCATCCGGCTTGGCATCATCCGTAGCAACCTTGCTGACCAGCTTATTGGAAGCCAACGCATAACTTATCGGTAGCCCCGTTTCCTTACGGATACGGCTCTTCAGCTCCGACATAAACTTACCACATCCGAAAAAACGAATCTACCCCCGTCAGATCTACATAAAACTCGTCGATGCTGGCCTTCTCCATCACAGGAACGGACTCCGCAATAATATCCGTCACCAGACGTGAATAGTAACTGTAGCTCTCCGAGTCGCCACGCACCACAATAGCATGAGGACACAGACGCAAAGCTAGCTTCATCGGCATGGCACTATGTACTCCAAACTTACGTGTCTCATAGCTGCAGGCAGCCACCACTCCCCTATCACTTAATCCTCCCACAATCAAAGGCTTCCCCATAAATTGACTGTTCTTTAAACGCTCTACGCTGACGAAAAACGTATCCAAATCCAAATGCGAAACAAACCGTTTACTATCCTGCCAGTCCATATTGCTATCTCTTTTCACAAAAATACTAAATTTTTTAGCAAAAAAAAATTATAAAATTTCCCCACATAAAATATTTACTCTCAAGAGTATGACTATTGGCGTCACTTTTGATATATTTATAATACTCAAGAGCAACCTCATGAAACATACGCACACATATGCCGCCGAAGAAAGTGCTTGCTGCTGTTCGGAGTCTACCACTTCACCAAGTACGACCGAACACAACCATACGAATGCTTCCAAAGTCTTATCCAAATGGAAACTCTTTTTCCGCCCAATATTAGCGTTTGTTATATTGTGTTCCGCTCTAGCAACGGAACACCTATTCAAAGCAAATTGGTTTGAAGGACGTATCGCTCTTCTATGGTACGGGCTCGCCTACCTTATTGTAGGCTTTCCGGTGATGAAAGATGCTTGGAAAAGCATCAAAAAGGGAGATTTTTTCTCCGAATTTCTGCTGATGAGCATCGCTACGCTAGGAGCTTTTGCTATTGGTGAATACCCCGAAGGAGTGGCTGTCATGCTCTTCTACTCCGTAGGAGAAGTGTTACAGTCTCTTGCTGTATCGAGAGCTAAACTTAACATCAAAACCTTGCTGGACCAACGCCCCGAGACCGTCACCCGTATAGAGAATAACGTACAGACGTCCATCAACGCGGCCGAGGCGTGCATAGACGACATCCTACTTCTGAAGCCAGGAGAAAAGGTAGCACTAGATGGGGAGCTTATGGATGAAAAGGCTTCTTTCAATACAGCAGCGCTGACAGGAGAAAGCAAACCCTCCACGAAAAGAAAAGGCGATTCTGTATTGGCCGGTATGATAAACCTTGAAACAGCCTCCACCATGCGTGTCACCACTGCCTACAAGGACAGCAAACTGAGTAAGATATTGGACCTCATACAGCATGCTTCCGCGCAAAAGGCCCCCACGGAACTGTTCATACGCAAGTTTGCCAAAATATACACACCTATTGTAGTGGGGCTAGCCGTTCTCATCTGTCTTGCTCCCGCTCTCTTTGTCAGTCACTATGTCTTCAGCGAATGGCTGTACCGCGCCTCATCTTCCTTGTCATCTCCTGCCCTTGTGCCTTGGTAATATCTATTCCTTTGGGATATTTCGGTGGTATAGGAGCTGCCAGCAAAAATGGAATACTATTCAAAGGATCCAACTACCTTGATAGCCTTGCAAATATTCGCCATGTCGTCCTAGACAAGACCGGCACCCTGACACAAGGCGTATTTTCTATACAGGATATTCAAATAAAGAAAGAATTGGACAAAGAATACATTCTTCATTTAGTGAATATGGCTGAAAGCAACAGTACCCATCCCATTGCTACGGCTATCCGCGAATATGTAGGACAGGAAGCCCCCTCCTATTCTGTCACCCACATTGAAGAAATAGCAGGACACGGTCTGCGCGCCCTCATAGACGGAAGACAGCTGTTAGTAGGCAACACCAAACTCCTAGACAAATTCGGCATCTCCTACGACACAGAAATTAAAGATATCGTATATACTACCATGGCTATAGCCGTGGATAACGAATATGCAGGATATATTACCATTGCCGATCAAATCAAACCAGAGGCAAAAGAGGCTATACAGGCTCTTAAAAGCCATCATATCGACTGTACGGTACTTAGTGGAGACAAAAATGCTATTGTACGGCATGTTGCCGAAAGCCTAGGCATAACAAACTACTTCGGTGATTTGCTGCCCGAAGATAAAGTAACAAAATTCAAAGCCATCAAACAATCGACAACTTCTGTCGCCTTCGTGGGAGATGGTTTTAATGACGCCCCTGTACTTGCCCTGAGTGACGTGGGGATCGCCATGGGCGGGCTGGGCTCCGACGCCTCCATAGAAACAGCAGACGTGGTGATTCAAGACGACAACATCGCTAAAATCCCTATGGCTATAAAAATTGGGAGAGAAACAAAAAAAATTGTTTGGCAAAATATTACCTTAGCTTTTATAGTCAAAGGTGCCGTACTCCTCCTAGGTGCCGGAGGCATAGCCACAATGTGGGAAGCAGTCTTCGCTGATGTAGGGGTATCGTTACTGGCTATCCTTAACGCTATAAGAATACAGCGCAAAGTCTTTTAACCCATTTCCAATAAAAAAAGAAGCAACCTTATGATTGCTTCTCTTTTTGTACTTTTGACGGAAAGCCTGAATTAAAGACTTTATCCCAAAATGCTGAACTCACCCCAAATCCTTTCTCCGGATCCGAATAGTGGTGCAACATATGATGATCCTTTAGTTTCTTGAAAAAGCCTGATTTGAAGTTGGCATGGTGCATCGCGTAATGACATTCATCATAAATCAAATAACCTAAAATGAAGCCCGCAAAAAATGCCGCCAAATTATATTCCGAGAAGAAAATATAAAATATAAAGTATATGATAGTGGCCATAGGAATACTTGCCGACAAAGGCATCACCAAACGTAATCTATCTTTCGGATAATCGTGATGCACTCCGTGAAATATAAAATGTATACGTTGTCCCCATTCACTTTTTGGGTGATAATGGAAGACCCAACGGTGCAAAATATATTCTGCCAAGGTCCAAAATGCCAACCCAAACAAGAAATAGCCTACAATATGTGATACGGGTAGCTGACCCACCACATAAGCTTTACGAACAAAATAAATCATCACCGGAACCCAGAAAATTATAGGTACTGAAAAATGCACCTTCGTTAAGGCCTCAAGAAAATCATTCTTGAACATTCTAGGGCTATCCGTAGAATTGGAAACATAATTACGCTTTGCCATACTTCAATCTTTCAATCACAATAATAGTTAAAGGTTTTCGCTTTCTTTAACAAAATTAATATCTTGGTAAGATGTTTAAAAATAACATTCGTTCATTTTTTTGTACTTTCTGACTTTTGATTAGAATTAGTCAGCCGTAACGCTTCCCATTCCTTTAATTGTCTTACAACCAAAGGCAGTGCTGGTGTCAGCATACCGTGGTCATACCCCTGAAATTCAAGAAGTTTCACATCTTTATGACCACATAACTTCAACATACGCGCCAGATAAGCATTTTCTTCATAGCGGCCGAGCATTTCCAGCTCCCTATCTCCTGTCATTAACATGATGGGGAAAGGTGTATTTCTCACCCAATAGAGAGGAGCCATCTCATCCACTATGGGCTGCGTATCGCGGATATGACGACTTTGACGTTCGGTAAAATGTGTGATGGCTTGTCCCGAACAGGAGATGACTCCCAACAGCTGATCGGCATCGACACTGTGTACTGCAAGATATTCCTTTCGCAAGGCCAGCATCAGCGCCAGATACGCTCCCGCGGAATAACCACCAATTACCACTTTCTGTGTATTTCCCCCATAGTTAGCAATATTTTTCATCACCCAACTTATGGCTTCTGCACCATCCTTTATGATGTCTTCCACCCTGACCTGTGGCGCAAACCTATATCCTACGGATACCACTGCAAAATCCCCGCCCTTAAGCCTCTCAGGAATAGCCCTATTCCCTGAGGTGAGTCCTCCCCCATGAAACCATATCAACGTAGTAAAGTCTTTCTTGTCCTCGGGATAATAGAAATCCAATAGACATTGCTTCTGCACATAACTGTCCTTAGAAGAAGAATAGGCTATCCCTTGAATTTCCTTGTAACGCAATTCCTGAGCTTGAACGTCTAACAGGCTGAAAACAAATAAAAAAAAAGGCAACAAAGTATCTCATAAGGAAATATAAGGTTTATAAATTATACTTAGATAAAGATAGCAATCTGAGGGGGATTTCTCATTTTTAATGGACGAAAATTGAAGAGAAATTGTAATTTTACCAAACTCAGAAACTTGAATCTGTATAACAATCAAACACAAAAAAAAATAGATGGTTGACGAAACGAATAATATAGAAGACCAAAATCAAAATCCTTCATCGGAAGATCAGGCAAGTAACATTATTCCGATTTCGGGATTATATGAAAATTGGTTTTTGGATTATGCTTCTTACGTAATATTAGACCGTGCCGTTCCTCATATCAATGACGGATTCAAACCCGTACAACGAAGAATTTTACACTCTTTCAAAGAGAAAGATGACGGCAGGTTCAACAAGATTGCCAATATCGTAGGTCACACCATGCAGTATCACCCGCACGGTGATGCCTCAATTGGAGAAGCTATCGTACAGCTGGGACAAAAAGATCTGCTCATAGATACCCAAGGTAACTGGGGTGATCCGGTGACAGGCGATTCGGCGGCAGCACCCCGTTATATCGAGGGACGTCTGTCCAAATTTGCTAATGAGGTAGTCTTCAATCCTGACACTACGGAATGGCAGCTCAGTTACGATGGCCGAAACAAAGAGCCTATCACCTTACCGGTGAAGTTCCCTTTGTTGCTTGCCCAAGGGGCGGAAGGTATTGCCGTAGGTCTGGCAACCAAAATCATGCCCCATAACTTCTTGGAACTTATCGAAGGCTCTATTCAAGTGCTCAAAGGCGAAAGACCCAACCTCTATCCGGACTTCCCTACCGGAGGACTTGCCGACGTGACCAACTACAACGAAGGTCAACGCGGAGGTAGAGTACGTATCCGTGCCAAAATCGAAGAGCGTGACAAGAAGACTTTGGCTATCACCGAAATCCCGTATGGTACCACGACGGGAAGCCTCATCGACAGCATCGTGGCGGCCAACGACAAAGGAAAAATCAAAATCAAAAAAATAAGAAGATAATACCGCCCAGAATGTTGAGATTATCATACACTTGGCACCGGGAATATCGCCAGATGTGACCATAGACGCACTTTATGCATTCACAGCCTGCGAAACTTCTATTTCTCCGAATACTTGTGTCATCAAAGACAACAAACCACATTTCATGAGTGTGAACGACATCCTGATCGAAAACACCTTGCAGACTAAAAACCTGCTGAAACGTGAACTAGAGATCAGGCTGGCAGAACTACAGGAGAAAATTTTCTTCAACTCCCTACTCAAAATCTTCATCCAAGAAGGGATGTATAAACATCCGGATTACGAAAATTCGGGCGATTTCGAAACCGTCGTAGAAGTGTTGAACAGATTGTTTACCCCTTTCTTCGACCAGTTCTATAGGGAAATCCTACCTGAGGATTACAAAAAACTTATCGAAAAGCCTATGAGTAGCATCACACGTTTCGACGTGAAAAAGTCGGACGAGCAGATGAAGGCTTTGAATGAAGAAATCGCTGAAGTAAAGAAAAACCTAAAGCACCTGACAGAGTATGCTATACGTTGGTTCGAATACCTTCGCGACAAATATGGCAAAGGTCGCGAAAGGAAGACAGAGCTTCGCGTATTTGACAAAGTTGAAGCAGCCCAAGTAGCGCTAGCAAACACCAAACTTTATGTCAACCGTGCCGAAGGATTTATCGGCACCTCAATGAAGAAAGATGAGTTCGTCACCGAATGTTCGGACATCGACGACATCATAGTATTCCGGGAAGACGGTAAATATACGGTGGTCAAAGTGCAAGATAAAGTATTCGTGGGTAAAGACATCATCCACGTAGCGGTATTCAAAAAAGGTGATGACCGTACCATATATAATGCCATCTACCGCGATGGTAGCAACGGCAACAGCTATATCAAACGTTTTGCTGTGACGGCCGTGACACGTGAAAAAGAATATGACCTCACCAAAGGTACTAAAGGCTCTAAGGTGCTTTATTTTAGTGCCAACCCTAACGGAGAAGCAGAAGTAGTGCATGTACAGTTGAAACCACACAGCAAGCTACGTAAGCTTACCTTCGATATGGACTTCGCTTCCATAGCCATCAAGGGTAAAGCCTCCATGGGTAATCTGGTGACCAAATACCCTGTCAAGAAAATCACATTCAAAAGTGCCGGAAAATCTACTGTCGGCCGCTAAATACTCGGTACGACGATGTGCTGAAACGTCTTAACGTGGACGAAAGAGGTGTCTACCTTGGCGAGTTCGAAAGCGATGACAAGATTTTGATGGTCTTCGAAGACGGATCTTATGAGCTATCAAACTTCGACCTCAGCAACCATTTCGATGACAAGATGATTCGTATAGAAAAATTCCATCCTGAGCATGTCTATGCAGCAATACATCGGGACGGTAAGACTGGAGCTTATTACGTCAAACGTTTTGTCTTTGACGACATCCCATTGGGCAAAACKCGTCGATAAAACTTCGAATCAACGACGGAGCTGGACTCAAAATTGATCTTGCT
>NZ_JXAC01000043.1 GCF_000814685.1 Sphingobacterium sp. T2
TTCCTGCCTATCCAGAGCGCAATACCAATCGCCCTTTCAGTCACGGCCATGCTGTAAAATAAGACAGGGCGTCCATGTTCTGCTATCTCTTTCCAATGTCTCCTTCGCCTCTACCTTATCATATAGCATAGACATCGTCCATATCTGACGTCCCTGCAACCACATGAACTTATCCGTATCGAAGACAGAGCCGTCACGATCCAGACATGTCAAATAACCTCCATATTCTTTGTCAATGGAATATTTTTCCCAAAAAGGAATCACATTCTCTAATAATTCTTTCCTATACTTAATAACAAAATCTTCCATCCCAAAAATCTATAATGTTGCTATATATTCTTTGTATCTATTGTATAAGTGTCCTGCCTGTAAGTACGCCGACTGTGGACTCATGAAATGCGAAAACTCAAAGGTAATAGCCTTGTCGTATCCGGCTTTACGAGCGGCTTCCAACTTCAAGCGTAATTTCTCGAATTTAATAGGCAAAAATTTGATAGGCATATCGCGATCAAAGGTTTCCGCATTGGTCCAGCACTGCATATTATACTTGTCTGCCAACTTTTTATTGACTGTAAAGAAATCTTCCAACTCATGATAGTCTATATGTCCATCTTGGAAGGCTACAGCATCCACAGCTGTATGGATTTCATGAAATATTTCATTCCACTCGGTTTCATGTTCTTTCAAGGAGACAGCATCCGTCTTGGTGAGCTGTGCCGAGGCCGCCATCACGGCTTTTTTGCATCTATCCATGGGGAAATGAATGTGGGCAAGTTGCCACTCACCCCTTTACACTGTTCACCCAGAATACGAAATGCAGCCGCAGCACCTTTAGTCTTTCTACTGATTTCCATACTGAGATACCAGCCTGCAAAACTCGAATAGTGACCATATCTACTCCACACCTCGTCGATAACATAGCGGTTGGCATCAATTTCATGCTGCATATCTCCCGTATCCCAATACTTACCGCTGTCATACAAACCGAAATAAAATTTAAGACCATGCTTCTCTGCCAGTTGGAGAAACATCTCCACCAAGTCTACCGGTGGCTCATAGCATCCTAGGTTGTTCTGCAAATAAGCCGATGGATAGGTAATAAATCTCCTATAACCCGAGCGTATCATGATTACCGTATCTATACCTACGGCTTTCATATATGCAAAATCCCTATCCCACTCCTCTCTACCCCAATTCTGATGGGGAATATCGTGGCTTATCTCATCAATAAAAGTTCCCGTAATCTTCATCTATAAGAATTTTTTGTCTACCAAATATTTTGCCCATACCAAATAGGCATCAGTATTAACATGTATGCCATCTCCTGTGTATTGCTCTTTCAACGTATAACTATCTGCCAACACCTCTTTCACATCAACATAGGTAAGCTTATACCTTTTGCACAGTTTCACCAATCCTTCGTTAAGATCTCGGATCATCTGTTCTTTACCTTTCAGATAATCGTATTTCAGCAGCTTTTCATTCAATGGCAACGTACTTTGTACATATATTTTTGTCTTAGGGCTTGTTTTTTGAATAATACGGATAATTTCTTCCCAGTTTTTCAAAGTTATTTCGGTGGGTAATCCACGCCCTATGTCATTGATACCCATCATCAGAAAAATCTTTTTCGGCTTAGAAAGCATTACATCCCCAATTCGGGCTTTCATTCCAAAGGTATTGTCTCCTCCAATCCCTCTATTAGCAACCTTATATTGAGCGAAAAGCTCATGCCATGGTCCCCGCTCCGTAATGCTATTGCCGAAGAAAATCACATCTACGGTCTGTCCTTTTATATGCTGATATAATTTTTCTCTGGAGTCGTAATACCAATTATTGTATGCACTATCTACTGCTTTATTTTGGGCATAAAGTCCATTTATGGAAGCAAAAACAAACATGATAACATTCAACCACTTCATAATCTACAAGACTTTAATTTTTTTCAAATACGCGACAACTTGCGGATATGCCCACACCTCTAGGTGTATACCGTCCGGTGTGATATCTTCACGCAACTGACCTTTAAGGTCAGCCACCACCGGATAAAGGTCTATAAACTCAACTTGATTATGGGCTGCGGCAATATCTTTCAATGCATCATTCAGCTTGGCAATATCTTCATTTTTCACTGCCTTGAAGGACTCTATAAGCTTTTTCTCATTGATAGGAAGTATGCTGTTCAGATAGACTTTCGTATTCGGAGATTGTGATCTCACTGCCGTTACGATCTTTTTATAGTTGTCCACAATATAGGATATCGGGACTCTTCTTTTAAGATCATTGACTCCTATCATCAAAAAAATCTTGGACGGCTGATGCCGCAAAATCTCATCCAAACGGGCTACCACACCAAAAGATATATCTCCACTGATACCTCGATTCAGAATCGGAAGCTCCGGCGCTATATCATTCCAACGTCCGGCATCCGTAAGACTATTACCGACAAATATTATAGCACCTTTTCGTACCGGCATTTTCCAGAAAGTTTCTACTCTTTCCGTATATCCGGAAAAAACATAGTTGCTGTCTACGCCTACTGCCTCTTGAGCCATCGCATGTGACATCAAGAAGAAGGTCATTAGAGGAAAAATATATTTTTTCATCAACGATTCATTAAACATTAAGATCTCCAAAACCATTTCTTATTAGTAGCTATGTTGGTGATGAGCAACATCAAAAACATGAACACCAGCGTACGTATCAACCCGAGATAAGGACTCTGCGCCGATAGACTATCCAAAAAAGGTAATATTTGCATTAATCCTAAAAGAGGTGTTATGCAAAAGGCAGTCACGCAATAAGCCAACATCGGGTTTTGACCACACTTTACCAACGATGTCACCGCCAGATTCTTCGTGTGCTCTTTAGTAAGGTAATCGCATACCACATAAAAGGCAAAAGCAAGACCACTGGTCAAGAACCAATAGGAGAAAGAAGAAGGATCCTTTTTGATTCCTCCATCCAGCGGCTCGAAACACAGTCCTATGCTAGCCAGAGCCAATCCCCAGCCTAATAACACACGGTAAAAGCCGATTTGTCCCTCTTTTCGGTTCCGGAAAAACAACAGGTAGAGTCCCACAAAAATAAAATGTCCCAAAAGATTTAACGCTAGCTCTCTCATATAGAGCGTCACCACATGAAATACCACCCAGATAAAAGATACTGCTGCCACCCATGCTGCTGCTCTTCTTTCTTTATCCTCATACAATTTATTGGTAATATCCTTATATTGAAGAACCAAATCTCCTAATATAGATCCCGGTAAGACGATACAGAGGTATTTCAGGAAAGAGAAATTGTAAAACCAATGGAGTTTAGGGTGAAAGTTCCATATATAAGATGTCCAGCTGCCCTCTATAGAACGGGTAAGCCAAACGCCTATAAATCCCACCAGAATAGCTATTCGCAAATAGAAATTCCTTGCTGTCAACAACCAACATAACGACCCAAAGACAGCCATATTGGCCAACACAAGAATTATGATGTTGTTTTTACTTTTATCGAAAGTATTACCTTGCACTTCGCTATGGTAATATGTCAAACCGGCTATGACCAAAAAACCTATAGCCTGCAAACAGTATCGTCGAAGAGGGCTGCCTTCAAAGCGCATAAACACCAAGAAATACGCCAGAAAGGTGACAAGCGAAGTAAGATAATTGACCCATGGCTGAGCCGTCAGATTTCCCGGCGTCAAATATGCCAGCGTGATAGCAAAGAATACTAGCAGCAGACCACGACGCAGAACACCTTGCAAGATAGTGACATAAGCTCTATCATTCAATTTACTATGCAGTGCAAAAGGAAAAGCTGCTCCCATGGCAAACAAGAAAAACGGAAACACCAAATCCACCCAAGTAATTCCCGGATTATTGGGATTGAACGTAAAGTCTGGCGGCCCCACCTGAGCATGATACATCCATCCCGGGAAAACAGCACTCCAAGGAATTACCGCTGCCAGCACCATCCCGAAGATGGCCAAGCCACGGAGCAAATCTATGCTCAAGTTTCTATATTTAATCATATATATCTTTTTAGTTAATCATCCCTCTAATTTCTATTTTCTCCCCTCCCTTTCCCATCTCCTCCTTTTCTTGTCTAATATCAAAATATGCTTGGTCTGGACATCGCATATCGGTATATCTACCCTTATGCATCGGTAATCTGACTCTAACACCCTCAAGGTCTCGGAACAAATTAGTATAAAGCCAATGTGCCCCCTTCACAATAGTCCTAGTCGGCTGCACATCTTTCCCCTCATTTCTTACTTGATCTATAGCATTAACTCTCTTAAACCTCCCTATTTCATTTAATTTATATCCCTCACAATCAAACACCTCTTCATAATACTTTCCTTCCCCACTTATTACCATTCTCAATTTTTTGTCTTCTATAATCTCTACAGACATATAAACTTTTTCACCCGGATACCAGTAATATTCTTTTTGGGCTGGAGCATAATGCCATAAACTCATTTGACCTGAAGAATGAGCAGCTCTCCTAAAAAAGGGTCGAAAGGCTAAACGCTGTTGAGAAACTGAGCCATCTTCATATTTTATAACTTCCCAGGTCAATCCAATATCTGTTTCCTGACCATCCATGTCTCCTCCCATATATACCGAAGGATTATCTAAATACTGACCAATTTTTTGCGAATTCTTTCTGCTTTCGTCGAATTCCATAAAGGGTAAAATAACTTCCCCTTCTATGCCCTTCCAATAATCTCTACTACTTACGACCTTACGATAATAAGCTCCCAAAAAACAGTTTTGTTGCAAGGCGGGTCTTACTTCATCTTTCAAATAAAATTCTGCATCCTTATGGTTACTCGAAAGCTTAGAAGATGATACGCAACCGTTTAAAAGAATGCCCAAAAACACTATTAGTCTGAATTTCATATAGAAAGCAACTACAAATCTATAGGAACAAATACCAACGGCGTCGGCAAACATGAAGCTCCAGGTGGAGAGTAGATAAACTCTATCTCCTTGAATTTCTTTTGTCGGATCGGGCTTGTATACTTCAATTAAAATAGCTTCTGGAGCAGCTCTTGTTACCAATACATCCGAAGGCAGCTGCCTTACCACCGACTGCCCTTGACTACCCTTCAGCTCCATAGTAAGTCCCATGCCACCACACCATTTGTTGTCGGCAGAACGGGAGTTCCACGTAATCAGAGCCAAACCTTTACCGTCCGTGCTCTTCCATCTAATCTTTGTCTTATACATGACGCCATAGTTGCCGGCATTCTGGGCAAACTCTTTCTTCGGACCTATTGTTCCCGTTATCCATGGGTCGTCATTACCGTCAGCAATGATAAGCTGCTTAACTCCGTGACGGGTATCTAGCGTATCCAACGCCTGAACAGTATAGTTGGAAACCCCAAAAAGACCACGACCGGCATTTTCATGACTATGAGGAATCAAGGTTTTTATCGTAGGAAAAACATCAGGCCCATAGTTTTCTGGTGCTGTCTGTAGGATGCTAATCTGTGCTGGTTGATCCACCACAAACTCATAAAATCCATGCACCAGTTGATCGTATTCTACCACATTTTTTTCCAGAAGCTCATCTATAGCGATAACCTCTCCCGGATTAACCTTACGCACATCATTCTCAACATTGGATTTAAAGAAATCTTCAAGGCCCTTTTTTCCTATCTGGAAGTAATTTGTAGAAGGTTTCTGCGATGAGTATTTAAGCATCCTGAAAGTCAACGGCTCCGCACCCATATTTTTGAGCACAGCTGTAATCTTTCTTTTCATCTGTTGAGGCTCTTTGACCCCATTGACATTATATACATATAATCGTACCGCTCCAGGATTAACCTCCTCTTGCAGAACTATGGCTTCTGGCACTCGTATATATTCCGGATCATCGGAGATAATAAATTGAGGACCTGGTGCCACTACCTTATCGTATCTTATCTTCGGAAAATCTACCGTCAGAAAACTATCCAGTCGCGCAATACTGCCCACTTTCGTTTCTTTTAAGGTTTTGAGGTTTGATGAAGATAATTGATATGCCTTCGTTGTCTGTGCTTTAAGATTTTGTAGTCCCGTACATAGGAGGCCTGCCATCAGCAGCCCCGACAGTAAATGTGTTCTTCTCATTCTATGATTATAGGTTTAGCTATGAAAATTAATTTCTAGTCTCTACTAAATTTCCCTTAAAATCTACGTCACGCTCAAAAACTTTCAGAATATCTTCGATCAGAACGGCAGTCCAACGACGATTTAACGTAGTCTCTGCAGTTACTTGTCCGACAAATCCATATTTTGTAAGAACCTGCGCTATTTTCTCCGTATCGACCGCAACATCAATCGACTTGAGAATATTAATTGCCCCTTGCACAGTCAAGGGCTCTCCCGAGGCCTCCCATTTATTGGCCAAAACAGGAAAGTATAAACGCAACCCTTGAACAAGTTCATACTCACTGATTTCTCTTTCCGGATAAAACCACGTTTGGTTTGCCCATTTATAGGGAACACCGTAGCCTTTTAATATACCTGTTGCACCCACTTTATGCAAAATCTCGAAATGTGGATCTGCAAGCTGCACGTCAATAAATGGCATGATAAAGACCTTATGTTTTAGGAGTACAGCCTGCACTTCCCGGATAGACACTTCAGAAGGCTTTTTCCCCTGCTTTATTGCTAAGGCAGCCAAGGCCCCTGATGCCTGACCAATGCCCAACACCACTGGCTGAAGGCGTGTCGCTCCATTCACGATGTTGGTAACACCAATACTTTTCTCCGCGACGATTAAATCTTCAAAATTCTCCGGAAGAAGGACCCCCATAGGAACATTGTAAGAAGGCACTCTAATCTTCACAAAATCTATTTCAGGCGCATTTCCGTATTTATAGTGATGATGATCTATCGTGTAGTCTCCTACCGCAATACCTGTTCTATAGTACTTTTCCGGAGTGTCGTAAGGTGTCATCACATGTTGAAGCGCAAACAAAGCTTTGGCTTTGAGTCTTCTCGACTCCCTATGATAAGGAATCATAGGAAATCCATCTTTGGTAGGATATTGATCGTAATCTATTCCTAGATTTTTGAAACCAAGTTCATGCTGGATATAGTACACGAAGCGCAAAGTCATCTGCTTAGCTTCTTCCAGCAACTTGGCCCTCTCCTCCGGAGTTTTTTCTATGATATTCAGATAAATATCGTTACCTTTCTTAGGCCAGTTAATCATAAATCTTCCATTGGGAAGACGACCATAGGTAACCATTTTGAAACAGTCGTTGTTATCCTTGTTAAAAGTGGCAGGGTCGGAAATATCACAACATCCTGCAAATTCTTCTTTATTATATCCTTTAGGCTTTTTTATTGTTTTATCCGCACCAGGACCAAAGTCGCGCAATGTAATGACATAAGTCAAGTCCTGCACGATATCGTTTCCTTGTTCCAGAGCAAACTTTTCCTTGGTAAGCTCACGACTATCCATGCCCAAATAATAGGGAACCTTCAAATATGCCATCACATCCCCCAATTCTGTAGCATCTATGAGCAGCTTACCTTCTATCGTAGCAGATTTGCCCGTCTTTAAATCGGTAACATGCACTATCCAACCTGAATCTGTCTTGGCAACAGACTTCCATCGGGTATTAAACAACACAGAGATATGAGGTTCCGCAGAAACCATTTCTTGTAAAATCCTAGCGCCCACCTTAGGCTCAAACAAGGTGTTGCTCACCCATCCTGTTTCTACAGCCTTTGGTCCACCATAATGAGCATAAAGCTTTTCCCTGAACTCACCCCATAGGCCCGAAGGAAGACGGTGATTTCCATCAATGGCTGACACGCCAGCAGCGGTCAACATGCCTCCCAACCAAGGGGTTTCCTCTATGATTATACTACGCACCCCTAGGCGGGAAGACTGGATAGCCGCTGTAGTGCCACTGGCTCCTCCTCCCACAATGATAAGATCTGTCTTAAGCTGCCCCCAAGCCCAAGAACTTATTAACAAAAGTACAACTATGATACAGGCTGAATATCGCATAACAAGAGATTTATCTATTGACCTTTATAATTAAAAATAGACGACTTTTCGCTTCTTTCAGAATCAAACTTAAAAAACCAACTACTAATTTAAAAATTATAAAATATAAATCAATAAGTTTTTAAATTTTTTTATTATATATAAAACAACAATCCTTCACAAATCTTTCCTCTAATGAAAAAATTTTACAGAAAAAACTATTCCTCTTCAGGCTTCCGAAGCGGCACAAACCACGACACCAAGAATGCTGGAATAGTCGATATCAACACCCAGATAAAGAACATTTTGTATCCCATCCAATCACTTAAGCCGCCACTAATCATAGACGGCAGCATAAAGCCCAGATTCACAATACCGCTTCCGAAGGCATAATGCGCCATCTTATATTTTCCGGGAGCTATATTTTGCATGGTAAATAGAATAATCCCCACGAAACCAAAGCCATACCCAAAATATTCCACCACTACTGCCGAAGCTATAAGTACCAGATTTGTGGGCACAAAAAAGGCTAACAAAGCATAAGCAGCAAAAGGCACGTTAAAAAAAGCACACAAAGTCATCAGTGTCTTGCGTGTCAATCCTCTTTTAGCAACGAAATTTCCCGCCAAAATAGACCCAAGCACGAAAGCTATCGCACCAAACACACCATACAACATTCCTATTTCAGAAGTACTCAAACCCAATCCGCCTTCTACTCGTTCGGCCTTGAAGAAAAGTGGAACAATCTTTATAGCTTGACCTTCAGCAAAACGATAAAAAACAATAAAAAGTAAGCTAAACCAGATATTTTTCTTCTGAAAGAAGGTTATTATCACATCCTTAAGTGTCGCCATCCCCTCTTTTAGTGAAGTAGGTTTCACCTCCTGTTGTGATGAAGGCAAAGCACGGGAATTATACAAGCCTAACACCACCATCAAAATTCCATAGCAGAACATAACCACCATCCAAGCATTGGCAATACCTATTTTCTGCTCCAGCAGGCCTGCCAGATATACCAGCACGCCACCCGAAAATACCTTGGCTATATTGTAAAATGCTCCTTGCCACCCCACATATTTAGCTTGGTTTGTCGCATCTAACTCATTGAGATACACTCCATCAGCCGCAGTATCATGAGTAGAAGCACTCAACGCTATAATAGTCAGAATGGCAATACTGAAGCTGAAATATGAATCAAGCTGTAAAGTCAATCCAACTAGTCCAAACAAGATCCCCGTAAATATCTGCGTGACATAAACGAAAAACTTTTTAGTTTTATACAACTCCAAAAAGGGTCCCCACAGTGGCTTCAACGTCCAAGGCAGCATAATCAACGAAGTCCAAAATGCTATCTGTGTATCCGAAACGCCTAGATTCTTGTACATAATCGTACTTGCACTGGACAAAGCCACAAAAGGAAGCCCCATAGCAAACCACGTGGTAGGAATCCACGACAGAGGATGTCTGGTTTTATACGAATTGTTTTTCACCTTATAAATAAGTTAAAGTAGATAGTTTACAAATTAGGTTTTAAACTCAAAATAATTTAGATTTACTATAAATTAGTCAGCAACTCTTTTTCTGTTCCAATTATATTTAAAAATTTTATTTTATCAAAACTTTATTAATAAATATATTTAAAATAATATCCGAAATATATTTGGTATTTTTACCGAAACTTTAGCTTAACGTAGTATGACGTCAAATTTCTTTAAAGATTTACATGAGGCAAATAAAAATGGTGTAGCCTACAAAAACATTAAACTGAAGAAAAAGATTCTTGCCCATTTTGCAACGCATGAAACAGCTACCATAGCGGAACTAAGTAAAACATTCAATATAAGCATCCCCAAAATCAATGAGTCTATCAGCGAACTTATGCAGGATAAGCTCGTAAAAGATTATGGGAAGACCACTTCTACTGTAGGTAGAAAGCCAAGCACCTACGGTCTGGAAGCCAACTCTGCCTATTTCGTAGGTGTACAGGTCGCTAATGACCACCTTAGCATATGCCTCATTAACATGAAAAAGGACATCTTATCGAAAAATGAATAATATCCCTTTTCTGTTGGAGAACAACGAACAATCTTTGTTAAGCATCTGTAAGGAAATAACAACCTTTATCGAAAAACATCATATCAACAAAACCAAGATTCTCGGCGTAGGAATCAATTTGACAGGACGTATCAACTATCGTACAGGCTATTCGTACAGTTATTTCAACTTTTATGAGGATCCGCTATCGAATTTCTTCGAGCAGCACATCGGCATCCCTACATTTTTGGAAAATGACACCAAAGCTTTGGCTTACGCCGAATTTTCTAGCGGAATTCTTAAAGAAGCCAAAGACGCCCTGTTTATCAATGTGGACAACGGTATAGGTCTGGGTATCCTTATAGACAACAAACTGTATTATGGAAAATCAGGATTTTCTGGTGAATTCGGACATATCCCTATTTTCGACAACGACATCATATGTAAATGCGGCAAGAAAGGTTGTCTAGAAACAGAAGCTTCAGGCTATGCCCTTCGCAGAAAAGTCATTGAAGAAATCAAAAAGGGCGCAACAAGCACCTTAACAAAGAAATTTCCTGACATCAACGACGTAAAGCTAAGTGACATCATCCACGCTGCCAAAAAAGATGACAACCTATGTATTGAAGCTATCAACTACATTGGAGACCGTCTGGGGAGAGGTGTTGCTGCCTTGATAAATATCTTTAACCCTGAGCTTATCATCGTAGGCGGCGTGGTAGCCAAATCCGATGAATACCTAAGCTTGCCATTGAAAAATGCTATCAACAAATATTCCCTTTCGACAGTAAATCGCGACACCAAAATCATCATATCTAACCATACGGATGATTTAGCAGCCTACGGTGCATGTCTGCTATTACGCGACAGATTGTTGGAAGTAACCGAATGATCAACGGATTATAGCATCGCCATTTTGACTGCGCTTAACCCAAAATGGTGATGCATACTTATCCCACAACACCGCAAACTCATATTTGCTGATTAGCCTTTCGGGATTGTAATCTTGTTCAAAACCAAACTCCTTTTTCCACTTCTGCTCTATTTCCTTATCCAGTTCATCCCCACGAAAAGCGGCAAACTTCAGAAGACTTATCGTACTTTTTAATGTAAGATATTCTGGATTGTGGTCTACAAACCAAAGCTGTGTGCGTGAAAACAATCGCTTAAGCTCTTCTTTTACATCCGCCAGTTTTACAGAATCTTGCCCATTGAAATAAAGCTTTCCTTCCTTCTGGTTCAATGGCAAAATACCGGTCAAGAATATCCTTTGAAGAGAAGAGTAATGTTTGTCCTCTACACTAATATCCACACAAGGGAGCAGGCGGCTTCTGTACATTAACAATTCATTCTGCAGTACTCTCAGATCAATTTTATCCGTTGAAGTCTTGAAAAATGCACAATACGATACTACAGCTCCTACTGTCTGCCCCAAAGCTACACGATAAGGCAGGTTGTAGCCTTCTTTAGCCTTCAACACAAAAAGATTATTTTCTGCCGGAACAACTTCGTGTAGGTATGCCACTTCTATTTCTCCTTGATCCTCCCCTACAAATATTAGCGCCCTTGACTGCGGAAGAGACAATACCGTTGACCGCAGTACTTTGACATTGTCGTCCGCTTTGACATTGGCCATACGACACAACTTACTCTCTTTGCTTGCGTCGAGCACATATTTCACCTGAAAGCTTTGCTTATTGGTAAGCTTGATCTCCCAAGATTTAGAAGATTCAGAGACTTTTTCGATGTCCTGCTGGTGGATGACTGTCAACAGCTCCTTTTTTGCTGGTTGCATAGATGACAACCGCATAAGATCTCTCTTGAAAGTACTATCCCTACGCAGGGCCTCTATGCCTCATATACGGAGGTCTTTCTTAAGATATACTTCCAAGCTCCACCGTCCAGCATCAGGTCGGATTGTACGGATTCACTAGCTGTCGATAGACTTTTACGCCAAGTAGAAGAATTGTCCACCCAGACTGTCGGCACACCGGAAATTGCAGCCTGAGCAGCAGCCATATAGGCTTCTACAGACCCACCATACACCAGCAATACTGGCTTAGGAGACTTACCTCCTGCAACACAAACACATATATTGAACAGCATTAATAGGATACTGGTCAGGATGATTCTTCGATTTCGCATACCTCTAATTTATAAACAATTTCAATTGGATGGTTTTTATCAATTTATTTTTATTCAACTATCTGCTTTTTATCGCATTAATGAGTAACTTTGTCCTTATGATTGAGGAAGAAAAAAAAAGAAAAATCGTTAAATTTTATTGAAGAAATCATCGAAGAAGATATTCGAACAGGAAAACATGGCGGTCGAGTATTGACGAGATTTCCTCCAGAGCCTAATGGCTACCTCCATATAGGCCATGCTAAGTCTATCTGCCTTAATTTCGGCTTGGCACAAAAATACAACGGAAAAACCAACCTACCGCTTTGATGACACCAACCCTGTGACAGAAGATACAGAATATGTGGAAAGCATCAAAAACGATATCAAATGGTTGGGCTTCCAATGGGCTGAAGAATTATATACCTCGGATTATTTCGAGACATTATACGAATACGCTGTCAAATTAATCAAAAAAGGATTAGCATATGTGGACGACAGCACACCGGAAGAGATTGCCGCAGCGAAAGGCTCTCCTACCGAACCAGGCATCCCTACTCCTTACCGCGACCGCTCCATCGAAGAGAATTTAAAACTCTTTCAAGAGATGCGTGAAGGTAAGTATAAGGATGGAGAGAAGGTGCTCCGCGCAAAAATTGATTTGGCCAGTCCAAACATGCACATGCGTGACCCTATTCTTTACCGTATCAAGCACGCACATCACCACCGCACAGGCGACAAGTGGTGCATCTATCCAATGTACGACTTTGCTCACGGCCAATCCGATTCTATCGAGAAGATAACCCATTCAATCTGTACCTTGGAGTTTGTACCGCACCGCCAGCTATACGACTGGTTGATCGAGCAACTGGAAATTTTTCCATCCAAGCAATATGAATTTGCCCGACTCAACCTCAGCTATACGGTGATGAGTAAACGGAAGTTGCTACAGCTTGTCAACGAAAAATATGTAGAAGGCTGGGATGACCCTCGCATGCCTACAATTTCAGGACTACGCCGCCGTGGTTATACGCCAGAAAGTATACGCAATTTCTGTGAGCGCATAGGTATCCAAAAGCGTGAAAACATGATTGACGTCAGCTTGTTGGAATTCTGCATCCGTGAAGACCTGAACAAGACAGCATGGCGTCGTATGGCCGTTTTGGATCCGATAAAACTGATTATCACCAACTATCCGGAAGGTCAGGTAGAAGAACTTATCGGCGAAAATAATCCCGAGGTGGAAGGCGGAGACGGTTCTCGTGTCATTCCTTTCTCTAAAGAGCTATGGATAGAACGTGAAGATTTTATGGAAAATCCTCCAAAAAAATTCTTCCGTCTAGGTCCTGGACTTTCTGTACGTCTTAAACATGCTTATATTGTAGAATGCCACGACTTCAAGAAGGACGAAAACGGCAAAGTGACCGAAGTATACTGTACATATGTACCGAATTCTAAATCAGGTGAAGATACTTCAGGACTAAAAGTTAAAGGAACCATCCACTGGGTATCTACAGCTCACGCCAAAGAAGCTGAAGTAAGACTGTATGACAGATTGTTTAACGTGGAAAACCCTGCTGCAGAAGAAGACTTCCGAAAAGTGTTGAATCCGGAAAGCTTGAAGGTTGTTCCTAAAGCCTACATCGAACCGGACTTAGCCAATGCGGTAGCAGGAAAAGGTTATCAATTTATCCGTCTTGGATATTTTAACCTAGACACCTCTTCTACTGCAGAAAAACTAGTGTTCAACCGAACAGTGACCCTAAAGGATTCTTGGGCCAAAGAAGTCAAAAAAGGATCATAACATATAAAAAGGAGGTCAATGACCTCCTTTTGCTTTTCTTTTGCTTTTCCTAACCTCTCCTTTTTCATTTCCAAAATAACAAACATCATTCTTGCTTATAAAAACAAGTTGTCTAAACTATTATTAATACTGACATAAATCACTTGTAAAAATACGATTGCCTCCTACATTTGGTTATACAAACAACTAAATTAATTGATATGAAAAGGGCAATATTATCTATCGTAACAGGATTAATTTTCTCATTAGGGTTTGCTCAAGCTCAGGAAAACCAAGAATATGATAAATGGCAGATTCGTCTTCGAGGAGTAGGTGTTGTACCCGTGGAGAACGCAGAAATTTCGACCATCGGAGGCAATGTGTCTGTATCTAGCACATTTATTCCGGAATTAGACATCACTTATTTCTTTTCGAAAAATGTTGCGGCCGAACTGATTTTAGGAACAACAAAGCATAATGTTCATACTACTAACTCCGATCTTTCGGCTATCGGCGGTGCTGCCAATGCCAATGTAGACTTAGGAGATGTGTGGCTGCTGCCTCCTACCCTTACTTTGCAATACCACTTCCGTCCTAACAAGGTATGGAAGCCATATGTAGGCGCAGGTGTAAACTATACAATCTTTTACAATCCGGATGCCGGAAATACCGTAAAAGATATCAGCTATGATAACACCTTCGGCTTTGCCATGCAACTAGGTACCGATATCAACATTTCCAAAAATATTTTCTTAAATCTTGATGTGAAAAACATCCTATTAAAGACAGACGTAAACGTAGATGCTTCCAATCTAGCCGCAGGACTACACATTCCTGCAAAAGTGGATATCAATCCTTTCTTACTAGGATTCGGTGTGGGAATAAAATTCTAACACGCTCTCCGCTATCAATGGAAAGAGGGGATTTTCTGAAGAAATCCCCTCTTATTATGCTAATTGTTCTACAATCTTTTTCGTTGGCCCCGGATTACTCATCGTGTAGAAGTGCAATACAGGTACTCCAAAGTCGATAAGCTCCTTACACATATTTACCATCCATTCTGTACTTACTTTCTGTACGTCGGCATTCGTTTTACATTCTTCGATAGCGCTACTGAGTTCTTCCGGAATATCTAGATGGAAGATTTTTGGCAAGGAAATCAGTTGTTTCTTGTTGGTCAAAGGTTTCAGCCCCGGAATGATAGGAACATCAATACCGTTGTCACGACATTTTATCACAAACTCCTTGTATCTATCGATGTTATAAAACATTTGGGTTACGATGAAGTTGGCGCCCATTTCCACCTTTTTTTTCAACCATTTTGAAATCGGTATTGAAGTTGGGAGCTTCGAAATGCTTTTCCGGATAGCCAGCCACTCCTATACAGAAGTTCGTTTTCGATCCTTCTATATCTTCATGCAAGTATTTGCCGTTGTTCATATCTACGACCTGTGCCAGTAGTTCCGTAGCATAGGCGTGCCCTCCAGGAGTAGGAATAAAATCAGGATCACCCTTGCGGGCATCACCACGTAAAACCAATACATTGTCTATCCCCAGAAAGTCCAAATCTATGAGTGCATTTTCGGTTTCTTCCTTGGTGAAACCACCACATATCAGGTGAGGCACGGCATCCACCTTATATTTATTCATGATAGCAGCACATATAGCTACCGTTCCCGGCCGCTTACGATAGGCTACGCGCTCTAGAAGCCCATTAGGGTGCTGCTTATACAGATAGTCTTCTCTATGGTATGTAACATCAATAAACGGAGGGTTAAACTCCATTAGTTCATCCATTGTATTAAAAATACTTTGGATGCCTTGACCTTTGGCCGGAGGCAACAGCTCAAAAGAGAACAAAGTTTTTCCCTTTGTCATTCTTGATATGGTCTATAATTTTCATGTTGTTATTTCAGTTTAGGCTTAGAGAAAAGACTAAGAGATGGGCTTTTCACTGACTTATCTTTCCCACAAGGGGTAGAATGTAGCACCTTGACCTCCGTCAGGTTGCTAAGGCTTCACAGGGTCTATTCCCTCCGCCTTTCTCTATAAGCCCCGCTAATATCGCGAATAGAATGATAACAACAAAATTTATCTATAATTTAGTCTACAATCCTGCTATACTATTACGCTATTTTTGTTACTATAGACTTATAAAATAAAAAGGAAGAACGGTATGTTCTTCCTATTATTCCTTATACAAATCGACTAATCCCTCCGGTAAATCTACCTCTATAATTTCTTCCTCCACATCAATATCCAGTATCAAATCTTCCGAAAGAGGGAACATCAATTCTTTACCATCATATCCACTGTGGCCACAAACTCGCATGTTGGAATTCTTGCGAACTCGTTCGGTAMTTCCTCCCAACTTCGTCCATGTTGCTCGTCGATGACCAAAAAGCCTATCAGGTCCGTATAACGGAAGTCGTCGGGATCTCGCTCCGGTAGCTTATCCTTCGGAAGGTACATCTTACGATGCACCAAAGGCTGGGCCTTATCTATATGGTCTATATCTTCGAAAAATGCATAGCCCGTACTGTTGTTGTGTAACTTGATACTTTGTACAAAATAAGGAACCAGTTTCTTGTTTACTTCCAAAAATATCACGTCCAAGTCCAGCTCGTCGTACGCATCAAACTCAAAGTACAGCTGCACTTCCCCTTTCAGGCCACGCGTCTTGGATACATATCCTATATAAAAACCTTCTTCTACTGTCATTTTATGAATCTAGAAATCCCAAAAATAGCAAAAAAAGCCGATTCATTTGATGAATCGGCTCTTCCGAATACTTTATGAAAGAATTATCCTTCAGTTTCTTCGTTGCTTTCTGTAGCTTCAGCAGCTTCTTCTGCAGGAGCTTCCTCCGCAGCAGGAGCATTTTTAGCAGCGATAGCCGCAGCTTTTTCAGCTTTCTTATGGCAGCCTCTCAGCAGCAAGAGCCGCTTTTTTAGCTTCTTCTTTAGCTTTCGCTAGGCTTTCTTTCGTGCCTGCGATTTTTGCTTCTTTAGCTTCTAACCAAGCAGCAAATTTTTTCTCTAAAGTAGCTTCATCAAAAGCTCCTTTTTTAACACCACCCAATAAGTGTTTTTTGTATAAAACACCTTTTGCTGATAAAATAGAGCGAGCAGTGTCAGTAGGCTGTGCACCTTTGTTCAACCAATCCAAAGCTTTGTCGAAATCCAAAACGATAGTTGCAGGATTAGTGTTAGGGTTGTACGAACCTAAACGATCAATGAATTTACCATCACGTGGAGCACGTGAATCTGCTACTACTACATGGTAAAAAGGTTTTCCTTTTTTACCGTGTCTTTGCAATCTGATTTTAGTTGCCATTCTTTTTTAATTAATTATGTATTCAACATATCCCCCGTACTTCATGTAAGAGGGGACGCAAAGATAAAAATTTTTTGACAAAAAGAATAAATTATTCTATCAATCAACCACTTTTCTACAAAAGCTGATTATCTGACATTTATAGGGACACGGCCTCTGAGTTACGACTTTCCTAAGGAAATAACTTGCCATATTGCGCTTTTAACTGTATTTTCAATCTTCCAAATCGTATTATCGCCATGACGCATGTTGCTCCTTTGAAGATTCTCAAAGCCTCCGCCGGCTCGGGAAAAACATTCAGCCTTACGTTACATTATATTACCCTGCTGTTGACCAACGAAAACAGCTATCGTGAAATTTTGGCCGTCACTTTCACCAATAAGGCTACTGCCGAAATGAAAGAACGCATCCTTCTCGTGCTACGAGGATTGGCAGTAGGTGACACCTCCAAAAAAATTGACGATTATAGAAAACCACTTTTACAACAGAATAGTGAGTGGTCGGAAAACGTCATCCAGCAGAAAGCCTTACGTGTCTTTCGCAAGATCCTGCACGACTATAGTCATTTCACCATCAGCACTATCGATGGTTTCTCACAGAAGGTTATACGGTCATTTACCTATGAACTTAACCTCGATGCAGCATACAAAATTGAAATGAACACCAGTAAGGTCAAAGCAGACCTTACCCGTATGCTTAATGAATCTTTAGACGAAAAGCCTCAACTGCTGGAATGGATCATCGATTTTGCGGAGAAAAAGATAAACAACAACGAAAACTGGAATTACCGCAACCAGCTAAGTCAGCTGGCGGAGCTTATTTTCAGCGAAAACTTCCAAGAATTTGACGGGGCTTTAGCCTCTGCTGACACCCATCGGCTGTTCAATCTTCTGAACAACGAGATCTACGAAAAGACAAAATCCTACTTAGATAGTCTTAGCGAAGCGATAAA
The DNA here is from genome assembly GCF_000814685.1 of Sphingobacterium sp. T2. GTDB lineage: Bacteria > Bacteroidota > Bacteroidia > Sphingobacteriales > Sphingobacteriaceae > Sphingobacterium > Sphingobacterium thermophilum. The sequence continues at coordinate 18,219 of NZ_JXAC01000043.1, forward strand.
GGCCTTCCAAGACATGTTCAAGGCATTATTCGTGGATGCCAATGAGATGAAGAATAAGTCAAAAAACCCTCTTGTCTCGGCCAACAACACATCGTCTAAAGTCCATAAGCTTTCCAATTCCGACCTTATCAAAACGTTGGACAAATTCATCAAACTTATTGACAACAACGATGCCTTCACCGATCAGGACAAAAACATTCGCTACGACCTCAAAGAACGATTTAAGCCGATATTAGAACAGTTCGTCACACTAAAAAGCCTTCTGCCTACCTTCCTCGCCTATCAGGCCGTCCAAAGCAACTTATATTATCTGAGGTTGCTGAAGGAGATGTCGGATTTGCTAAGTCAATGGCGAAAGGAAAATAATGCTCAGCTAATCTCGGACTCTCAGATTCTGCTGAGCAGGCTGGGGCTAGATCAAAATCAAGACCCAACCTTCATATGGGAAAAGATAGGCAATCGCTACAACTATTTCCTCTTCGACGAATTTCAGGACACCTCCCGCAGCCAGTGGAAGAATTACAGTCCTCTGCTGCTCAACGCACTTAGTAATGCCAAAGGACAGCTCAACGAACATCTTATCGTGGGCGACGTAAAGCAAAGTATCTATCGTTGGCGAAACGGCGACTGGCGCATCCTCCTCCAACAGGTGGAAGAACAGGTCATGAAAACCTTCCATCTGTCGGAAGAGCAGAAGAAGCATTTTATCGACATAGGCAGCCTAGACGTCAACTATAGAAGCTTGCCCAACATCATACGCTTCAACAACTACCTATATGAAACTATACCTCAACAGCTTCAGCAACTGCTCAACAAAATTGCTGATACAGAGTTGTCCGAGGAGGGATTACAGTGGTGGCATGCATCACAAAACGACACCTTGCTCCTCAGAGCCTACGACAGCTGTAGCCAGCTGATTCCATCATTCAAGGTGGGAGATGAGAATCCTCAAGGTTCTATAGAGATTGAGTACCTCACGGTAGAGAATAGTAGAAGGCGAGCCAATCAGGTAGAAGAAGAAAGTATCAACCGACTTTGTGCCAAAGTAACGGAATGGATATCTTCTGGCCGCTACAAACCTAAACAAATAGGCATTCTGGTACGAAGCAATAAACAGGTGCTGCTCGTCATACAAAAACTTATGGAGCACAAAAATGCTGCAGGACTTCAGTATGAAGTCATCTCGGGCGATGCACTATCTTTGGTCAACAACGACGCCATAAACCTGCTTATTGAAACACTGAAAGCTTTGGTGTATACCAGTGATAAGCACGTAATACATCACGCCCGGATGGCCTATCTCTATCAGATTATCCAAAATCAACAAAGTTTTGAACGGGAATGAATGGCTGAAATTTAAAGATAATAACCTCCATGCTTTAGACAACATTCTTCCTACAGCCTTACTGTCGGAATGGGATACCCTGCAAGCCTTGCCGCTCATCCATCTTATCGAAAAGCTTATCGAGCTTTATGGATTCACCTCACCAAACAATGTTCACCTACCTTATCTTCTAGCCTTCAAAGATGTGGTCGGCAACTTTACTGCAAATGGAGAGCGTGGCATAAATCAATTTCTGGAATTTTGGGAAGAAGACGGACATAAAGCTGTTATCCCATCTGCCGGTAAAATCGACGCCATAGAGGTCACCACCATACACAAGTCCAAAGGCCTAGCGTACGATGTGGTGATGATCCCTTTCTGCTCATGGTCATTGGACGGCAAACCTAACGGAGACTTCTGGATTGACACGGAGGATACCCCGTTCCACCAGCTCGGAAGAATACCTATCAAATACACCTCTTCGCTCGGTCAATCCCTTTTCTACAAGCAATATTTTGAAGAAAAACTGTTCAACTACATGGATTCACTCAATACACTCTATGTGGCGACGACAAGAGCGGTAGAACATATATATATTACAGCACCAGCCTTCGCCGAAAAAGAAGATAAGAAAGAAGGCAGAATATTGGATATTAAAAACGATCTGATTTCCGATATAGTCTATCAGGTGTTGACCAAAGAAGAATCTCCTTTCCCTTTAACAGGATACAGTCTATCTATAGATAATCCCATACCACCGAATGCACAAAAAGAGGAAGAACCATGCCGGTACTTTGGCATTGACGCACTACCCTACATCACGAAAGATAGAAGAAAACCTTGAAAAGGTTAATGAGAGAAATATCAACACTATCTTACTCATGGAAAAAGCTTCCCGATACGGTATCTTGGCTCACGAAGTGATGGCTGAAGCTACCACAGAATCGGATATACCTAAAATCATCCATCGCTATATGGAAGAAGGGGTATTGGCTGCCAACGACAAAACCGAATTGGAAGAACAAATAGCAAGGATATGGCATCATCCTCTTATCAACAAATGGCTGACAGGTGGATATACCATCAAAAATGAAGCTGCCATTATTAACGATGAAGGAGAGACCCTACGACCGGACAAAGTTTTCATAGGCGAGCAGGAATCTATTATCCTAGATTTTAAATTCACCAACGACAACTATTTCAAGCATGAAAAACAAATTAAGAATTACATGAAAGCTCTTCAAAATCTAGGATATACGAACGTTCGTGGCTATCTGTTTTACGCTAAGATGGACGATCTGGTGGAGGTCAAACTATAACAATCTGAAAGGTATGAGCACAGCATTTTTGGCATTAGTAGCACAAGATATAAAGAAACGTTTCGGGCTGGAGTTGTCCGATATAGCTATTGTTTTCAACAACAAGCGTCCTATTACATATTTGAAAAAACACTTGGCCAATGAATATGGTCACGCCATCTGGTCTCCTCATGTTTTCACTATTCAAGAATTTCTAKGGCGTGCCACCGACGATGAGCAAGCCAGTCCACTAACGCAGTTTTTCTACTTATACCAGCTGCATAACGAACTTCTCCGCGAAGAAGGAAGAGAGCCTGAAACTTTAGAAGAATTTTATCCTATAGCAGAAATCATTCTCAGCGACTTTGGACAGCTGGATTACGACCTAGTCAATGTAGACCATATATACATGGAGCTCTACGACATTGCCAAAATCGACCTAGAGTTTCAACATCTAACTCCCGAGCAGCAGGAGTTTATCCGAAAATTCTGGCAGGCATTCAGCATGCAAGGACATACGGGACTGCAGGAACGTTTTTTGAGGCTATGGAAAAGACTCCCTAAGCTGTACCGTGCTTTCAAGCAAAAGCTTAACGACAATAGACAAACCAACTATCCTACAGTATATAGAAAGCTTGCAGAAGGTATTCTCGATGCGGCCTCTTTGACAGCCCCTTTTAAAAAGGTTCTGTTTGTAGGGTTCAACGCATTAAGTGCAGCTGAAGTTAAACTGTTCAAACAATGGCAGGAAGAGGACAAAGCTCTTTTCTATTTCGATGTGGATGCCTACTACCTCGAAGACAACCAGCAGGAGGCAGGGCTTTTTATCCGTCGAAACATTTTTCATCACGGCTTGCATAATGCTTTGGGCGACACACCCAACATTATCGGATCCCGAAAGGATGACATACATGTGTATGCCGCCACTGGCAAAGTCAGCCAGACCAAACTCCTGTATGACGTACTACAAAAACATGAACAGGAAGGGAAAACGTCGGCTGTCCTTCTCGCCGACGAAACCTTGCTAGTACCTCTCTTGCAAAGTTTACCAGACATAAAAGTGAATATCACCACTGGTTTTCCGTTGACTCAGTCTCCAATTTATGGGATATTGGATTTATGGATGAACGTACACGAACGTATTTCCCATCAAAAGAAGACTAAAGTCGCCTATCAGGATATAGAAACCTTTCTCAACAACCCACTGACGAAGGTAAATCCTACCGAAAAAACAAAAAATCTTAACTTCATTGCCGAAAGACAGCTGTTAGAGGTAGCCCTCGATGATATCAGTATCAAGACCTCCGTCTTACCCAACTTTTTCCGCCCTTTGGCGTCTTCCAAAGAGGTCATCCCTACCTTGACACATATGGTGGAGCTGCTGCTTCAGTCCTTGTCATTGGATCAACATATCAAACAGATAGACGCCACCTTACTGATAGAAACTCAAAAGGTACTTAACCAGCTGCATTTAGGCTTCGAAAAAATTCCGGATCTGAGTATTCTTTTCCAGATAGGATTAATCCGCAAAGCCATTGCTCCAATAGCTTCCGCCATAGAGGGGGATCCTTTGGAAGGGTTACAAATTATGGGCTTATTGGAAAGCCGATGTCTCAATTTTGACAACATATATATCCTAGGTGCTAACGAAGGGATTCTTCCGAAAACTTCTGGCACGCCAACATTTATTCCCAACAATCTACGCAGAGCTTATGGATTACCTATCCTAGAAAATCAAGATGCTTTGTCCGCGTATCTTTTCTATCGCCATCTGCAGTACAGTTCGGAAATACATATTTTTTACAACAGCGTGGTAGATGAAAGTAGCTCTGGCGAGGAAAGTCGCTTCCTAAAGCAACTCGAATTCGAAAGTAACTTTACCTTCGTAAAAAAACAACAGCAACAGCCTGTGCTGTTCCCTCCTAAAGAAGGAGAACTAATAATCCCTAAAAAGGGCAAGGTGTGGCAAAGCATGCGCAAAAAATATATTGATGGCAAAGCCAAAATATCTGCCACCGCACTGACGACCTATCTGCATTCACCTTTGCAGTTTTTTCTAAAGCATGTGGCAGAAATCAAAGAGCCCCCTCGCATTGCACAGGAGTTCGAGATGAATTTACTGGGCACCATCATACATAATGTGATGGAAGCGATCTATAAGCCCTTCAAAGGCGTGGAAGACTTCATCTCCACCCAAATATTGCTTGAAAAAATTAAAGATATAGATAGTCTTATTCTGCTCCAGATAGCAAAGGAGTATGCTATGGAAATAAAAGAAGTGCGTGAGCTCAACAGCTTGCAACGCATACTTCATAAGATTGCATACGAATACATCAAGATGTATCTGGAATACGATATCAAGCATTTCCAATCTTTCCGTATCATCGAGTTGGAAAACGATGAAGACTATGAGATAAGTATTCCTATCCAGGTAGAAGGCAAAGAGGAAATGCTAAAAATCTACGGTATTATAGACCGAGTTGATCAGGTAGTTACCTCCGATGGGGTAGTCAAAACACGCATAGTGGACTACAAGACAGGTGCCGATTCCGTGTCCTTCACCTCCATAGAAAAAGTCTTCGGCCCCAATACAGAAAATAAAGCTATGGTACAGACTATGTTCTATGCTTATGTCTTCGAACAGAAAACAGGCATCCAGCATCTAGAACCCAATCTGTATGTAGCCCGAAAAATGAGAGAAGAAGGAACGCTATTCTCTGGAAAAAAAGGAACTGTGCTTACAGAGGAATTCCTTGTCGAACAAAAGAGCAACTTCGTACAGTTTTTAAAAAGAACATTGGAAGAACTATTCAATCCAGAAGTTCCATTTAGACATAATCCCGAAGTGCATGTATATCCTTCGGACCCGTATACTTTGTTCTACCGCAATGCTGTCAAAGAAGAAGACGACATTCAATAAAAAAGGGGAGTGTTTCTTCCCCTTTTTTATTTTGATAGTAGATTATTATCTAAACTTTCTCATAGCGCGCTCAGCTTCTTTTTTTAGCTGTAGTCACTTTGTAGTTGAACCATTTGTCTTTGAAAATTTTACGCATGGTATCATCAAAGTGACGTGTGATGAAAAGCTTAAAGCGCAAGAAAC